>JANPES010000266.1:0-28842 GCA_031423035.1 Cyclobacteriaceae bacterium | reverse complement strand
CGGTCAGGTTTTCGAAGGTCTCCTTTTTCAATTCGTGTATTTTGTTTTCCAGCGCCTGGATAGCCCGGTTGACGTTTTCATCCTTATCGTCTGTAAGCTGCTTCATGTCTTGAAGCTTGGTCTCCAACTCGGCGATGGGCTTTTCAAAATCCAATAAATTCATCTCTGTCGTTTCGTGGAAGTGGGCAAAATTACAAGATTTTTGAATCTTATTCACTTTTCTAAACCTGAGATCACAGCCCCAAATAACCCCTTTTCGACTTTCAAATTTCCATTTCTCAGTTTCACTCCATTTAATCACTCAAAATCACCACTTAGCAAAATCTCTACACCGGCTAAATGTTATTGTGATTCATTCGCACCAAATTCTTCCATACTATGAAACGATTCCTCTTTCTGGCCGCGTGTCTGATGGCCGGCGCTACATCATTTTCCCAAGGGCAAATCCCCAAACCCGCCGAGACCTTTGGCTTTGAGCCGGGCACCGACTACAAAATGGCTTCCTATAATCAGATGCTGGCCTACTACGACAAACTCGATGCGGCGACCGATCGGGTGAAAATGATCGAGATCGGAAAGTCGGTGCGCGGCCGGTCAATGAAGCTCATTTTCATATCCAGCGAGGAGAATATGAAATCACTGGACAAGTGGAAAGATATCAGCGCCAAGCTTGCTCGCGCTACGATAACCCCGCAAGAAGCACAGCAACTCGCGAAGGAAGGTAAGGCCATCGTTTGGTTTGATGGCGGTATGCACGCCAGCGAAAAGGCGCATGCACAAATGACCCCCGAACTCCTCTACCGCATTGCGGCCGAAGAATCCGATGAAATGAAAAACATCCGCAACAACGTTATCACGCTTGTGGTTCCTGTCATTAATCCGGACGGACTTGATATCGTCGGCTCTTGGTACCGAAAATATGTTGGCACCTCGTTCGAGACGTCTGACCCTCCCATCCTCTATCAGGAATATGTCGGTCATGACAACAACCGGGATTGGTTTATGAGTAACATGCCGGAGACAAAGGCCGTCACCACCGTGCTCTACAGCCAGTGGTATCCACAGATTGTTCATAACCACCACCAAACAGCGCCATCGTGGGCGCGCATTTTTATTCCTCCGTTCCGCAGTCCGGTAAATCCGAAGATCCATCCCGGCGTAACAACGGGTGTTAATCTCGTAGGTACAGCGATGGCGAACCGTTTCGCAATGATGAAAATGCCGGGAGCCATTTCGCAAACTACGTTTGAGATGTGGTGGAACGGTGGCATGCGCACAGCTCCTTACTATCACAACCAAATTGGAATTCTTACCGAGACTTCGCATGCCACGCCTAGCCCGCGTTTCTTCCCCCCTGATTCCATCCCGAAAATGGTGGGTGGCAAAACAACGGACGGCACTGATATATTCTATCCTTATCCCTGGAAAGGCGGCGAATCCCATTTCCGTGATGCGGTCAACTACATGCTGGAAGCTTCAATGGCTGTACTTGATATCGCAGCGGAGAAACATGATGAATTTCTCTTCAATTCCTATTTGATGGGCCGTGATGCCATCGAAGACAAGAGTGGCGCCTTTGCTTATGTCATTTCAAAAAATCAGTGGGATGCAGCCTCCGGCGACAACCTCGTCAATGTCATGATGCAAGGGGGTATTGACGTCCATCGCGCTACGGCCACATTTAAAGTAGGCACCGCTGACTACCCAGAAGGTTCATACATCCTTTATGGTGCGCAAGCATTTCGTCCATACCTGGCCGACCTCATGGAGAAACAAAACTACCCGGACCTCTATCAATTTCCGGGCGGGCCTCCCATCCCACCCTATGACCTCACCGGCTGGACACTACCGATGCAGATGGGCGTTAAGGTGGATCGCGTAACAACCTCGTTTACTGCATCGACTAACAAGCTCGAAGCAAAAGTTCCTGTCACGGCTGGATCATTGAAGGGATCAGCTGGCTTTGGCTACGCCTTGGGTCGTCAAGACAACGCCAGCGTCAAGGCTGTTAACCGGTTACTGAAAGGAGGAGAAAAAGTATTTGTGGCAACAGCCGCGTTCACAGAGGGAGGCAACACATTCGCTCCCGGGACATTCGTCATAGAGAAAGGATCAAAGACACCAAGTGCAATTGCACGTATCAGTCAGGAAACGGGAGTTACATTCCAGGGCATCGGCACAAAACCAGGAAGCGTCAAGCCCATGCAGCGGGTGAAGGTGGGTATATACAAATCGTGGGTAGACAACATCGACGAGGGATGGACCCGTTGGGTACTCGAGAAATTTGATTTTGAAATTGACACCTTGCACGACACCGACATTCGAATGCGGAACCTGAATCTCTACACGGCCATTCTCCTTCCCTCGCAACGTGGAGAGGAGATTATGCACGGGCACCGCAAGGGCGAAATGCCAGAGGAGTATGTCGGCGGAATTGGCCTCTTGGGTGTTCAAGCCCTTGAGCGCTATGCAGCAAATGGCGGAACCTTGATCTGCCTGGATCAATCTACCGGTTTTGCAATCGAACAATTTGGATTGCCTGTGCAAGACCTTACTCAGGGGTTAACCAGCAGCGACTTCTTTATCCCCGGCTCACTCATACGCATGAATGTAGACGTAAGCAATCCACTGGCGTATGGCATGCAGCCGGAAGCAGCGGCATCGTTTCAGCGCAGCAGGTCGTTTAAAAAAATAATCCCGCAGCGCAAAGGTGAAGGAGGAAATGAAAACACGCCAGTTGTTCCCGGGCCCGATGTAATGGAGGTCACAAAATATGCCAGCAAGGATCTGTTGATGAGCGGCTGGGCGAAAGGGCACGACCGGTACCTGAAGGATAAGTCAGCCATGCTCAATGTGGGCTATGGAAAGGGACGCGTTATTCTCTTCGGGTTCCGTCCACAATTCCGTGGACAAACGCACGGGACTTACAAACTGTTATTCAACTCCATCTACTCGGGTGCTATGAAATGAGGTAGCTTGTCATCGGTGCTAATTAGTGTAGTCTGTGGCAAGAAAAGGTGGCCACAGATTCCGCAGATTAACACAGATTAGACTTAAAAATAATCCCCCAGCATAATACCAAAGTGAGGTAGATTGCCATCAGTGCTAATTTGTGTAATCTGTGGCAAAAGAAAGCATGAACATATGGAGACAGATTGCGTATGATTCATAAAACTAAACAGCATGAATAATCTAATTTTCCTACTATTCTTCTTGAATATGTCTGAGACAGCATTAGCCCAGGGAGACTTGCCCTACCGGGAAATTCCTCCCTACCCAGAAACCTACACCGCCGGAAATGTCGCAGCACGTGTTGTTGACGGCCTTGGATTTCGATACTACTGGGCTACGGAAGGCCTGCGGCCCGAAGACCTGACCTTCCAACCCAACAAGGATGGGCGTACGAGCCTGGAGACGATCACACACATCTATGATCTTTCTACTACGATTGTAAACGCGATGCGAAAGCTGCCCAATGACAACAAGGTCAAGAAGCCTGTCCTGACATTTGAGGAAATGCGAACAAAGACGCTGCAAAACATTCAGGTATCAAGCGAAATTCTTAAAAAAAGCAAGGATCAGGAAATTGGTGATTTCAAAGTCATCTTTGTAAACGAAAAGGGAACGACTGAATATCCGTTTTGGAATGAACTCAACGGTCCGATTGCCGATGCCCTTTGGCATACTGGGCAAGTCGTCTCTTTCCGCCGCGGTTCAGGTAATCCATTCAACGCCAAGGCAAGCGTGTTTACGGGCAAGGTCCGGGAGTAATTATCCCTACAAGCTTTAGAATTTGTGGCAAGAAAAGTAGCCACAGATTTCACGCCTGCACGGCGCGAAGGCGGGGGTTAACACAGATAGATTTCTGAAATGATATTGTATTTCTCTCCTAACTTATTTCCACCCAAAGTACTTCTTCACCCTGGCTACGATTTGATTAGAGGTAAGTGAGTCCGATGGCTCCACGGCCAGGAGTTTGCCAGACAATGCCTGGAATTCGTTGGCATCGACTTTCTTTTGAAGCATGGTTTTCGTTTCCGCAGGCCCAAAGACGTAGAGCTCGTCCGTACCTTTTACCCTATCCAACACCGAATCCAGGTAGTGGTCAAACTGGTTCTTCTTCCGCTCATCGAACTTTTTGTCATTGTTGAGGTGCCTCGCCCCCATAAAACTGCCAGAATCCCCATCGCCGAAATGGTGCACACGGTTTTCGATTTCAGATTGAACTTCATCGATGTGTTCCTTCCCATCGACTCGCGTGACGATCACTGCCTTGGTGCCGTCAATCCAGATTCCTGTTTGCTTTTTCATAGTGAATGATTTACGCCTTCAGCAAGTCTGGCGACTCATGCAGGCACTATGAAATTACCCAATCGGTCAGTCGTATACTATGCCATTTGAATCCGCAAATCATGATTAAAGTCATCTCATTTCGCACCGGTGTCCAGCACACGTGACGAGAGATCTATTTTCATCTGCTGCAGCACTTCTGAAGCTCCAGGGTCATTGATCAGGTTCTTCAATTCGTAGGGATCTTCACTCAAATCATAGAGTTCATCCATTCCCTCGAGTTCCAGGTACTGGATGTACTTGTATCGTTCGTCGCGAACAGCCTTGTATCCCATGTTTACTACCCTTGGAAATACAGTATCGCTGTAATATTCAATCAAAATTGATTTTCGCCAGTCATTCGCTGTGCCGCTCAGCACCGGAAGCAACGAGGCACCATCGATGTAAGAACCCGGTTTCAACCCCGCCAGTTCAAGCAAGGTTGGCGCCATATCAATGCTCTGTATCATTTCATCACGGCGTGTGCCACCAGAAATCACAGCCGGGTAGCGCATCAAGAATGGAATGCGAATTCCTTCTTCGTAGGCCAACCTCCGCTCTTCATTCAGTCCATGTTCACCATACCAATAGCCATGGTCGCTGGTGAAAACAATTACTGTTTTGTCCAACTCACCCTTCGCCTGCAAAGCCGCCATCAATCGGCCGAGGCTCTCGTCTACGGCCATCAACATCTCCCCGCGCTCCCGAATGGTACTCTCGGTCGTCGCGGTTTCTTTTCCCAAAGCAGGGAGGTCGCCGACGGTCCGAGCTAACGCCGGTTTGTCCGTTGGTGGAACAAAAGCATTAGGCCGTCGGGTAAACACATCATTTCCGTACATACCCTTGTGGCGATCGGCAGCGACAAACCCACCTTCGCCAATAGACTTGATGCTTCCATCGTTGGCCTGAACCATATTCGGGTGCAAGGCTTTGTGCGAGAGGTAAAGCAAAAAGGGAGTGTTACGCTTCTTCTCGATAAACCGGACGGAATAATCAGTCAGGATATCGGTTACGTATCCTTTGATGACTTGGCGGTTCCCATCGATATTCAAGCTGGGATCTACCGCCTCACCCTGGCCCTTGAGTGAAACCCAGTGACTAAACCCCGTACGGCGCGAATCGTCGTTGCCCATATGCCACTTACCCAGGAAAGCCGTCTCATATCCTGCCTGAGAAAGCGGCTGTGCAAATGTCATCAGCCGGTGGCTCTGCTCATCGCGAGAAGTATTGTCAATGATGCCGTTGGTGTGTGCATACTGGCCGGTAAGAAAGCAGGCTCTGCTCGGGGAACACAATGGTGTGGTAGCGAAAGCGTTGGTGAACAAAACCCCTTCCCTGGCCAGTCGATCGATGTTGGGTGTTTTGATGTAGTTGTGGCCGGCTGCGCCAAACTCATCCCAGCGCATGTCGTCGACGAGAATGACAATGATGTTGGGCCGATGATCCGCTGAAGAGCAGCCAACGGCCAAACAGGAAAAGAGAAAAACTATTATCTTGTTGAGCATCACCTTTGGTTCAAATGAGATCTAAAGATAGCTGAAGATGCCAAGGTTAGAAATACAGCTTCTATTGAAACTATACAGCGATGAAATACCCTAGTGCCCCACCGTCCCTTATAATTGGGTTAAGTCTCTTCATTTTGTTGGGAGCCAGTAGTCGAAGTTATGGGCAAGATCGGACCACAGTTGGAATCTTTATCAGGCCTGGCGTCTCGTATGGAATAAGCCCATCCAATTCACAGGTCAATCAGCAAGTTCAGACCTATACCTATTACTCCATAGGCACTGGGTTTTACTCATTCATTCCATTGTCAAAGTCGGACTCCGCACGTAGGATTCTTAAGCATATAAAAATCGAATACGCGACCCTGTCAATCCGATCTGGCGCATTTGACCTGGGCAATGGGAATATTGCACGCATTACGGGGCAATCGACAGACATTTCCGCGGTCCTCCCTGTTGGGTTCAGTATTGCCCATGAGGTGCAGGCCTATTCTGCCATCGGGTTCAACGCAGGCTACACATTCAAAACAATGATAACGCCAAGTTCAGCCTCACCCGGCACAGAATTGGGAAGTTCCTTCAAAGCAGGCTTAGTTGCTGAGTTAGGCTTTAAGTTTGGACAAGGTTCCCTAGTTGGACTTCGGTCACTTTACGAATTCTCCGGAAAGTATCCATACGAAGAGACTTCCTTCATGATTGCCTTCAGTCCGATGAGAGCAAAAAAGAAGAGTAATAGGTAGCAACAATGCTCACAATTTCACACCCAGGCGCACCCCACCCCACTGGTGTGACATTCCGGATTCAAATTCACGGGTGAGGAAAGTCTGAAAGTACTCCAGGTAAAGTGGACCGAGGCTAACAACAACACCTGCGTTGGATTGAAAGGTGAACCGTGTTACCTCGCTTGCAGAAATTGTGTACGGGCTGGTCTTATTGAAAAGCCCTCCCTGAAGGGTGGCATCATACCCAACGATGTTGATCATGGGTTGGAAATAGAAATGAAACGTGAATTTGCGCACACGTGTCTGGGCTCCTCCGGTAAAGCAGGCGGCTATCCTCGGGTTGAGCCTCCCGAACATCAGCACCAGGCCGGAAGATAACCTGGTGTTCAGTGTGCCAGCGCGAATCTTCCCGAATGCGTTCATGGCTACTACTCCGGATTTTGCCAAGAGGTTCTTTTCAAGGCTAGCCTCATAATTGATCACGACATCATTCTGAATCTGATTGGGCCAGCCCAGGGGTTGGGAGTCGTTTATCCATTGATGAATAGTCGATTGCATAGCTTGACCGCCCGCTGCTGGACCAATCACACCCAGTGTAAGCGCGGACGTAATTCTCTTCCGTAAGCTATCGTTGCGGCTATACTTAAGTACACGAGCTGTGAGCGTTGCTGCAAAGGGTCGGTCGCCATAGAGGATTTCGGTGCTCTCCGTACTGGTGGGTGTGTAGCCATTGTGTTCGAAGGCAATACCCGCTTGCTCATGACCTTTGGCAGATACAAGAATCTTGGTTAGAAAGAATTTCTTAAAAAGCGGATGAACAACTTCCATGTTGATTCCCTGGCTGTAGTAATAATCAGTGGCGGAAAAGAAGTCATTCTCGTAATGCAGTCGAACATAAGCATCCGCGTCGATCATTCTGAAACTGGCGGCTGCATCGATGGCCTGTCCCTTAGTCGCTTCAGAAAAAACGAGGATGCTTACGAATAGCGCCAATCGTTTCAAAGTACTGCCTTCAGCACCCGCAACGCATTTCCGCCAAGCACCTTCCAGGTCTCCTCTTCAGATAGACCCTTGGCACGCAACGCCTCACCCCAGGCAGCCAATTGGGAATAGCTCTCCATGACGGGTTTGAAGTTTCCATCCATGTCTGTGCCCAGGCCCACATGGTCTGCACCGGCCACCTCAATCATGCGCAAGGTGCCATCCACAAACTCATCAAAGTTCTTGAAGAAACCAGAGGGCCACATACCAATAACTCCACCCGTTCCTGCCACAACCCTGGCATGATCAGCAGATATTGCACGCTGGGCAATCGGACGGTCAGGCTCAAGGGCAAGGGCGCTGTGGGACAATATGATTGGCTTGGTAGTTACGTCGGCAACATCCTTTGTTGTCTTGAAGCTGGCATGGGCTACATCCACAACAATCCCAAGCTTGTTCATCCGCCCCACGACGTCTTTTCCAAAGAAGGAAAGTCCGTTGTGTACAGCCGCAGCTGTTTGCAGATCCCCCAGGTCGTTAGGAACATAATGCACCAGTTGGATGGACCGAACACCATCCTTATACATTTCATCTACCCGGTCAACATTGCCCTCCAGCATGTCGCCTCCTTCGCAACCGAGGTATGCCGCAACTTTATCTTGCGAAGCATATTTCTCAAGGTCAGCGGCCTTTGTAGAAACGCGAACGTCTGTTGACTTAAAGAGTTCTTTGAAAAGACCCAATTGCCGTTGATATTCCCTCCAGCCCTCGCCTGCAGCATAGGTATGCGAAACGCTAACTCCGGTAGGCCCAATCGCGATCAGCGGCATGTCGGCGACCAGACTGACAAAGGCTCCCGAAAGGCGGCTGGAATTCATGGTGGTCACCGTCTTCAGGACTGCTGCGTCACCGGCATAGCGTGGTGTTCCTTTCGTGACAAACAACCCGGGGTGGCAGTGAAAGTCGAAAGTGAGGGGTTGCTTCGGGGCAGTCCATGATTCTTTTGCTTTCAATCCAAGTAAGCTTGTGCCCGCGGCAGCGGCAATGAGTTGATTGATAAATCTTTTTCGAGTGATCATGAAAATAGAGGAGTAAGTGACAAGTAAATATAATGGCTCAAAGGCACAATTTTATCCTTACGGCTCGCATAACCTAATCTTCATCTCAATTTCGTCTGCCCCTAATGCTTCGGCCCTAACCAACGAGATAAGTAACCATAAAATAAATGAACGACCCCAGGGACATGATAATCAAGACGGCGGCAAAGTTTGCTAACAGGATCTTCTTCTCAATTGCCTTACCATTTTCTGGAAAGAATCTGTGTAGCGGAGTTACCTGAATGAAATTGCGGCCAGTGAGGGCGAGAACCATGAGGAGAATAAGAAGGCCCATGGTGATCATCGCGTTCAGTGCCAACCCTACAACCATGAAGAAGCCAATACCTGTGCTTGTGGCTGCGGCATACGTGTTTGCACCAAGGATGCTACGGAACGACAAGCTGTAGCGCCGGCAAAACTTAACGGAAATCCAGGAAGACAACGGCAGAGCAAGCACAACAAAGGGGACATAATATTTTGAAAATAGATCCCCTGTCAACTGTGAAATCATCCTGGTCATTTTCTCCATGGTTGCCGCCGTCTTCATCTTTTTCTCGAGCGAAAATTGATAGACGTTGTCCATCATAAAATTGCTGTACGTATTAATGAAATCATACCAGACGGCATACCAATCGATGATGAAGGAATTGACAAATAGCCAGAGTCCCAGAATCGTGAATAGTAGGCGAAAGGGGTTCATGTACCCGCCTTGGCGGCCGAGATATGCCTGAAGGACTTCTTCCGGTTTTTTCCTTAAATCAATAATGGTTCGCACGAGACCAGATTCATATCCCGTCACTTCCTTCAGGAAATCAAGGATGACTTCCTTGTTCGTACTTTCTGCAGGTTTGTTTACAGGGCTCTTCATTTTTTTGCGTGTTCCCAAGTTAATCCGGCTGAACTCATTTGCCAAAACACATAATGTGGAATTGCAGGATGTTCTGGTTCATCTTGGAAAGTCTGTACTATGGGTGTGGAGTTAGCAGGCTATCGTGGCTCTTTATCGCGAGAGTCTGCGATCACGTTAACCCAACCTGTAAGTGTCCTCCACTTTTGCTCCAGCGCTAATTCCCTCTGGAGGGGCTCAAATTAGATGGGTTATGTGGGTTTTTGGAATTCTTGAACCAACCTTTGTGTTTCCCCTGTATGGCGCGCGTTTGCAACGCGTGCCCGTTGCGAGCGTTCTTCGAAGGTACAAATAGCATCAGATAAAGTCGATAGCCAGGTAACCTCGTCACTTGGTGAAATAGTCCTTTGTGGAGCTGTACAAGTAGTGCTCCGGTTCACCAACGGATTAAATTCATAACAATCCCGTTGCGGCCGAGATCGGACCAGTGGTATCAAGATTTCAAAGAACGATCAGACCGGCACGCGTCGGGAGACGCCGCGCCATACCCCAGTGACAAACGCGCGCCATAAAAAGTCCGAGCAAGCTTGTGCCCGCGGCAGCGGGCGGAAGCGTCATTTGATAGTTCCAAACCCCTCTTGAGTTTGAATACAACCAGGTCATATCAACAAGACAGTAACAGCAAGATCAGTCATGAGCAATAGATTTACCCAAACTTGGACCTATATCTGTACTTTGAAAATGTTGTTCTAAGAAGTTACCAAAGTTCATCTAGATAGAAGTTGTGAAAACTTTGGCTAGTTATATTGGTTATTGCTCGCCCTCCCCGGCGGCAGACACGCTGATGACGTCCCCGTATGACGCGCGTTTGCTCAATGTAATTGAGCATTGGGCAAGCGGTAGAAAGGCGGCATTTTGAGGTGGAAGTCGCTTTTCCAAGTGCTGGGCGATATGGGTCAGACGTGATCAAACAGACGCGGGCGATAAGGGTTGAAGTGTTTGATACACTCTCCGTACAGATACAAAAACGTATGCCACGCGTGGCAATCACTCCTCGAAATAACAACTAATAATGGACTCCGTTTGTGGAAAAATCTCCACACTTCCGCGGCAACCCACCCCAAATTCACTGAGCAAGCAATTTGACATCGTGGCACAATCTTTTATTGTTGACAAATAGTATGGGAAAATCCATGCCGCTCATAGACCAAATGCCATTCACGCATACCCCAGTAGACATTCTTCATGCAAAGCAACCGGTTCTCAGGGGAAACGATGAAGGGAAAAAGATTGTGGGCGACTGCACATGAATAAGGAACCGTATTTTCAAACCGAGGAAAAGAGATGCAAGCAGAAGCGTTGATCATTGCCAACAATGAACTTGTCTTTCAGAATGCTGAGAAGGAAAAACGGGCAGCCGAGCTGATCATCGCCAACAAAGAGCTTGCTTTTCAAAATGAAGAGAAAGAGAAACGCGCCGCGGAATTAATCATTGCCAACAAAGAACTCGCTTTTCAAAATGAGGAGAAGGGAAAGCGAGCCGCTGAGCTAACTATTGCCAACAGGGAACTTGCTTTTCAAAACGACGAAAAGGGAAAGCGTGCTGCCGAGCTAATGGTTGCCAATAAAGAACTTGCTTTTCAAAATGAGGAGAAGGGGAAGCGGGCGGCCGAGTTAACCATCGCCAATAAGGAACTTGCTTTTCAAAATGATGAAAAGGGGAAACGGGCGGCTGAGTTAACCATCGCCAACAAGGAACTTGCTTTTCAAAATGAAGAAAAGGAAAAACGAGCATCCGAGCTGACGATTGCTAACAAGGAACTTGCTTTCCAAAATGAGGAGAAAGGGAAGCGGGCGGCCGAGTTAACCATTGCCAATGAGGAACTTGCTTTTCAAAATGATGAAAAGGGGAAAAGGGCGGCTGAGTTAACCATCGCCAACAAGGAACTTGCCTTTCAAAATGAAGAAAAGGAAAAACGGGCGTCCGAGCTAACGATTGCCAACGATGAGCTTGCTTTCCAAAATGAGGAGAAAGGGAAGCGGGCGGCCGAGTTAACCATCGCCAATAAGGAACTCGCCTTTCAAAATGTAGAAAAGGAAAAACGTGCATCCGAGTTAACGATTGCCAACCGGGAGCTCAAGAAAGCAGAAGATGGCATTCGCCAGCTGAACGAGGAATTGGAACAAAAAGTAATCCAGCGTACGGCGCAGTTTGAAACGGTAAACAAAGAGCTTGAGTCCTTTTCATACTCCGTGGCGCACGACTTGCGTACACCCCTCCGTGCCGTCCACGGCTATGCGCGAATACTGATGGAAGACCATAGTGCTCACCTCAGCGGCGAAGCCCATCGGGTAATGAGCAACATCATGGTTTACGCCATCAAAATGGGTAAACTCATTGACGATCTCCTCACTTTTTCACGACTCGGGAGGAAAGAACTCGTGAAGGTGACCATTCCCATGCACGACATGGTGTTGAGTCTCTGTCAGGAAGTAAAAAGTGAACACCCCAATCGGAATATTGAAATCACGGTACACCCTTTACAGTCCGTTCAAGGCGATAGCATTACAATCAAACAAGTATGGTTGAACTTGGTTTCGAACGCCGTCAAATACTCGAAACTAAAAAAAACAACCCGAATTGAGATTGGATGTGGCGTGCTAGGCGACGAAGTTGACTATTACGTCAAGGATAATGGAGCTGGATTTGACATGCGCTACGCCAGTAAGCTTTTTGGTGTTTTCCAACGTCTTCATTCCGATGAAACGTTCGAGGGGACCGGTGTGGGCCTGGCTATTGTCCATCGGATAATATCCAAGCACGGAGGCAGGGTGTGGGCGGAAGGCAAAGTAAATGAGGGAGCCATATTCAATTTTTCATTACCCAGGAATACCCCCGCCTGAAATAGGGAGTAACGGAAATTCAAAAAAATTCTAAACCATGGAACTGCAGCAATATGACCTCTTACTTGTAGAAGACAATGCCAGCGATGCCGAAATGACCATTCGGGCCCTGCGAAAAAGCAACCTGGCCAGCCGCCTGATGCACGTCAGGGACGGAGACGAAGCTCTTGACTTCCTTTTTTCTGAAGGTGTGTTTGCGGGTATGGAGTCCCAACTCGCTATCAAGATTATTCTACTCGATCTGAAAATGTCGAGGGTCAACGGCAAAGAGGTATTGGTGAAAATCAAGGCGGATCCGAGAACACAACGAATCCCCGTGGTCGTACTTACGTCCTCCAAGGAAGACGCAGATATTGAGGAATGCTACCAGTTAGGCGCAAATGGCTACGTGGTCAAGCCTGTCGTGTTTGATGATTTCCTGAAGTGCATTGCGGACATAGGCCTGTATTGGCTGATCGTCAATGAACCGCCGTATGAACAATCGAAGACGACTCCTTCGTAAAATCAAAATATTCATGTTTAACCATTTAACTACAACTCATCATGGCCCAAGAAATTGAAGTTCTCCTGATCGAAGACAATCTAAGTGATACGGAGATGATCAAACGCGCATTGCAGAGGAGCAACCCAAACACCCCCCTCCTGCATGTCAAGGACGGAAGTGCCGCGTTGGATTTCCTTTTTGGGGAAGGGGCCTATACCGGTCGGCAGATAAGTAATATACCCAAACTCATCTTGATCGACTTGAAAATGCCTCGGGTGCATGGCAAGGAATGCCTGATGCGTATTAAGATGGACGCCCGTACCAAGCGAATTCCCACCGTGGTCCTCAGTTCTTCCCGCGAATATCCGGACATAGAAGAATGCTACGACCTCGGGGCAAATGGTTATGTAGTCAAACCGGTGGCGTCAGACGAGTTCGACAAAGCCATCATGGAAATCGGAGCTTACTGGTTAAAAATCAACGAACCTCCGCAATAGTAATACGCGTTAAGTCGTCCTTTTTCTCCTTGACAGCCCAGCATAAAACGAAAAGCCCTGATTCGTTGTGAATCAGGGCTTTGGCAAGCGGACCGGACGGGACTCGAACCCGCGACCTCCTGCGTGACAGGCAGGCATTCTAACCAGCTGAACTACCAGTCCTTCCGTCTCATCAACAAGGCATCTGAAAACGCTACCCTGAAAACAAGGCTGCAAAGATACCTTTTGACCTGTGCAATCCAAAAAATACTCCATTTTCATTCCCGCAACAGATACCCAAGCCCCTGCGTTCAAAAGAAGTCCGTACCTTCATCTTCGACGAACTGTGAAGAAACCCGCCCTGATCTTTGCCACCTTGCTTGTCATCGCCCTACCGGCCATGGGTCAGGTATCCAATAACCCAAAGGCCCTTGAACTGTATGAAAGAGGCGAGAAAGCCCTCGCCAATAAAGAATACTTCAAAGCGCAGGCACACTACACCGAATGTCTTCGTCTGGAACCCCGCTTTGCTGAGGCATATCGCTCCAGGGGAATTGCCCGGGAATACCTCGGCGAATCGGCCAAGGCCCTCACGGACTTCAATATCTACGTGGACCTGAGACCAACCGATACCGAGGCACTTTTCAACCGGGCTGTCTTGCGCTTCGATGCCAAGCAATACCTTCCTGCCAGGCAGGATTTTCTTAATCTGTTGAAGATGCCGCCTGGCGCAGAAACCAATACCGTATTCTACAGCCAGGAAAAATTTGGTAACGGTGCCACCAGGATTTCCACCGCACAAACTGGTGCCAAAGATCATATTTATAACTACTTAGGGCAGATCGAAACCCAGCTTAAGCGCTATCCCATTGCAATCAAATGGCTTGACTCAGCCATCCTGCTCGCACCTGCCAACTCGGCCTATCATGTCAACCGTGGCATTGCCCGGATTGAACGGGGCGACAAGGCAGGTGCTACGTCCGACTACGAACAAGCACTTAAATTGGATCCCGATAACAGCCTGGCCCTTTACAATTTGGCCGCCGTTAAGTCCCTTTCAGGTGATACCCATAGCGCAGAGAAATTACTGAGCGAGTCCATTGCCAAAAATGAGAAGCTTCCATACCCCAGAGCTGAGCGCGGCTATCAACGCCTCCAAAACAACGATCTCAAAGGTGCCCTTGAAGACTATGACGAGGTCGTACGGCTCGAACCCAAAGAAGAGGAGAACTACATCAACCGAGGACTGGTCAAAGAGAAAATGAAAAACCTGGATGGTGCACTCATCGATTTCGCTCAGGCGATAAAACTAAACGAAAAGAATCCAAGAGCCTGGGTATGCCGCGGCAATGTTGTGTCTAAGATGGGCCGGTGGAAGGAAGCGGTTGAGGATTACACCGTGGCCATATCCCACAATCCCAAACATGGCCGTGCCTTCTACAACCGGGCTATTTGTCAGCAGAATGTCGGCAATGCTTTCGAAGCTTGTGTCGATCTTAAAGCAGCTTCAAGCCTCGGTATAAAAGAAGCGGATAAACTGATCCCGAAGCTATGTAAGTAAGCCCCTCCCGGATCAAGCGATCTTAGGGGCTAAATTAGAATTTTACATTCTTAACTTAACACCTTGTTTAGTAGCATTTTGACTACGCTAGTTCAAGTAAAATGATAAGACTTCTACTTGTCAGATGCAACTGCGGCAAGATTGGAAATCCGCCTTCTATCTCGACAGTGTTTCGAATCGTTCGGGGATCAGAGACCCCGAATAATGAAAGGCCAACGATCCTAATTATATCCGGACCAACCGGTATGTACTTGGGGTTACAAAGATTGTTGGCTTCATTTGGCGCGATTTCTTCTGATGATCCCGAATTTGATGACTGGCTTCAATCGACTTTTGGCTTAGGTCTTACTTGCTCCCCCCTTCCAAATTCTTTCTTGCTCCTGTAGAGTTGCAGCCGGAGACACCTCCCATCTGATTTGCATTTATCGCAACAATCAGATCACCTCCTTGCAATGATTGGCCTTGAGCGTCTGGTAAATGCTCTTACCTTAGCCTGAACTTTCAAATACTTAGCCCAAGCACTGTGAAGTTCTCCAGATTATTGTCATCGCTCACGTTGCTGTATTTGGCCATATCATGGGTCGTTCCCGTTTCTTCCCTCCTCCTTTCCTGTACACCCAGTTTAACATCTGATAACAAATTTGTTGATTGTGTAGGGGAGTTAAACACAGGGACGTTCTACTTTACAGGTTCCAAGACGGCGTCAAGCCTCGACAAATTTAATGTTCCTGAAATCAACGGGGCGCAACCCAGTGACTTTAGTGTAACCTTGGTGGTTAATTCAGATCACTTCAGCTTGACGATTATTGATAGCCTCATTGAGCATGTATTAAGCGGGACTTTTACCTATAAACAAGCGGTACATACATACAGTCATAGTGGCTTTTTTGGGACGACAACAACAAATGTATTGGAAGGCACGTGCAGTCTACTTGTGGATAGTTCATCGGAAAGCGCCTACTTGAATACTGTCATCACGGGGACATTTTCCATTGATTGTACTAAAGAAACCATTTTTTATGTGATGCCTCAGTACCAAAAGGGCAGCCTGAATTTCTCATTTCAAAAGGACCGTTAAGGTGAAATCATTTTACAAAAAGGCTATTCCCGCGATCCCAAACATGGCCGCGCATTCTACAACCGCACCATTTGTCAGCAGAATGTTGGCAATGCATTCGAAACCTGTGCCAATATTAAATTAGGTTAAAGCCCCCGAAGATCTGTAAGTAGCCCCATGGCGAATCACGGGCTTTGCAAGTCTAATAACAGGTTGATAAGTTAAACCCAGTAGAATAATAAGAACCGCTACTTGTCAAATGCAACCGCAACTTGTCTTTGTTCGCCAATATTCTCAATCCCCAGTTCTACGATGTCACCCGGCTTAAGATACCGCGGCGGCTTAAGACCCAATCCAACACCGGCAGGTGTTCCCGTTGCAATCACATCACCGGGAAGCAGGGTCATGTAACGACTGACATAGCTGACCAGAAAGGGAATCGTAAAAATCATGTCATTGGTGTTTGATTCCTGGAGCAATTCCCCATTTACCTTGAGCCATATTTTCAGGTTCTGGGCATTGCCGATCCCTTTTGCCGTAACCAGGTAGGGTCCGAGCGGGGCAAAGGTATCGGCACTCTTGCCTTTTGTCCACTGGCCTGTCCCTTCAAGTTGAAACGACCGTTCACTGTAGTCATTGATGACAGTGAAACCGGCGACATAGCTCATTGCGCTTTCCTCCGAAACGTAAGATGCCCTTGTCCCGATGATGATGGCCAACTCGGCTTCCCAATCCGTCTTGGTCGAGTTTCTTGGAATAACGACCGCATCATTGGGGCCGCATAAAGCAGTCGATGCCTTCATGAAAATGACCGGTTCTTTCGGTACGGTTGCTCCTGCCTCCTTCACGTGATTGGCATAGTTAAGGCCAATCGCAACAATCTTCGATGGCCGGGCAACACAAGAAGCGATGCGAGCAGATTGAGGGACCTCCTTGCACTTGGTCAGATTCGCAGACAGCCACTTCTCCAGTCGTGCGATACCATCCGTCGAGAAGAAATGTTCATTGTAGTCCTCGCCGAATCCCGAAACGTCAAGCTTCTTGCCTGAGGATGATACAATTCCAGGCTTTTCGCTTCCGACCTCGCCGAATCGAAATAGTCTAATACCTGATTGAGTTTGAGCGTTACTGATGGAAAGCGAAAGAGAAGCGATGATTATGGTGCATAGTATTTGCTTCATGTTTTCAATGCTTTTGTGAATGAATAAACAATCTCTGGGAGGAAGATACAAACACCAGCCCAATCCTTCACTAATCACCCGCATTTCCCATCACCCCAAGTCGGGTCTAAGTCTCACAAAGACCGGCTCCCGGTACATCTTATCCCGCGTAACCTGGGCATAGCTTATCTCGGCCACCAGCGTGGGCTCCACCCAAACAGTTGCCTTCTCATCGACCACCTTTCCTCCGGCCATCTTCGGCTGCTTGATCTTCTTTAGCTTCTTGATCAGCCCAATCAACTGCTTCGCAGTCTGGTCATCAAATCCAGTTCCTACTTTTCCCCGGTAATGAAGTTCACCATCCACATCCTCAGCAATCTGTAATGCCCCGAAAGTCGTTTCGCGATTGCCTTTGCCGACCGTATAACCGATGATATAACAATCAACCGTGTTACGTACTTTGACTTTCGTCCACAAATCGCTGCGTCTCCCGGCCAGGTATTTTCCATCCTTTCGCTTGGCCATGATTCCTTCCAGCGTGTGCTCCCTCGCCGCCTCAAACAGAGATGGTCCATCCTCGACCACTTCACTTACCCGGTACGGTGTGTCCGGACGTATGGCATCTCCCATCCACTCTTTTCTCCTAACCAGCGTCTCGTTTACCAAGGGTCGACCGTCCAGGTAGAGACAGTCAAAAATGTAGCAATAGACCGGACTCGTCTTGCTCATCTTCTGCACGTTTGTTTCCCCCGTGTTCATTAGGCGGTGAATGACCTTCTTGAAATCCGGTTTTCCGGTTTTGTCCAGGCAAACAATCTCTCCATCAAATAGCCCGTTTGTGGCGCGAAAGGCCTTGTCGGCTATCTGTAGTTCAGGAAACTGGGCAGTAATATCATTCTGATTGCGGCTGCGAATACGAACCTGACCATCTTCCAGCGAAAGCAATGCGCGGATACCATCCCACTTGACTTCATAGATGTACTCCTCTCCGACCGGAACTTTTTCCGCCGCTTCGGAAAGCATGGGTTCAATCACATCACTTAGGTAATTTATCTGAGGCTGGTCGACCCGCTCCAGAAGCCATTCCTTCTCCTTGATTTTGTAGATGCGGTATTCGCCATTCACTTCTTTACTGTTCAGTCGGAAATAGAATCCGTCCTTCTTGTCTTTTGTGATCTGGTATTTCCCAAGTGCATAGATCCACATATCCCCGCCTCCGTATTGGCCCTTCGGAATGGTGCCGTTGAACGTCAGATACTTCATCGGGTGATCTTCGGTCTGCACGGCCAGTCTCTTGACCCCAGGATGAGGCGGAAGTCCTTTTGGAACAGCCCACGATTTGAGCACACCGTCTTGCTCCAACCGCAAATCGTAATGTAGATTCGTTGCATGATGGCGATGGACAACAAAGTTGCTGCCGGTACCCTCGATCACACGTGCCTCGGGTTCTGAGGTTTTCTCAAAATCGCGTTTCTTTTCATATGATTCCAACTGGGCGGGCGTCTTCCTCTTCTTGTTGGGTGGAAGCTCTTTGACAACAACCTTCCTTCGGTGGGTATGCAATTCTACCGCGTATGCATCCATTCCCTCCCAGGCATCGCCGTCACGCAATACTTTATCCAATGCCGTGCGGATGGTAAACTCCATCGGAGTCGTCACAGCCTCCAACTCATTCCAAGTCAGCGGCATAGACACCGGCGCACCTATCCTTCCCCGCAGGCTGTAGGGTGAAACTATGCTTTGTCCGGATCGAATCCGGTAAATATCAATAAGTACCCGACCCTTGCGTGCTTCTTTCTTGATATGCAGTGTTGTGGTCGTTGCATTGCGGTCCACAAAGGGCTGAGCAATCAATTGCGCTGCCTCAAATACAGCATGAAAATCATGGTGAGGTTCAAGCGGGCAGCAGATGTGGACGCCTTTTCCGCCCGTCGTCTTTGCAAAAGCGGTGTACCCAAATCCCTCGATGTAGGTCTTCAACTCCAATGCCAGCGGCACAACTTTTCTGAAATCATATCCTTCCGGTGGATCGAGGTCAAAAACCATGTAGTCCGGGAAGTCGAAGTTCGGCTTGCGGCTGTGCAATTGATGGAGCTCCAGCGAAGCAAGGTTGGCGAGCCACACCAGGGACGCTGGCTCTGTCGCGATGATGTAGTCTTTCTTTTCTTCCTTTCCCAGGGAGGCAAACTCAAGCCATTCAGGGGCCCATGCCGGCCGGCTCTTCTGGTAAAACATCTCGCCGTGAATTCCGTCGGGAAAACGAATGAGGGTCAGCGCTCTGCCTTTTAAATGACTGAGCAAAGTGGGCGCAATTTTGAGATAGTATTCAATCACTTCGGCCTTCAGGATATTGTCCTCCGGAAAAAGGACCTTCTCCAGATTGGATAACTCAATCTTGCGTTTGCCGATCGTTACCCATTGCTGCTTCTTGGCCATGGGCTAGTCCACCACTTCGGGCGTCTTGTTCGAAAGGAAAATCATCCCGATGACAAAACAAATGGCAGCCACGATGATCGGATACCACAGCCCCACAAGGACATCGCCGCTGCCCGACATCCAGGTGGCAATCAAGGGCGTCAGACCACCAAATACGCCGTTGCCGATGTGATAGGGCAATGACATGGACGTATACCGGATCCGTGTTGGAAACAACTCAACAAGAAAGGCCGCGATCGGTCCGTAGACCATCGTCACAAAAACCACTTGCACGAAAACCAGCGCAATCATCATCCAGAAACCCTGGTCAGATAACTTTACTTCCCGCTTGAGTGTAGTTACTGTTCCATCAGGTTGTTCGTTGGAAGATTCAAGAACCTGCGTCCCATCCGTATAAGGTTGAATAGAAACAATACTCACGACGCCTGTTTCCGGCGCAGTCTCCCGCTTAATGTTCTTTCCTTCGATCATCAGCGTCTTCTGTGTAACGTCACTGAGATCATACATCGCCTGATAGATGGGTCGGTAGGCAATTACCGCGAGTAACATGCCCACCATCATAATGTATTTTCTGCCGATGCGATCAGAGAGCCAGCCAAAGAGAATAAACAATGGCGTACCGATAACCAGGGCGATGGCGATCACCGAGTAGGATTGCACGAATTCCAAACCGCAGGTCTTCTGAATAAATGTAAGCGCATAAAACTGCCCGGTATACCAAACCACACCCTGCCCCGCCGTGGCACCGAAAAGGGCAAGCAAGACGAGCTTAAGGTTCTTCTTCTTCCCAAAGCTCTCTTTGATCGGATTCTTGGATATTGATCCTTCACGTTTGATTTTCGAATACAAAGGAGACTCCTGCATCCGAAGCCGGATGTATACCGAGACGGCAACAAGCACGGCTGAAAGCAGAAATGGAATCCTCCAGCCCCAGGCGGAAAATTCCGCAACGCCGATGGATTGTCGAACGAGTAGGATCACACCTAGCGAAACAAAGAGACCCAGTGTGGCAGTAGTTTGAATGAAGCTCGTGTAAAACCCGCGTTTGCCCAGGGGCGCATGTTCGGCTACATAGGTTGCCGCGCCTCCATACTCACCGCCCAGAGCCAATCCCTGAACAATCCGAAGCAATAAAACCAGAATGGGCGCAGCAATGCCAATCGACTCATATCCCGGCACCAATCCGATGCCGAAAGTAGAGCATCCCATCAGGATGAGGGTGACAAGGAAGGTGTACTTCCGCCCAACCATATCGCCCAATCGCCCGAAGACGATGGCGCCAAAGGGCCTGACGATAAACCCTACTGCGAACGTCGCCAGAACAGAAAGAAGTCCAAGTGTCGGGTTAGTCTTTGGGAAGAATTGCTCGGATAGAATAGTAGCCAAGCTCCCGAAAATGTAGAAGTCATACCACTCGATCAGCGTACCTACGGAGGACGCGGTAATAACAAACCAGAGGTTTTTTTTGTCTAGGTTGTCATGGACATTCTTCATAGCGGGTGTTATTCTGAAAGATACTGGTTTAGCTTCAAAGTAGATCTCTTGCACTGTCGGCATGAGCCGCTATGTTCCGCCTGCTACAATTCACACCAGGACGCAATGGGTGTGAATCATTCCTGCCTATCTCTGTAATCGTCTATTGGTGTTTCTCATGGCCGCCTTCCCAGGCTTCCATGATGTGATGATATTCATCATGAAGTGCAGTTAACGCAGCAGCCAACTCGCTATCCGGGGTGCCTGATTTCACCTTGTCAGCAAAACCTCTTGAATTTACTTTCAGGCTTTCGATCTGAGCTCTCATACCTTCATAATCAACACGGTCCGGAAAGGTAGAGGCCGCCCACTTGTCCGCCTCAGCGGCAAGCAACTCAGCATTGGCACGCGCGGGAGCCAGGTTTGCAGAGTCTTTGAGCGGATGGTAACTCTCAGCCATGATTAGGTGGTATGCATCCATAGCTTCCCACGTTCTTGATTCAGAAGTCGCCTCCTTCTTTCCAGAACAGGCAACCCAGGCGAATGACAAGGTTAACATTAAAATGGCTAATCGATTGGTAAGCGGAATTTTCATGGAAATTGAATTTAGGATTTATCAGACAACGTTTCTTCTCCGGTATTTTCTTCTGGCCTCCAAGGTATGGACCAATTTTTTCAGGAGGTCAAAATATAGTGCTATAAAAAGCAGAAGCGTCATGATCCAAATGACAGAAATGTTGAAATATAAAGTGTCAAAATATCGCCCTGCAAAGTATTTCGTGGGAACGAAGAAGTTTGAACGGAAGTCAAAAAAATGAGCGGGTCTATGGTCTTCAAAATAAATGGGATAAAACTTTTGAATGAGCTGCCCGTGCCATTCCACAATGCGCTGAACCTCATTTGAATTCTCGACGAACGTCTTAACCGCATCGTTCGCATACCTCATCCGCATTGACTCAAATGCAGCTTTCTTTTCCTTGCTGTCCGTATGTTGTTGGGTGATCAATTCCTTTGCCTTGATCGCTTCATCCCTGCGCTTATCATAGACACTTCGAAGCGTCTGAATGACTTCCAGTGTTTTCTCCAGTGTAGCCGAATCAACACGCCCGATTTCAAACTTTTTCGTTAGGGTCGGATCTTGAGAAAACTTCATCATCTCAAAACCTACTTCCTCTTTCAAAAGCTGCAATGCATCCCTAACGCCAGTGTGATTCTGATCCCGCCAGTGACTTCGCTGCGCCCACAAGTAGGTGACTTTAGATTCCAGTTGGGGAATCAAGTAGTTTCGTTTATAGGCAGAAACGCGATCCTTCTGGTCTTCCGCAAAGAACAATTTCTCATACGGATTATCCCGGAACTGAGTCACCATAAATGCTTCATAGGCCCAGCGCGAGGCCATCACCTCCCCTACGATGGGGATTCCGTTTGGCTTACCCACATTGGGATTGAACTTGTCAAAAGGGATCACAACCCCACTCATTAGCAATTGCGGAATTACCAGCACAGGAATAAGAATATAGATCGTGACCGCCGAATCAAAAGCAGAGGATATATTCAAGCCCAGTACATTGGCAAAACATGAGCACGAAAATAAAATGAGCCAATATCGAATTTCGGAAAGTGGGATTTCAAGGATCATGTTGCCAATCAATATGAAGGATATCGTCTGGATCGCCGAAAGGCCGAACAAGATGATGATTTTCGACACGAGGTAACTGCTGTTGCTCAGGTGCAAAAAAGCTTCCCGCTTCCGGATCTTTCTATCCCTGAATATTTCTTCAGCGCTCACAATCAAACCGACAAAGAGCGCAACGACAACACTCATAAAGAAGTACACGGGAATGTTGCTGTTTTTGGAAAACATATAGCTCGCGTCCTCCACACCTATAAAGTCGTAATATTTTACGAAGTAGGCCATGAATAGGGCCAAGAGCGGAGAAAGTGAGAGGTTGACAACGAGATACTGCTTGTTGGCCAGCTTGGAGAGAAGGTCGCGTCGGGTAAACACCAACAATTGTTTTATCCAGTTCGGGATCTTTTGAGTCACGGGCAGCGGTGTCTTCACTTCTTCAATCCGTGGTATCTTGATCTTCTGTTTGAAATATTGGTACCATTGTCCCGGAGATATCTTCCGTGTGTTTGTAAAGCGACCGAACTCATTCACTACCCTGGTCTCAATGATATTAAACACTTGTTCGGGATTGATATTGCCGCACTCAGGGCACGCCCCCGGAGTTTTCGTTGCGGCATTGATGATCTCCTGGAAATAGGTTACCGCCTCAACGGGGTTCCCGTAGTAAATCTGAAAGCCGCCCACATCCAGGATGATCAACGTATCAAACATCTTGTAGATATCCGACGACGGCTGGTGAATCACCACAAAGATCATCTTGCCACGAAGCGAGAGTTCCTTGAGCAGGTCCATAATGTTTTCAGAATCCCTGGATGAAAGACCCGACGTAGGTTCGTCCACAAAAAGAATAGTTGGCTCGCGCAGCAATTCCAGACCGATGTTAACGCGCTTTCGCTGTCCGCCGCTGATGGTCTTCTGCAAGGGAGATCCAACTTTCAGATGCCGAATTTCGGACAGGCCCAGGCTGTTGAGGACCTTAGCCACGCGCTCCGCTGTCTCCTCTTTGGTAAAATGCCCAAAACACAACCGTGCAGCAAAATAAAGGTTTTCGAAAACAGTCAGGTCCTCCATCAAGAGGTCATCCTGAGGGATAAAACCAACGATGCCTTCAATATTTTCCGGCTGCTCGTGAATGTCGATTCCGTTGATCAGCACGCGTCCGCTGGAGGGTCGCTCAGATCCATTCAGTACGTTGAGCATGGTTGACTTCCCGGAGCCGCTGCCGCCCATAAGCCCGATCAGTTTCCCTCCCTTCTCTGACACTGTAACATTCTGGAGTCCGGCCCGGCCACTCTTGAAGTGATAAAAAATATGCTCAGCCACGAAACTTATTTCTGACCCGGACTCGTCCTGCAGAAACTTCCCGACGATGTCGCTATAGTAGATCGTGTCAATCTTGCTTCCGCGAAATGTTGAACCCGTTGGAAATACTTCCACCTTCCGGCTCCTGAATGGCTGGCTGTTAATATAAAGGGAGGTAATACCCAGATACTTGACAAAGTAGGTCTCGATTTCAGAAAGCCGAAGGACAGCAATCAGTCCGGTAAGGTTTTTGGAAACAATCCGGGGGCCGGTATGCTTGATATCGCCGGAGCCTTCATCGATTATCAGGATATTCTTTGAATTCAGCTCATCGCTGTCCTGCCCAATGACAAAGGTCCGCATGGCCTGAAGGTCTTTCATCGGAATCTTCAATGCCTCCCCGATGTAAAAGATCAAGTTCTCCTGACGCTCTGAAATATGACCGTCAGCATATACCAATTCAATGATCTTGATTACCATGACCACCTTCTGCTGCATGGTAAGGGCCTGGTTTACCTTCTTGGAAATCTGCATTATCTGGGCCCAGTCATCAACAAACTGCGCCGTCTCATCATCCACGTTTGCCAGCTCAGCCCCAGCCTTGCGATTGGATTTTACAAATTCATCGAAAAGGTTGAGATAGTAACGGGTGCCTTCCTGGTTGAGGTGAAGGGAAAGAAAGTCCTTGATGTTGGTGCGCTCATCATCGGTTATTCTCTCCTTGGCCACGATGGCAAAAAGCTGGATAATCGCCTTCAACAATTCTTCACTCATGGCAGATTACGGGGTTCGTAATTACGGGTTAAAATAGATAAAAAATGTGGTCATGGGCGTGTATGGGAACATCTTTTCTTTGTCGTTATCATATCATCTTACTTCCATTTTTGATCGAATTATTATTCCTTTGCTACCCAACAACCCCAACCATGAAAAAAGTACTTGCTCTTGTTGTTTGCGCATGTGTCACCCTTACTGGTTTTGGTCAGAATTCCATTTTGTGGGAAATATCCGGTAATGGCCTGACTACACGGTCCTATATTATGGGCACCTTGAAGTTCATTGGTGAAAAGGAGTTTTACCTGCCCAAAGAGGCCGTCAACCGCCTGACCGTTTGCAAGATATTCGCCATCGAAGACCAGGTAGACCACCAGGCCCAAATGGAACTCAATAAGGCCATTCATTTCCCGAAAGGCAAATCCCTGGCCACCGAACTTTCAGCCGAGGATTACAGTAAGGTGTTGAACTTTTTTGAGAGCGAATTTCACATATCTAAGGGCAAGTTTGAAAAGGACTTGGGAAAAATGATTCCCCTTGCTCTATCCATGAATATGACCCGCATGTCATTGGGAGAAAATGTGAAGTACTATGATATTGAACTCCTTCTTTTGGCCAAGGATAACAACCTGAAGACTTATAGCCTTGAGTCCATTGATCGAGAGGCAAAAGCTATTCAAGCTTATCCTTTGAAGGATCAGGAAGCCGCCCTCCTCCACAGCATCGCTAATTTTGAAAAACAGAAAGCTGAATATCTAAGTTTGGAAGCCGCCTACATAGCCGGAGATCTGGATAAGGTTTTTGAGTACACCCTCCATCCCACAGAGAACAATTCTGATTTTGTCCGTGAATTCTACACGATGAGAAACCTGGAATGGCTGCCAAAAATTGACAAAATGGTCAAATCAAAACCATCCTTCATTTCGATTGGTGTTTCTCACCTGGAAGGCGAGCAGGGCCTTCTCTCCTTGCTCAGAGGAAAAGGGTATACGCTGACTCCCCTTTCGGTAAAGCGTTAACGATCACCCGATGGGCTTGGTAAGGATATCTGACAAAATCAATAGTCCTTCCCTGAGCGGCTCATCTTTTAGGTCCTTCAGTTCATTGGGAGTAAGGCCCTCTTTGGTCACTTTCGTATCCAAATTGGCATCAGTAGATTTTGCCTTGGCTTCTGCCATTTCTTTCCTGCGCTGTGCTTCATTTAGGGAAATCCGGGTTATTGCGAAATTCCTTTTCGCTTCGTCAATCTCACCCACATAACGTTTGAGGGCATGGTCGAATTTGAGACGTTCCTGATAGTCGCGTGAGAGGCCCGCCACCAGCTTGTCGGTCACATTGGGAACCTTCTTAAAATCTGCTTTTTTAATAACATCCCAAGGCAAAGCGCTTGGCCGTGAACTTTCACCAAACTGCTCTGGGCTCAAGGCCGATGGCAAAAGAATATCCGGTGTCACCCCTTTGTTTTGTGTGCTGCTTCCTGTAACACGATAGAATTTCTGAGATGTCAGGTTCAGCTGGCCCACCTTCTCCTGGTCTGTGATCCACCTTTCCAGGTCGAGTACCGATTGAACAGTTCCCTTTCCAAATGTTGACTCACCGACAATCACCCCACGGTGATAATCCTGAATGGCGCCCGCAAAGATCTCTGAAGCTGACGCACTGAACCGGTTGGTTAGAACAACCAGTGGCCCATCATAGGATACCGCTATGTCATCGTCCCGGAGTACCTCAACCCGATTCGCCGGATCACGAACCTGAACCACAGGGCCATCTTTGATGAACAAACCCGTCAGGTTAATCGCCTCTGGCAGCGATCCCCCGCCATTATTCCTGAGGTCCATCGCAATGCCGTTGACCCCCTCAGCCTTTAGTTCCAGGATAATCTTTTTTACATCCCGGGTTGTGCTTCTGTAATTCGGATCGTCCTTCTGGTATGCAGCAAAGTCCATGTAAAAAGTAGGAAGGGAAATCACTCCAAGCTTTAGATTCTTTCCATTAACTGAGTAATTGATTATTTGCTTTTTAGCAGCTTGGTCTTCAAGTTTAACTTTATCCCTGATAAAGGGTATGACAATCGGCGGTCCAGCAACTCCTGTCTGCGCAGGAAGAACCTGCAGCCGGACGTCGGTGCCTTTAGGACCCTTGATCAACTTCACTACCTCATCCAACCTCCATCCCACAACGTCTACCATCTCTCCATCCTTTCCTTGCGCAACGCCGGTAATGAGGTCATTTGCGTGTAGCTGCTTTGACTTGTCGGCTGGTCCACCCGGAATGATTTCAAATACTTTCGTGTACTCATTATCGATCTGGAGTCGCGCACCGATTCCTTCCAGCGACAAACTCATACTCTGTTTGAAAATGTCAGACGCCTTGGGGCCCAGATAGCTTGTATGGGGATCGTATGCTTCGGTGATGCAATTCATGTAGATGCTGAACACATCCTCACTGTTGATTTGATCGAACGATTTCAGCAGCCGATCATAGCGCTTTTTCAGAATATCTGTTATCTCAGGTTGAGCCTTACCCGCCAGTTTCAGTCCCAATGCCTGACTCTTGATGATCTGGGCCCATGTTTGATCCAGATCTTCAGCGGACTTCGCCCAAGGTGTCTTGTCTCGCTCCGTCTCATAATACTCGTCTACAGTAAAATCAAACTCTTTGGCGATTAGCGTACTCAGGGCGTATTGCAGACGGGTTCTATAGCGCTGCTGAAAGACCGAGTAGATCACAAATGCCGGCGTTACATTTTCACTGCGCGTCAAATCATCCAGTTTCGGGCGATACACATCGAACGACCGGATGTCAGATTCCAGGAAATAGATCTTGCTGTTATCTAACTCCTGGAAATAGCTATCCAGGACAATAGCTGATAATGAATCATTGAACTTAAGTCTTCTAAAATGGTGATTATCAAGTAAATATGATACAACTCTTGCCTCTTTACCAAAGACTGGTTTCGGTCGAAGCTGAGTGGTGTCCGGGGCAAAGCCATAGCCGCTGAAGACGGAATAGATGCAGATAAATCCTACCCATACACTGTGCTTCATAATGAAAGAATTAAACCCATTGTAATAATAACGAGGATTCAGCCAAGGGGATGCTAGGGTTTTGCGGTCTTGTCCAGATCAAATTCATCAAGGAATTTCTGGGCCTGCTCTAGTGAGGCGAACTCATAGAACCGCTTGCCTGACAGAACGGAATGGATCTCTATTTTTACTGCGTCAATATTCTTCGTATTCCTTTTGGTCATACCCCTCAGTTTCTTGTAATCCTCTCCCTCTTTCTTTGAAATCGGAAATGCGGTTGCACGGATATTCTTGCAATATTCGCACTTGTAGTGCTTGATCATCTCTTTGGCCGAGCCATCCTCATACTCCTGGGAAATCTCTTCATGCACCACTTTCATGGTGAAGAATCCGCAATTATGACATCGTAGCGCGGTGAGATGTCCCTGATACTTCTCAATCTGTATGTCGCCTGATTTATCATCTATCCACACATCATAGTCGATGGAAAAAATATCCTCCTCCGACTGTCTGCCCTCGTCCAGGTGAACATCCTCTTCCTCTTCTGTTAACAAGCGCATACGGTTGCCGGTCTTGGCATTGAGCCTGGGCATGTAGCGCCACTTCTTAAGTTTTGAATTGAGCTGGGTCGGGTAATAGTACTGCAGAATCAGCTTGGCTACATATGCGATCAGCACACCCCCGGCGAACCCGAAGAAAATACGCACAAAAAACCAAACACCTACCGTGTTCAAAACACGCTCTCCTGAACCGTAGAGGTTGATAAACAATGCGATCGCTGCCCCAAAGCAGTAGAATGTCCACTTGTACCATTTTACCTCCTGTGCGTTGATATAATCGTACTTGGCCTTAAAATCCTTGATGAGGGCGACTCGAAGGTTATGCAGGAGATATACAATTACACCGATGGCTACAAGGAGAATACCTCCAACCATCATGACGTTGTACCAGGCCTGCAGAAAGGGGCTCAATTCACTTATTTGTCGCATTCTTTGATCGATGAAATATGGTGTCAAAATTACTACAAAAAACGATTGGGATGCAGATTTAGTGCATTTCACTTCGTCAAAATTGA
>JANPES010000265.1:0-5700 GCA_031423035.1 Cyclobacteriaceae bacterium | reverse complement strand
CCAGTAATCAACATGGCGGAAGTGAAGAGTATTATTAAGGCAACTTCAGAGAAAAAGAACTCACAGGCACACTAAACGTGACGCAATGGCATCGAAAGAAAACTTTTTAGTAGGAATTTTTGATGACGAAGACGTGTTGGTACACGCCGTGGAAAATATCCGCGACAAGGGGGTGAAAATCAAAGAGGTCTATTCTCCCTTTCCTGTGCACGGCCTGGATGAGGTGCTCGGGTATCGCCGCACACGTTTGCCCATCGCCGCTTTCCTGTTCGGTATGACAGGTACAATCACCGCACTATCCACCCAAATCTGGATGATGGGGTTTGATTGGCCGATGATTATCGGTGGTAAAAACGCCTACTCGATTCCTCCATTCATTCCAGTAACATTTGAATTCACCGTGCTATTGTCTGCCTTTGGTATGGTCGGAACATTCCTGGTTGTGAGTGACCTGAAACCCTACAAGTGGCCTCGACAATATGATATCCGTAGCACAGACGACAAGCATGTGATGGCCATTGATTTGGGCGCGAATAAAATCGGAAAAGAGGATATTCGCCGGATCCTGAAAGAGAACGGCGCTTCGGAAGTAAACGAAAAAAGCTTTTAGTCCATGATGAAGATCAACCTTAAGAATTCGTTGATGGTGGCTGCTGCGGCCTCCTTGCTCGGATGTGCCGGGGGCGATAATCCCGGACGTGAGTATGCACCTAACATGTACCACTCCGTTGCCTACGAGCCGCTTTCCCAGGTCACGGATGAGCAGGCCGGAGCCTGGGTCAATTCCCTGGACAACGGAAGAGGGGAGTACTTCAATTCCAATAAGTACAATGAATACCGGATGAATATGCGTGAGCCAGCTCCCCATACTGTAAAAAGAAACAAGTATGGTTGGCTTCCTTACCGTAGCAAGAACGTACCAAAAGACAGTGTGGATATTGTGGTGAATGGGATGACAAGCCCGTTGGATTCCACTGCGCAGTATGTCTTGGAGGGGAAAGCGCTGTATGAAGTGCATTGCAAGCATTGCCACGGGGCAGGGGGTATGGGCGATGGTAAAGTGGCGGACAAGTATGCGGGTGTGGCCAACCTGAAAGGAGATTCTTACCTGGCCATGTCAGAACCGCACATATTTCATGTGATAACTTATGGCGCCGGTCTTATGGGGGCTCATGGTTCCCAGGTAAGTCCTGACGAACGCTGGAGAATTGCCCGGTATGTCAAGGCTTTACAAAAACAAAAATAATCCGTTGATAAACGATCGCATGAGATGAACGATATACACGAAGTTTCTGACGAAAGATACATCTTCAAACCGGAGACCAGATCCAAGTTACTTATGCTGTTGGGCGCAGGGGTACTCCTGTTTACCATTGGCGTTTATATGGCCATGTCCGAGGGGCACGAAGAGCATGGTGCGGCCGAGCATGCCGTTACATCCGTATCTAATGGCTTGGTAGCCAGCCTGGAGGCACCTGCCAATGAGGAGGCTACCGCTGAACATCATGGTAGTGCAGCCTGGCTGAAGAGAATCTATACCACGTTGTGGATGAACAACGTGTTCTTTGCGGGTATTGGTTTGATTGGGATATTTTTCATTGCAATTCAGTATGCGGCTCAGGCTGGCTGGTCTGCTGGGGTGAAGCGAATCCCCCTGGCCATGGCCCACTGGATTCCAATTGCCGGGGTACTGATGCTTGTACTTTGGTTCGTCGTCAAGGGAGATGTGTTCCATTGGACGCACGCAGACCTATACAACACGGAAAGTGCAGACTACGATAAAATTATAGATGGAAAAGGCGGCTACTTTTTCTGGCCGCTCGCAAAAGGAACATTCCCGGCATTCTTCATCGGCCGAATGGTCTTGTTCTTTGGCCTGTGGTATATGTTCTTCATATGGATAAAGAAGGAAATGCTCGCCGAGGATCTTGATGGGTCCACACAGCATTGGCTTTCTGCCCGTAAATTCTCCACCATTTTTCTCATTATTTTCGGTTACAGCTCGTCTGTAGCGGCTTGGGATTGGGTCATGAGTATTGATACCCATTGGTTCAGTACCATGATGGGTTGGTATATGTTTGCCAGTTGGTGGGTTACGGGGCTTGCTTTGATTACGCTCATTGTGGGCTGGTTAAAGGAATCCGGGTACCTCAAGGTTGTGAATGCCAATCATTTGCACGACCTGGGTAAATTTGTATTCGCCTTCAGTATCTTCTGGACGTACATCTGGTTCAGTCAGTTCATGCTGATTTTCTACGCGAATATTCCTGAGGAAACCGTCTATTTTGTTCAACGAAGGAATGTTTCTCCGTATAGCTGGATATTTTTTGCTAACCTGATTCTGAACTTTGCGCTTCCTTTCTTGTTGCTCATGATGCGAGACTCGAAGCGACATATTGGTATGTTAAAGGTGGTTTGTCCGATTATCATTGTTGGCCATTGGCTGGATTATTACCTCATGGTAACTCCAGGTGTAATGAAAGGGCAGGGCGCTATGGGTCTGCTAGAAATTGGAATGGGAGTGATCTTCCTCGCCTTGTTCTTGCTGGTCACGCTGTCCAGTTTGTCGAAGTTTCCGCTTGTGGCGAAGAATGATCCGATGTTGAAAGAGAGCCTCGGCCATCACATTTAGTAGGAGAGAAGGAGACGTTAAAGAACTTAGCTATGATGAACTTAATAATTGGTTTTGGAGTGGTGCTGATCGGGGTGATCGTTTTTATGATCTTCCGGATTACAAACCTGGTGGACCTGGTCAAGGGAGATCGGGAAAAAGCTGACTCTGGAAATGGCATTCATGCCTTCCTATTCATGGCCTTCATGATTTTTTCACTCGTCGGGTTTTATTGGTACTCCTATGTACATTTTGACAAATACACCTTGCCGGTGGCATCTGAGCATGGAAAGATTACAGATCACCTGTTCTGGATCACCATGGCCATTTGTGTGATTGCGTTTACAATCATTTTCATCGTCATGTTCTGGTTTACATACAAATACCAGTATAAAGAGGGGCGGCGCGCCTCCTATACAGTGGATAATCACAAGCTTGAGATATTATGGACGTTGGTACCCGCGGTCGTCATGGCGTTACTGATTTTTCGTGGACTTCGCGCCTGGAATGATATTACCGGGCCTGCCTCTAAGGAGGCTGTCGTGATCGAATTGGTTGGCCAGCAGTTTGCATGGACAGCCCGGTATCCCGGTTCAACCGATGAAGAATTGGGTAAGATTGACTTCCGTCTCATCGACGCTTCCAATGAATTCGGACTTGACCTGACAGACAAGAATTCATTTGATGATTTCAAATCGCTCGAGTTACATCTTCCAGTCAACAAAGAGGTGCTGTTAAAGATTCGCGCCAAAGATGTGCTGCACAGTGTCTTTTTGCCCCACTTCCGGGTGAAGATGGATGCTGTCCCTGGCATGCTCACCGTGTTCAAGTTCGTAGCGACAAAGACCACACAGCAAATGCGTGAAGAGACGGGAAACCCCAAGTTTAATTACGAAATGGCCTGCACAGAAATTTGTGGGAAAGGACATTTTTCCATGAGATTCCCGGTCGTAGTTGACGATGAAGAGACCTTCGGAAAGTGGAAGGCGAGCCAGGAATCATGGCTGAAGCAAAATCCTGATTTCCTGAAACGGATTCCTGAAAACTTGCGCGAATTCGCAAGGATAAAGTCTGGCATGGAACCCGACAACGGATCCGCCCAGCATGGTGTTTTACAAACTGTGTCAAACCGATAATTAGAACGAACTACTACCATGGCAACAGCAGATATCAAAGTACAAGCCGAAGCACATCACGATGACCATGACCATGAGCACGAGCATCATGGTAATTTCTGGACGGATTACATTTTTTGTCAGGATCACAAAGTCATTGCCAAACAGTTCCTTATTACCGGAATGGCCTGGGCGCTCATCGGCGGAATTCTATCGGTAATCTTTCGCTTGCAACTGGGCTTTCCGGATGCGTCGCTCGAATGGCTCAGGCCGGTCCTCGGCGGCTGGATTACCCCAGAGGGAAAGATCGATTCTGAGTTTTACCTGGCATTGGTAACGATGCATGGTACCATTATGGTATTTTTTGTGTTGACTGCCGGATTAAGTGGCACGTTCAGCAATTTCCTGATTCCGCTTCAGGTAGGCGCGCGCGACATGGCCTCGGGGTTCATGAACATGCTATCCTACTGGTTCTTTTTCCTCTCCAGCGCTTTTATGTTTACGTCGTTGTTTATCTCCACTGGCCCAGCCGGCGGGGGATGGACAATCTATCCGCCATTGAGTGCGCTACCCCAAGCTATCCAGGGCTCAGGGTTGGGTATGACGTTGTGGTTGATTTCTATGGCGTTGTTTATTGTGAGCACCCTTCTCGGTGGTATCAATTATATAACAACCATCATTAACATGCGCACGGCCGGCATGAGCTTTACTCGTATGCCGCTGACCATCTGGGCGTTTTTCTTCACTGCCGTAATTGGTTTGCTTTCTTTCCCGGTTCTTTTCGGCGCGGCGCTTCTCCTGATCTTTGACCGCAGTTTTGGTACGAGTTTCTATCTATCTGATATCTACATTGCAGGGGAGGCCCTTCCCCATGTCGGTGGAAGTCCAATCCTGTTCCAGCATCTATTCTGGTTCCTGGGCCATCCGGAGGTGTACATCGTTTTGTTGCCTGCCCTGGGGATTACTTCAGAAATTATTGCGACAAATTCACGGAAACCGATTTTTGGTTACAAGGCCATGGTTGGATCCATGCTTTTTATCGCTATCCTGTCTTTCGTAGTGTGGGCCCACCACATGTTTGTAACCGGCATGAATCCATTCCTCGGCTCCATCTTTACACTGCTTACGCTGATTATTGCCGTACCCTCAGCAGTAAAAATCTTTAATTATGTAACAACGTTGTGGCAGGGGAATATAAAATTCACTTCGGCCATGCTCTTCTCCATCGGACTGGTATCCTTTTTCCTAACGGGCGGGATCACCGGACTTTTCCTGGGCAACTCGGCCGTCGATATTCAATTGCACGATACGTATTTTGTTGTTGCTCACTTTCACCTCGTTATGGGAAGCGCATCTTTCTTTGGGATGATGGCAGGTGTGTATCACTGGTTTCCAAAAATGTTTGGACGCATGCTGGATGAACGCCTCGGTGGAATACACTTCTGGTTGACCTTTGTGGGTGTTTATTTGGTGTTCTTCCCGATGCATTACATTGGAATCGCAGGATTTCCGCGCCGCTATTATTCGTGGACAAACTTTGAGACCTTTAGTTCCTTTGCTGACCTGAATATGCTTGTCAGTGTAGCGGCAATCATTACGCTGGCTGCCCAATTCATATTCTTGTTCAATTTCTTCTATAGCATCTGGCGCGGAAAAATGGCGTCGGCAAACCCATGGGGAGCAACCACGCTGGAGTGGACAACCCCACGGCATCCGCAGCACGGAAACTGGCCTGGAGAAATCCCAACCGTATATCGTTGGGCTTATGACTATAGCAAGCCTGGCGCAAAGGAGGATTACATTCCGCAAAATATCCCTTACTCGGAAACTCCGGAGTCGAATTTGCCCCACGAGAATGAATTAATCAAACTCGAAATGGGAAATTCCGGTGCCATTGTGCCTGATAACAAGAACCATTGATCGGTTGAGATAACACTTTGATTCAGACAGCTACCAGACGGTTCCATAGGCTAT
>JANPES010000264.1:0-8760 GCA_031423035.1 Cyclobacteriaceae bacterium | reverse complement strand
ACCTCCACCAACCCCGATGAAGAGATGGGTTTGCTACGGCATGTAGAAGGAAACACGTTCAAGCGTGTCCGTAAAGACAAAACGCTGGGAGAGGAAGTTGTATTTGAAACAGATGCCACTGGTAAGGTGACAAGGATTCGTAGGCATAGTAATTATACGATTAAGATTAAGTAATTCATTCTTCGTGGCGCGCGGCTCCTTGAGTGGAGAAGGCTGTTACGCAAAGTTGCGCGGAGGTCACACTGAAAAAACCCTCTGCATCTCGCTGTGAAACTCTGTGCACTAGCTTACGGTCTCTACAGTTATTGTATATCAAACTTTCTATGTGCACTCTCTGCGAAGCCACCCAGACAGGACACTGGCCACCGGCAACCCTCACTACCCCTTCACCTGTTCCAGTTCTTTCAACACGGTACTCACTTCCTCTTCTGTGTTCACGATTGACGGGGTGAGGCGAGCGTAGCGGGTTTTATACGGCGTAACGCTGGCGGTGATGTTCCTGGCAAGCAATCGTTTGACCACCTCTTCAGGTTCCATGCCGTCGACCATGAAGCAGTTGATGCCCGCAGAAACAGACTCATCCTTGGGCGTAAGTAGTTTGATGTGCGAGATGTTCTTCATGCCTTCTTTCAGTTGTTTACTCAGGGCATGCGAGCGCTCTTCGATGCGCGCCTTGCCGATCGTGAGCTGCCACCCGAACGCATCGGCAAGGGCCCAGCGGTGCTCGAACGAATGAAAGCCTCCCGGCGTGCAGAAGTCCCTGAACCCGAACTCTCTCACTTGCTTGACGCCCATCCACGCATTGTAGACATCTAACTCAAAGGCAGGTATAATCGGCGCGATCATGCCCCAGGCATCCTTGCGGGCGAAAAGGACGCCGGTACCCCGGGGACCGAAGATCCACTTGTGCGTACCTGCTGCGAAGAAGTCGCAACCGATGTCCGCTACATTAATGTTCTCGATGCCGAAGCCATGAACCCCGTCGACACAGAAGTAGATACGGTCAGCAGCTGCGCGAGATCCGTTTGCCTCCTTTACCATGGCGGCGATTTCCCGGATAGGTGTCTTCACCCCTGTGACCGAGTGCACAAACGTAACGGCGACGAGCTTCGTCTTCGGTGTGATCGCTTTCTTCAGTATGCCGACCATGGAATCGATAGAGGCACTTGCAGAATCTTCATAGAGCGTCACCCGTTTGATCACCGCGCCGTTGCGCGCAGTGGCGAACTCCAGCGCATTTTCCGTTGAGTAGTGATCGTGTGTGGTGGTGAGGACCTCTTGGCTGGGTTTGAGTTTCATGCCGCTGTACATCATCGCCAGTCCCATCGTTGTGCTATCGGTGAGCGCAATCTCTTCCGGCGATACGCCCATGTACGCGGCCGCCTGCTGCCGGACGGCGTTGTCCAGTGCCTCGAAGTTGTTCTCCCAATAGTCGGACGGGGTTTGCGTCGAGGGCATCACGGTGCCTTTCGATCGCATCGCGCACGGGCTTCGGGTGCGAGGCCAGCAGCATCTGCGTCATGTGAATGCGCCCGGGGGCCAAGCGGAACTGCTTGCGAATTCCTTCCCACGTGTCAAAGGAAGGCGCTCCTTCAGCCGCTGCAACTTGCGCTTTATTGTTTTCACATGCGGCAAGCAGCGTTCCGGCACTGACGACGGCGGTATTTAATAGGAATTTCCTGCGGTCCATACTGAATAGTGGTTAGTTGTTAGTGGATAGTGGTTAGTGAAGATAGTGGAAATTGCCAAAGTTTGGTTAACCTATTACCTGGCACTTGTCACCTGCATCCTGCCCACCCAGTACAGGCATCCTGCCACCTGTACTTGCATCATGTTACCTATTGCCAGAATTCTTAACTTACGTCTTCCTTTCTCCTAAAGAGCTATCATGAATACGAAACCAATAGCGCAAGTGCCCCTCCACAAGCTGCTGGCCAAGGCGCAGGCGACTACCGGTGTAAATTCTTTTCATGCGGCTTGCAGGCTCACCGAAGCAGAGGCCATCAAGCTGGTTGCAAAATATCCTAAGGATGGGGCGCTTAAAGCAGCACTGGTGTATGTCCGTCAAGCGCTCAGAACCAAAAAAGTGAGCATGTCACATCAATTTATCAAGAAGGCAATAGAAACATTGGAAGAGAGCTATAAATAGCTGCTATCAACCTTATCAAAATCCCATTTATCAAAATGCGGATCCCGCAGATTGATTAACACTGATTTACGTACGAGCTGATCTCCTTACCAACGAAACAAAACCAAGCCGTCACCGCAGTGTCCGATGGTTGGTACCAGCGAAGCTTTTAAACACCAAGTTGCTGGATTTGGCACCAATTCTTCTTGCTCTTACTTATGTTATCCACTTGCCGTATAAAAGCTGAGAACTCCGCGTCTGCATAGACACCATAAGCATCGATTAACATACCTTTCCGGCCGTCATTTGTCTCCATTAAATACAATATACAGTTGTCATCTGGGTCGGAATACCCCTCGTATCGAAAAAAGTTAGCAATGGCAACCTCTTGCGGCCCGTATATTACCTTGCCGTCGTCGGTATATAGTCCTCGGCTTCCCACCTTAAAATTTTCGGCATACCCACTTTCAATTCCGCTCGTAACGTACGCTGATAATGTGATCATACTTTGCGTTACGTCTCCTGTGGGTTTCATAAACTATTTGATCAGTGTGCATAAAAAAGACATCTGTTCAGATGGCGTTTTATGTTTGTGATTCATTGCTTAATTACTTGGTACCCGACCGCGAAACAAATAGAAAAATCTCCTTGCTCAACACATCAAGGGATAGCATTTCTATTGGCTCGGTAAACAGCTAGCCACCAAATACTTCTCTATTGCTTCCAGGTGAGCAAATATTCTTCTATGATTTTCAAAAGAAGCTTGAAGCATGATCTGTGGTTGAGTGGGATTGGCCATAGTTGTCATTCCAATTTTATCTGACTCAAGAGGCTCTTCCGCGGTACCCTTTAAGCCATTGACAAGCTTTTTTGACCCTTTCCTCAATCTCGCTTCAGTTTTATTTTCGTTGGCTTGGGCTAACAACATACCAATTTCTACGCCAACGGCCGCTCCTGCAAATAGGCCGCTCATCAAATTTTTAGAATCCATATAATTCATATTTGAAATTTTTAGGTCAACCCTTTGAGTTCACATGTCCGAGAACAAGAATCTGCTCAGAAAATTGCATACCCTCATTATTAATCCAAATAATGATACTTGCAGGCCGGATGCTTGAGCATATCGTGGAGAAACCACTCGGTAGTGTAGAGAGAATTCCACATTGTAAACAAAACACTCGCTTTTAAGCCCGCACTTCCTTTGCCTGAAATGCAGAGGGTTAGATACCTTAAATGGAACGCATTCCGCACATTGCTTTAAGCGACCACTTTTCCAATGCTCAATTTTAGGATTCGGGATACACACCTATTTCAACTGGTAAAGTCATAGACCTGACTATTTGGATTTGATTTTCGATAAGAGGGGCGTTGGTAGTTCTTTGGGCGAATACACGGAAACACCCGAGATGAGTGTTCCTGCCGGTGATCTTGTTGAGGCAGTTAAATTTTTGAAAGGAAGGCCTGACGTTAATAAATCCAAGATCGGAGTCTATGGTCATAGCCAGGGAGGGCGGGTAGCGCCATTGGCATCAACCATTTTTAAAGACATATCTTTTGTGGTGGTAGCCTCAATTGGTGTTAAATGTTGTGTTTCAACATCTACAACACCCTTGGTTACCTATTGACGGAAAAAGAACTAGGTAACCAAATAGGTAACCTAGCCGTTGGATTTCGATGTTACTTTTTGGTTGGCTTAAAATAAAAAAACTGCCCGGAAATTGATTCTGAGCGGTTTTAGTTTCGGATGATTACTCCGATGTGACTCCGCTGGGGCTTCCCGATATCATGTCTCAAACTACGCCTCAACCTCTTTATCATTCAAAGTCTTTGTAATCGGGGCATCCCCTTAAAACCGAATTGCCACACTTGTGCCGTGGCATTCTGTTTTCATTTCAGTGACCCCGCTGGGATTCCCCGACAAATACATTAGATTTCAAATGCACCTGCCGTGGTCGATAAAAAATAACTTTTCGACTCTACTTCTTCCCACGTCGGGGCAGGCTTCTCATCCCAGCGGGATCATGAAGTTCCATATTAAAAACAGAAGCCAAGTCTGTAAGACCCGGCTTCGTTAATACTCTAGTGACCCCGCTGGGATTCGAACCCAGGACCCATACATTAAAAGTGTATTGCTCTACCAGCTGAGCTACGAGATCATTTACTACTGCCTACTTTCTGTTTGCTCTTAGTCCCGGCGTTTCTGCCGGGATGAGCTACGAGATCATTTAACTTACTACCTAATCTATCCTTTCATCATCCCTCCCCTTGCTCATAATCCCGATGTTTCTATCGGGATGAGCTACGAGATCGACTCCGTGAGAAGATTGAATATTAAACTTATGAATATTGAATCTGTCAAGGTCCCAATTTTGACGCCAGATCAGAGAATTGTTGGTCAAATCTCCTCGTTTAGCGTAATTGAGCCCGCAAAGGTAACAGGATAGGAAAAATATGCAAAAAGGGATTGTGATATTCATAATGAAGTATTTGTCGGCTCCGGCGAAAGCCGTGATTTTCCTGATTTTCATGATGGCCTCCTCCCCGACCTTCGCTCAGAAGGAAAATTTGATAGCACCCGGGGCTAATCTGGCGAAAGCGGATTCGCTATTTGCTGCCCGGCAATTCACTCAGGCCGCAGACCGCTACCAGGCGCTGTTCAAGGATCATCACTATTCACCCGCCATGCTTCTCAGAATGGCCTACATCCACGAAGGCCTCGGCCACCTCGGCGAATCAATGTATTACCTCAACCTCTACCACCTCGCATCCAACGACGTGCAGGCCCTGAAGAAAATGGAGGAACTGGCCGAAAAGAACAGGCTGGAAGGGTATGAAAGCGATGCCTCAACGAAATTCTTTGGCTGGCTCCAGGACCTTTACCTTCCCCTCACCGCCATCCTCGCCTCCCTGAATATCCTGTTGCTCGGGCTGCTCATTCAAAACCGAATAAATAGGAAAGCAGGCCCGGGAGCCATACTGGTTGTGCTCACCTTGGCACTCACGCTTCTTTTTTTTCAGGTCAATTATACCCAACAAACCCGCCGCGGAATCGTAACCCACGCCCCAACTTACCTCATGAGTGGTCCATCGGCCGGCTCCTCCGTGGTCGCCATCATCGGCGAAGGCCATCAGCTACATATCCAGGGCCAAGAGGATATCTGGTTGAAAGTGGAGTGGAAAGAGGAAGAAGTCTACGTCCGGGATTTCCTGGTGAGGGGTGTGGCGTTGTAGTGTACACTGGGTCCCACGTTAAAGGGAATATAGGGACACAAAGGGCACTAAGGAACCACGAAGATCACAAAGATAGATAGCTCCCAACACCTATTACCCAACACCTAATACCTTACCGTCAACGACCCCCGATATTCCTTCTTCGTAAACTTGATGGCATAGTAATACACGCCTGTCGCTGTGTCGTCGGGGAACCATTTGAAATCACGGGCGGAGCTGCGAAATACTTCCTTCCCCCACCGGTTATATATCTTGACGTACTCAAAACGGGAATCGCAGTTGTCGTTCGGCAAAATGTTCTCGAGCTCGCCCGTCTCTGGCACGAGCATCTCCATCGCATAATAGTCGTTCTTGTTGTCGCCGTTGGGTGAGACAAAGTTCGGTGGCTGGAAGCCAGCATCGGAGCCATCTATATCTTTGACACGGATGGTCACCACGACCGAATCTTTCTTCTCTGTGAGACAATGATCATCTGCCAGATGAAAGGTAAGGCTGTACTCGTTTTCAAATACACCATTTGTGAAAATTGAACAATCGGGTGTCCATGTGAAGGCGGACGCAACTGGGCTCGCACCTTCCGCCCGCTCAAAAACATATCCTGACGGCGGCACATTGCCCTCGGCTTTGGTCAGATCAAGGGTAAGGTTGTCTTTTGCCGGCACGGCGTCCGCATCTACGCCGCTCAACAGCAAGTCGATGGAAGCACCGAGCGTCAGCGAAAGCACGCCGTTGGAAAGTTCTGTTGCCCCCGGATTATTGTTGGTCAGCGAAAGTACAGGCGCTCGATTTGTTGGGAGGCGCACCGTTACCTCCACATCCAGCGTGTCCGCCTTATAAATCCGGCACTTGTTGGCGTTGTCCACCACGATGAACTGAAATTGAACCGCTTTCTCGTCCTCGCCTGAAAGGTCAATTGAATTGCATGTGATGTCCCACTGGAAGGCCGTACTCACGGTACCATTGCCCGAAGCCGGTGAAGGCGTCAGTGTGATACCTTGCTCGGTCGGCACGAAACCTTGTCCCTGCGACGAAAGCACGAGGAAATCATTGTCGGTTAAATCTTTTCCGCTTATGGTAAACGCAAGTGACTCATTTATGCGGCGCGTAACAGCGGTCATGCGCTCGGCAGGATTTCCCGTCAGGTCAGAATCAATAATGGGATCGGCATTGCCAGGCAAGATAACGGAGAGGCTGTGAAGGGCCTTTGCCGGATCGGGGATCAAGCAAAGGTCCTGGTCCTCAACCTGAATGGTGACTTGAAATGATGTGCGCTGGGTGAAGTCAAAAATGTCACAAAAGGCGTCCCACTTCAGTTGACCGTTTGCGGCGCCTGCTGTTTGATTGAATGTGGTGAACTGCATGCCGGCAGTGGCCAATGAAAATCCATTGGTCAATAAGGAGATAACCAAGGGGTCCCCGTCGTCGTCTACAACACTGTACGGCCAGGCTTGCTGATCACCTTCATTCAGGGTGGCGATGACTTCATCCGGAGAAGTAAACCTTGGCTTTGTATTTGGTGGCGGCTCGACCAGCACCGAAATCTTCAGCGTATCCGTCAACGGGAGGCTGCACGCATCATCCATGGCGACAATGCCTATAACAGGCGTTCCGCCAAATAGAAAAGGGCACTGGGGAAAACAAATGGTGTACTCGACCGTGCTTCCTTCGATCAGGGTAGCATCAACGATTTCCGGAAGTATGCCGGAAAGATCTTTCTTGAAATTTAATGGGATGGCCTTGATCTTCACGCGCTCCTGGAAATTATCTTGAATGCTCTCCGAATCCGGGTCGGATACGCGGACTTTGATACAGCGGTCGCCGTCGACTACCGAACGGTCGAAGAACACATCCATGGTCTCATCGTAGGAAAAGGATGCGTCGGCCAACTTCTTTCCCAAGATCTGCGGAGGCTCGGCAATCGGGCACGCGTCGACTACGAGCATTTGAAAATCACGGCGTGTCTCCCCGATCTTAACCTGATTACGGTACTCTTCCACCTTGACAGCGAAAACAAAAAGGCCCTGAGTTGTTGGCGTTACTGTAAGAAATCCGTCCGTGCTTATACGAAGGTCCGGGGCGCCATTCAAAATATTCGTGGAACTATAGGGTGATCTCCAGGTCACTAGCGGATAAGGCCTTGGGCTTGGCGGAGGAAAGGCTTCAGGAATCCGGGTACTTAACGGGGTTGTTAGTGTATACACGAGTGAATCCCCATCATCATCAATGCCGCCAAAATCAGTATAGTACGGACGAAAAGGGCAAGCATAATCATTTAATGGAGGGAACAATCGGGGCGTGGAGTCGACAAAAGGTTGTCCGTCTTTTACTACGGGAGGAAACTCGAGGTAGAATGTTTGTCCTGCATACCTGGTGCTTGAAACTTCTGGACTGAGACTGAAGATGTTGTTGATGCTATAGTTGCGGCAGCAGCGTTCCCACGAAACATAATATCCAGCAGGATGATTATAGATTTCAGGGGGTAACTGCACTACTCTGGTGTAAAATAATCTTCTCGTGACGAGCTCGCCATTCGAGCAGGAAGGTTGGGTATAGTTTACATCAGACTCTTCGGTGAGCGGCAGAACGACCGATCCCATCACAGTATTGTCCGCCATTCGGTAGATCACGGCAGTGGCACTGGGATCCTTGGCTCGAGGCGATCCGTTTAGCTGATCGAAGTACAGCACGAGATTCAGCCGGTACTCAAACCCTTGCAAGTGGATCAGCTCAAATTCGCCGCCGACAATGTGCGACGCCCTTCCGAGGACCGGGGCGAGCATAAGAACCAGGAAGAGAATCCGTGTTTTCAAGGGTGAATACAGGTTGCCAAAATCCATTTGAAAAACTCCGTAGGGCAATCATCCCGGCCGGGGGATGTGTACCGGTAAATCATTATCCGGGGAATTCGAAAGTTAATTAAATGAACCCAAGCGATGAAATGTCTTTGGGGTAAATTGCGCCCCGCTACTACCAAAACGCGTATGGATCAACCACTCCCTAAATCAACTCCCCGCAAAAAAGGTGACCTCCTCACCAACGTGACGGTAGACACCATGGCAGCGGAAGGCAAGTGCATCGCCCGGCTGAATGGCCAGGTGCTCTTCATCACCGGCGGAGCCCCGGGCGATATCGTGGATGTGGAATTAACGAAGATCAAGAGCGCGTTCCTTGAAGGTCGCGTAACCGCGATCAGGCAATTTTCTCCCAACCGGACCACGCCTTTCTGTCCTCACTTTGGCACCTGCGGCGGCTGTTCATGGCAACACATTAACTACGCCACACAACTGCAGTACAAACAACAGCAGGTAATTGACAACCTGGAGCGGATCGGCGGGCTGGCGCTTCCACCGGTCCATCCGATCATGGGATCCAACAGCGAAAAATTCTACCGCAACAGACTG
>JANPES010000263.1:0-2869 GCA_031423035.1 Cyclobacteriaceae bacterium | reverse complement strand
GATTTTCATCTCTTTTAGCTTATCAGACTGGGAGGGGGGTTTATCTTTTTTCTCTTGTTCCTTTTTCTTGTCGTCCTCTTGTTTCTGATCTTGTTTCTCTTTGTTTTGCTGATGCTTCTTTTCCTGATCCTTTTTCTCCTGGTTTTTTTGTTGCTGATCTTTCTTTTCCTGATCCTTCTTCTGCTGATCGTTCTGTTTTTGATCCTTGTTGTCTTTCTGGTCTTTGTTGTCCTTCTGGTCTTTCTGATCCTGCTTCTGATCGTCTTTCTTCTGCTGATCTTCCTGCTTCTTCTGTTCCTCGAGTTTCTTTTTCACCATTTCATAGTTGTACCGTGCCTCTTCGTTGTAGGGGTCCGCTTTGAGCGCGCTTTTGAAAAAGGCGAGGGCCTCCTCCAGTTTCCCCTGGCGATGGGAGAGTACACCGAGTTGTTGGAAGCTCATGGATTTGAATTCCTTGTTGGCGCTGTTGGTCATGGCCCGGTACGCATTCATTGCCTGGATGGTATCATTCAGGTGAAAGTAGGAGTGGGCGAGGTTCATGGAGACTTCCTCCTCATTCACACCAAGCGAGTCCGTGAGGGTACGATACTGTTCGATGGCGGCTTTGTAGTCCCCACGCTGGTACGACTCTTTCGCCTTTTCCTTGGCAGCATTCACTTTTCCAATTTTGGAAGGGTCAATAAGAAAGGTCAACAAGATCAGAAACAGGTATTTCATATGGTCACTGTTCGAACGCTAAGCAGGATATCAAGCACCAGGAGTGCCATGGCTGCGAGCAGAAAGTAAAAGTAGCGATTGGCCGACACATCCACGAGCCTGGTGTCCCTGACTTCTCCTTCGATCTTGCTAATGGTGCTTATGAGTCGCGACACGTCATTACCGGATTCGTTGATTTCAAAGTATTGGCCACCGGTCAGGCTGGCCAGCTTCTTTAACGAAGTGGAGTTGAGTTTGGATATGACCGGTGTCCCATCTTTGCCCATCTTCAGGCTGCGGCCAACATAGATCTGGCTCCCACGCTCCGTACCGATGCCCAGGGTAAACAACTTTATGTCCTTATCGGCGATCTCCTTGGCGATTTCTTCGGTTTCGTCCCCAAAGTCCTCCCCATCGCTTATCAATATGACCACTTTTGATTTTTGTTCGTTGCTGCCACCGCTCGCCTGATCTTCCATCTTCTGCTGGGCCATGCGCAAGGGTGGGCCAAAGTCCGTGCCGGAAGATGGTACCAGGCCTGTGTTCATGGTCTCGATGAACAGGTTTAGGGCATTCTGATCATAGGTGAGGGGGCACTGCATGAAAGATTCCGACGAGAAGATGATGACGCCGAGGCGGTCGCTGCTAAAGGCTTCAACGACTTTCTTCAGTTCGAACTTGATCTTTTCCAGGCGGCTGGGTTGAATATCAAACGCATCCATGGACTTAGAGAGGTCAACGCAAATCATTATGTCCTTTCCTACGGACTGCACCTCACGTTTTGCCTCGCCGAAGGAGGGCCCCAGGTAGGCAATAATCAGTAGGGCGAAGAAGGCGGTGCGAAGGAAGAGTTTGAAGAACACGGCGGAGAAAGGAGAATTCAGTGTGCGGCTGATGCGTAGCATGCGAACTATGTACATTCCATAAAACAGCACAAAGGCCGATGCCAGCGCAATTTCAACCCAGGAAAAGGAACGGAACCAAGCCATAAATAAGCCGCTGTGGATTTGATCTAAACGGACAAAATTAGAGAGGTTAGAGACTTAATCAAAGAGTGTTTAATTTTCTGCCTGGCTGGCCGGGTCATAGAAATATATTGGGCTTCCGTTATATTTGCCCCTCTTTCAGGAGAAGTGGGTGAGTGGCTGAAACCAACAGTTTGCTAAACTGTCGTACGGGTCAAACTGTACCGGGGGTTCGAATCCCCCCTTCTCCGCCTTCGCTCGCCGAAGCGAGCTACGGCTGATAAAGTCCGCCCTAGCTTGCGAAGGAGAGTTTCGCCTGTGTTTTGCAGCGAGAATCCTGCTTTTAAAGGATTCCTGGTTTCTTTGAAATGATGGTCCCGTAGCTCAATGGATAGAGCAACTGCCTTTAAGTGATAGGAGCCTTGGCCCGGAAAAAGAACGGGCCAAGTGGATGGTGCTGTATCGGTGAACCCTTTGTCAGGAAAACATGGCAATACCGAGGAAATTTTCTGTCTACTTTGGTCGGTATGAATGTTCATCATACCAAGACCAAGGGCGACTTGGGCGTTTTGAAGGCTCAGGCTGATTTGTGTGAAAAGGGGTATTTAGTTTGTGTTCCACTTTCCGAACACGCTCCTTTTGATTTGGTCGCTTACCGGAACTTTGCGTTCACGCGCATTCAGGTAAAGGCCAGGTCTCTTCGAAAAGGAAGGCTTGACATCCGGCTTGAAAGCAGCTATGCTGATCGTAGAGGCGTGCACGCCAAAAAGGTTGATCCAAATTCGATCGACATATATTGTGTGTATTGTCTGGATACTGACAGATGCTACTACTTTAGGTTGGATGATTTTTCAGGCCGACACACGCTTAGTCTGAGGGTAGATACTCCCAAGAATGGTCAGGTCCGCCACATCCGGTGGGCGGATGACTATCGAGAAGTTCCGTAGAGACTATACGCATCACACCTGAAATGGTGAAGATATAGTCCAGACCCCAAACCCCGATGTATCGGGGGCGGCGAAAGCCGTAGTGGTAAGCTAAGCAGTAGGTTGCTGGTTCGACCCCAGCCGGGATCACAAATAGTGGTTGCCTTGCGCATCCAATTACTAGTACTATCTTCGCGCCTTCTTAATAAAGGAGCATTTTTCCCTCGGGGTGTAGCCCCGGAACAGGTCCGGGGTAAACTACTCCGGTTTTGAATGTAGTCA
>JANPES010000262.1:0-3004 GCA_031423035.1 Cyclobacteriaceae bacterium | reverse complement strand
AGTATCAGTCCGCAAAAAAAAGTTGCTATTTTGGCTAATAAAGACGAAAATGGAAACACTTTTGCATATACCGGACTATGTTGACCCCCTCTACCGGACGATATTAACCCCCCTTCGTACCGGACGTAACTAACCCCCCTGTACCGGACCATGTTGACCCCTCTGGTTTGTGCCTTGTATAGGTTTCATTCCGGACCAAGTTGACCCCCTATTTAGGAACTGAGATTTGATGCAAATTCTGTTATGTTCTGCCTTCTAAAAAGAAGATACACATGGCAGCAGAAAGCAAAACAATGCATCAGATTCGACAAATTCTGGATTTCAAATTAAAGGGCTTTGGCACCAAAAAGATTGTCCGGCTAAGCAATATAGCCCGGAATACGGTACGCGATTACTTGCGGAAGGCTGCTGCTACCGGTATTCCTTTGCGTGATTTGATAGCACTGGATGATGATACGCTGTCTCGGATTTTGCAGGGTGATTCATCTCCACAGAGTAGTCTGGATCCACGTCGAACGGATTTTGATAAGCGCTTGGAGTACTTCAGTGCTGAGTTAAAACGCGAAGGCGTCACCAAACACCTCCTTTGGGGAGAATATCTCAAGGAATACGCCCAGGGCTATGGATATTCCCAGTTTTGCTATCATTTTAGCGCATATTTAGAACGTTCGGGGGCGGTTATGCACCTGATTCATCGTGCTGCTGAACAGTTGATGGCGGATTTTTCGGGAAGCAAAATGAGTTGGGTTGATCTTCAAACTGGCGAAGAACACCAATGCGAGATACTTATTTTGACCTTTCCATTTAGTTCGATGACTTATGCTGAAGCGCTCACTTCTCAGCGTCAGCAACATTTGCTGCCCGGTCTTGGCCGGGGTCTGTTATACTTCGGTGGCGTTCCCTTCAGCATCAAGTTCGACAATTTGAAGCCGGCCATTACCAAGCCGAATCGCTATGAACCCCTGATTGCAGAAGCACTCCAAAGCCTGGCTGAGCATTACAATACGACCATTATGGCCGCCAGGCCTGTTCACCCCCGAGACAAAGCCAGCGTAGAGAATGCGGTTAACAAAATCTATCAACGCATTTTTGCGCCGCTGCGTAACCACACTTTCCACTCCCTGAGTGAATTAAATGAGGCTATCCGCAAACAATTAGATTGGCATAACGGTCTGAATTTCCAGGGTAAAAGCCACAGTCGCCGTGATATTTTTGAGAAAGAAGAAAAGCCGCTGTTGCGTCCATTGCCCGATACGGACTACACTTTACAGCGTATCACATGGGGTAAAGTTCAAAAAAACTGTCACGTCATCCTGGGTGAAGACCGGCACCAATACACCGTACCCTTCCAACTCATCGGCAAAAGACTCAAAATCGTTTATACAGAAGATACCGTTGAAATATACGACAACCTGACCCGGGTGGCTGTTCACCGCCGGAATAAACACGCCCACGGGTATACCACTTTGGCGACTCATCTGCCGGCGGCTCATCAGCATATTATAGCCCGCCAAGCTTGGAACGCTGAATATTTTTTGGAAAAAGCCGATAAAATCGGAAGCCATACCCGGGCTGTATTCCAGCGGGTATTGACCTCCAGGGTGTTCTACGAACAAACCTACAACTCCTGCCTTGGCCTGCTCAAACTCGCTAAACAACATGGCAATGATCGCATGGAAGCCGCCTGCCGTCGCGCCGCAGCCGCCTCCACCGTCAATTACTCGGTTATAGAAAGCATACTCCTAAAAAACCTGGACCGGGCGCCGGACCTGTTCTCCGATCAAACAACGCATATTGTACCACACGAGAATCTTCGCGGACCGGAAGCCTACCAATAACCATATCATTCACCTGCAAATCTTCCACATCATGAATACACAAGCAACACTTGATCAACTTAATGCCCTGCACCTCACCGGGATGGCCCGACATTATGAGTCCATCCTCCAACTACCCACCCACCAGCATCCTGATGCCCATTCAATGGTTGCCTCTCTCACTGATGCCGAACAACAGTCCCGGACGCATGCCAAAATCCAATTGTACATCCGATTAAGCAAACTCCGATACCCGGCTTTGATTGAACAACTCTCCTACAATGCCGCCCGTAACCTGTCCAAAGATCAAATAATCCCACTGGCAGACTGTTCCTGGATTGACCGCGCTGAAAACATCCTCATCTGTGGATCAACCGGAAGCGGTAAAAGTTACCTGGCTTGTGCAATCGGACATCAGGCCTGTATCATGGGATACCGCACTATTTACTTCAACATGAATCGGTTCACAGACAAAATCATGCTATCCAAACTTGACGGATCCTTTACCAAACTGCTCAACCAACTGGAAAAAATACACCTGCTCGTCCTGGACGACTTCGGACTGGCCCCAATGGACCAAAACACCCGATTGGCGCTGCTTCAAATCCTTGAAGATCGGTATGGAATCAAATCAGTGGTCATCGCCTCCCAACTACCCGTAGCAGCTTGGCATGATTATATCGCAGAACCAACACTGGCTGATGCAATCCTCGACCGGCTTGTGAACAACGCCCATCGTTTTGATCTGAAAGGTGAATCACTCCGGAAAAAATCTTCCACGAAAACGCAGTAGTTTTAACCCTTCAAATCTCTGACCCTAATAGGGGGTCAATATCACCCGGTATAAAGGGGGTTAGCATACCCCGGTAGGGGGTGGGGTCAACATGGCCCGGTAGGTGGGGTTAGTATCACCGGAATATTCAGACAGTAGAACACCCAACCGAATATTGCCGCCGTCGCATAAACGGCAATGGCTTGTATAGATTTCCATTCAAACATTGGCTTCGGGGTTACAGGAAAGTGCCGTTGATGAGGTGTTTAAAGCGCTTACTTTTTTCGCGGACTTTTGAAAACAAATGCTTTTGGCCCACCCTCCCGGATGGATTGTGCTGCATCAATTTCCAGATAAGTCTTACTGCCATTACGGGTGAAATAGTTTTCCTGAAATTCTCGCAAGCGGCCGTCCG
>JANPES010000261.1:0-4943 GCA_031423035.1 Cyclobacteriaceae bacterium | reverse complement strand
GCGATAATTTTCATTTAGCAATATTTTTCCAAAAGCAGCATAGTGGAACGAGCGCATCATGCCAGCGACATCCTTATACGGGCTCTTCTTCAGGCGACGTTCGCTGAAGCTGAACCCAGGCTCTCCTTCAAAATCAATGATGATGAAGTCCCTGCCGGTGAAGAGAACTTGCCCGAGGTGAAAATCTCCATGGATCCGGGTCTTGATCGCCTTGATCCGCGTTGTATATATCTCACTAAGGCACTCCAGGATGCAATCTTCGAGAAGCAGGACGCGTTCGGCAACCATCCTGGTTTCCTCATCGAGTTTAGCCATCGATTGGCGCAGGAGTTTAAACCTATCTCTCACCAATTTCCGGTGAGACGAATACAAGGAGCGCTGGTAATTGCTGGTAAAATATTCAGGAGCAAATTCCGGATTCACTTTACTGGAAGCTAATGCGAGGTGCATTTCCGCTGTTCGATGACCCAAATGAACGACTCGCTCGTAAAAGCCCCGTCCAATAAATTCCTGAACCAATTCCGGCGCCTCTTCAAATTGAATGGCGGGTTTGTTGAGGAGTTTGGGGAGCTTCACCTTCTTCGCCTTTTCCAGAACACGTTCATAGAAGCGACCGACCGAATCAATGGTCATGTTCCAGGCATCCCCTTGATTCTCTACCTTTTCCTGAAGCAAACCAAATACAATCAGATGCCCATCCTCATCCCGATACTCCATGCTTCCCGAAAACCGTGGGCTATTGGTGAAGCTCGTGCTCTCAGTCAAGAACCGGACAATTTCCAAATCCGGGTTAATCTCCACTTCAATCTTACGGTAAAACTTGAAAAAATAGCGGTCATTAAAAATAAATGCCGTATTGGTACTATCGACTTTAAGAATTTTCGATTCAACCTTATCCACCTTGATTTTGGAAAACACACTGGAATTGAACTCCAGGACTCCCCCTTCGCCTTTAATACGCTGATTCTTTGCGATCTTGCCAAACAGGAAGTCACGGAAGGCGCGGTCATAGCTGCTGTCTAAAATAAAACCAGTCTTACCCTGCATTTCGGCTCGACACACAACGCTCTGCGTGGTGTACTCCACCCGGTCCATAATTGTTTCTGTAGGGATGTAGGTAATTGGAAGAAAGTATAATTCCGGCAGTCGCTGAACATAGTGAACTTCGACAAGCAAGAGAAAGTGCATGGTCTTGTCCACTTTCAGCGGAATCACCTTGTTGACCGTCATCTTGCTAATGGTCTTCGCTTTCCCTCCAAACCACCTACACTTCTTCATAAAGGAAGGGAGTATCTTCCGCTCAAAATCCCGGGTCTCCTCGTAGCGGCTAAATACCTTCTCCCATGATGAAGTGGACTTTAAAAGAAGTAATTCATTTCCTGCGCTTCCCGATTCTCGCTTTTCCTGGTCGTCGATCTGAAACCAAAAATACCCATAGGGACCAATAGTAATTGGGTAGTTGCCTTGCCCCACATTCATGAACTTATTTTGGCTAAACGCCTCAGTGATGTCACAGTTTTTAAATTCCGACAGGTCTAGCGTAGTCGCCTGGGAGAACTGTGACAAGTTCGCAATGATGATGATTCGTTGCGCATCGTGGCAGCGGACGAATGATAGCACCTTGGTATTACTGCTTTCTATGAATTTTAGGTTGCCTTTCCCAAAGACCTCCAGTCGTTTTCTCATCGCCAGCACATTTTTCACCCACCAAACGAGTGACGTTAGGCTTTCTTCTTGCATCTCCACATTGACTGCCTCATAGCGATAGACAGGATCGGAGATCACCGGCAAGTGAAGCTTCTGCGGATTGGCGGTTGAAAATCCAGCATTGACTTCCATGCTCCACTGCATGGGTGTCCGAATTCCATGTCGATCGCCCAGAAACACATTATCACCCATCCCGATCTCATCTCCATAATAAAGAACAGGAGTGCCAGGCAAGGATAAGAGGATGCTGTACATCAATTCAATTTTCCTGCGATCATTGTTCAGCAACGGTGCCAATCGTCGCCGGATACCCACGTTATGCTTGGTCTGCGGATCATTGGCGTACGCCTTGAAGAGGTAGTCCTTCTCTTCTTCGGTGACCATTTCAAGGCCAATCTCATCGTGATTTCGGAGAAAGATCGCCCACTGACTGCTGGCCGATGCCTCCGGCGTTTGCCCAACAATATCAATAATCGGGTAGCTGTCTTCGGTACGAAGAGCCAGAAATAGCCGGGGCATCAACGGGTAGTTGAAATTCATGTGGCACTCCGTACCCTTGCCAAAGTAGGAAGCAGCATCTTCAGGCCATAAATTTGCGTCGGCCACCAGAATGCGGTTACTATACTTCTTGTCGATGTAAGTACGAAGCTTCTTCAGGTAGGCGTGGGTCGCCGGCAAATTCTCGCAACTTGTGCCTTCCTGCTCAAAAAGAAAAGGCACCGAGGCCAGGCGAAATCCATCCACGCCAATCTTCAACCAGAAGTCAACGATATTCAGCATCTCCTTCTGAACATCAGAAGACTCATAATTCAAATCCGGTTGATGGCTAAAGAACCGATGCCAGTAGAAGCTCTTTGACGCCGAATCAAATGACCAATTTGATGATTCCTCGCTGGGAAACATGATGCGCGCCTCCGTATACTTCTCACTCGTGTCGCTCCATACGTAATACGCTTTTAGCCTGGAACCCTGACCCGCCTTTCGCGACTTTTCAAACCAGGGGTGCTGATCGGAAGTGTGATTCAGGATGAGCTCGATAATAACCCGAATACCCCGCTTGTGTGCCGCCTTCAGAAATGCTTTAAAATCACTCAGCGTTCCATAGTCGGGGTGAACGTCGCAGTGATCGGTAATATCAAATCCATCATCTTTTAGCGGGGAAGGATAAAACGGCAGCAACCATATCGTCGTGATACCCAGGTCCTCCAGGTAGTCGAGTTTCTGAATGAGTCCCTGAAAGTCCCCGATCCCATCGCCATCGCTGTCATAGAATGAGCGAACGCTTAATTCATAGAATACCGCATCTTTAAACCATAATGAATCTTCTGTGCTCTGAGCGCGCATAACGGATTACATTTGAGATGTGTGTATTTCCATCTTAAACAGGTGAAATGGCATCTTGTGTGGTTCCAATTCCACAAAATTCCATTCTTGCGCCCAGGTATAGGTCTCGCCGGTAATCAGGTCCCGGAGCTTTACATTTATCAACTTCCCCAACGAGAGCCGGTGCAACGGCAGCTGAACATATCCCGACTGTTTCTGATGCACATCCAGATTGACAACCACCAGAATCAAATTGCTCAAATCATCGGTGGCCTTAATGTAGGCAATCAGATTAGGATTCTCCACCGCGCAAAACTGAAGGTTCCATGTCGACTGCAAAGCCGGGTTATCTTTCCGCGCCTTGTTGACCAACGTAATGAGGTCGGTCATCCGGTTGGTTTTCCTCCACTCGTAATTTCTCAGTTCGTATTTCTCTGAGTTAACGTATTCCTCTTTTCCCTCCACAGGTGTGTTTTCTCCAAACTCAAACGCCGGTCCATACATTCCATAGTTTGACGAAAGCGTAGCTGCAAGCGCAAACCGAATGATAAACATGTTTTCGCCCTGTTCTTGAAGGTGCCAGGGGAGAATGTCGGGCGTATTCGGCCAAAAGTTTGGACGAAAGTAGTTGCGCGAAGGACCATGCACGAGTTCAGTCATGTAGTCCACGATTTCCTGCTTGTTGACTCGCCAGGTAAAATAGGTGTATGACTGAGTGAACCCAATCTTTGCCAACGTAGCCATGATTTTGGGCCGTGTGAACGCTTCCGCCAGGAAGATAATATCCGGATACTCCCTGTTGATCTCCCCGATCACCCATTCCCAAAAAGCAAAGGGCTTGGTATGCGGATTATCCACCCGGAAGATGGTAATTCCTTGCTCGATCCAAAATACGATCACCGACTTCAACTCATCCCATAATTCTTTCCATTCCTCCGTCTCAAAATCAAAGGGGTAGATATCCTGGTATTTCTTTGGGGGATTCTCGGCGTATTGAATCGATCCATCTGGCCGATGTCGAAACCACTTCGGATGCGCTTTAACATAAGGATGATCGGGGGCACATTGAAAAGCAAGATCCAGGGCAATTTGAATGCTGAACTTCTTTGCTTCCTGTTGGAGTCTTTTGTAGTCCTCCAGTGTACCCAGGTCTTTGAGCACCGCCTTATGACCCCCTTCATCACTGCCAATGGCCCACGGCGATCCCGGCTCTCCGGGCAATGCCTTTACGCTGTTGTTCTTTCCTTTCCGGTTTACTTTCCCAATGGGATGAATGGGAGGTAAATACAGAACATCAAAATGCATCGATGCAATTCGCGGCAGCAGCTTGATCGTATCCAGGAAAGTTCCATGAACGCCCTTTGATAGCGAACTTGACCTCGGAAAGAGCTCATACCAGGTACTAAAGTTCGCTTGCTGATTCGCAACGCAAATTTCCAATTCTTTGCGTAAGGTAGTCACATGCTGACGGAGTGGATAGCGATATACTGCCTTGGCGAATTCTTCAGAAAGAACGAGTTCAAGGGATGCAGGTTGCGTACCCTTGGTTTTAAGTTTCTCTGCCCAATCCAAGAGTTGTTTATCATCCTTCCCCACAAGGCCAAGAAAATCAGACCCCTCCAGCAACTCAACTGAAACGTCAAGCTTTGCCGCTATTTTCTTTTGGATCCCATCAAACCATGTATCAAAGTGATCGACCCACGCGCGTATCGTAAAGTAGTACGAACCCTTTTCGGGAACGTAAAAACTTGCGGACCAACTGTCGTTGGCGCCCGGCTGCATCTCCACGGAAACCCAATTTCCAATTGTGCTGAACTTATACATTAGTTCAGCTCGGATATGATCATGACCATCGGTCAAAATACTTGCTGTTACGTCCACGCGCTCACCGACTGTCCGCTTTGCCGGATAGA
>JANPES010000260.1:0-20850 GCA_031423035.1 Cyclobacteriaceae bacterium | reverse complement strand
CTACCAATTACCTCAACGGTTTGAACTTGAGTACATTGGTTCGGACAACCAGAAACACAGGCCAGTCATGATTCACCGCGCGCCCTTTGGTTCTCTGGAACGATTTGTTGCGGTTCTTATAGAGCACTGTGCCGGTAACTTTCCGCTATGGCTTTCCCCGGATCAAATAGCTGTGCTTCCAATATCTGAGCGATTCAATGAGTATGGCAACTATGTTATCCAGGAGCTAAAGAATCAGGATATCCGTGGCTACCTCGATGACCGCAATGAGAAGATTGGGCGGAAGATCAGGGATGCCGAGGTGAAGAAGGTACCCTTCATGCTCATTGTAGGGGAGAAGGAGGCTGCGGAGCAACTGGTTTCAGTGCGCAGGCATGGAGTTGGAGACCAAGGTTCAGTTTCACTGACAGACTTCATGAAGCAGGCTGCCAAGGAGTTCGCTATGCCGGTTTAGGCCTGGCGTTAAAAATTCAGACTTTCTGCAAGGAAAAATTGAAAATATGGTGATATTTGCGGCCCTGCAATTTGGCCAAAAGGCGGTTTGCAGTGAGCAGCAGTAGTAATTGATGTTAAACATAAACCCAACGAGTGGCATTTTTTCCTAGTAGTAGTCGTCCTCCTGGAGGCAGTCGCCCACCCGGAGGCAGTCGTCCGTATAACAGGGGCTTTCGCCCAAGAGTAGTTGAAGAGCCTTACCGCGTAAACGAGCGGATTACTGCGCCACGTGTGCGGGTGGTTGGGGAGAATATCAAAGTGGATGTATATCCCATCCAAATTGCCATCAAGCTGGCGCAGGACCAGGGATTGGATCTGGTGGAGATTTCTCCGAATGCTGATCCTCCTGTATGCAAAGTGATTGATTACTCGAAGTTTAAGTACGAACAGAAAAAGAAGCAGAAAGAGATAAAGTCAAATGCCCAGAAGACGGTCGTAAAGGAGATGCGATTTGGGCCCAATACGGATGATCACGACTTCAACTTCAAGGTGAAGCACGCGGTCAACTTCCTGAAAGAAGGCGAAAAAGTGAAGGCGTATGTTCACTTCGCAGGCCGGTCCATTGTGTACAAGGAACGTGGAGAAATTCTCCTGCTCAAGTTTGCACAAGCGCTGGAAGAGGTTGGAAAAGTGGAGCAGATGCCAAAGCTGGAAGGGAAGAGAATGTATATGATGGTTGCCCCTAAGCCGGGTGGAAGCAGTAAGAAGTAAGTTTTATAGTATTTATCGAAACGACAATGCCTAAATTAAAAACAAAGTCAGGAGCCAAGAAACGCTTTAAGGTGACCGGAAGCGGGAAGATCAAACGCAAGCATGCGTACAAGCGCCATATCCTGACTAAGAAAGGAACAAAGCAGAAAAGAAGGTTGGGCCACAGTGCCATCGTCAACAAAGCTGACGAAGGTAATGTGAGGCCAATGCTTCCCTATGCGCTGTAGTCCCGACTTGTCGGGATGGTTTAATAAATGTTTAACCCGGTTTCTGAGCATACAAGTTCTCCGACCTGTCGGGGGCGCCAGTAACCAAAAAATGTAACTATGCCACGTTCAGTGAATCACGTTGCATCCCGCGCCAGGCGCAAAAGGGTGCTCGAACTCGCCAAAGGATTCTTTGGGAGAAAGAAAAATGTTTGGACTGTCGCCAAAAACGCGGTCGAGAAAGGTCTCGTGTATGCCTACCGCGACCGCAAAGCCAAGAAGCGCGACTTCCGCGGCTTGTGGATTCAGCGGATCAACGCAGGTGCCAGGCTGCATGGGATGTCCTATTCAGAACTGATGGGCAAACTGAAGAAATCCGGAATCGACCTCAACCGGAAGGTGCTTGCTGATCTGGCCATGAACCACCCGGAAGCGTTCTCCGAAGTGGTGAACAAATTGAAATAACACAAGAAGGGGCTTCGGCCCCTTTTTATTGGATTGACCAAGGTGTATTTGTTCTTTTGAGTTATGAAGAGATCCAAGAAAATATTCCTGGGGGTCGTTATTGCCTTTTTTATCTTTCTCCTCTGGCTCATGTATGACATTGGCATCCGGACTACCTTCCCTGGGTCTAAAAAGCAAGACAAAGGCGCTTCTGCAGATACCACGAATAACCATTCGTCGCCAAAATCGACATCTCACCAGCCCTAAATCCCTTCAATCGGATAGTCATTCGCGCCTTAATGGCCGCCTACTATCTTCGGTACAGATTAAAGCCAACTATAGACAGGAATTTCCCCCGGGGTCAAGGACCTTGGGGGATTTTCTTTTTGCTTTTGTGCTAATTCTGAGCCTTTTGCCTATTTTGACGAAGAATCAACTCGAAAAGGCGCCATGAGACTAGTATCCATTCGTAGGTTTTGTGTCCTACTGGCCTGTGTGCTTGCAGGCTCTTGCATCAACAAAGAGTTAACCAATGACTTGAAATGCACCAGTTCAGATCTCGCAATCGTCCTGGTCTCACAGACCGAAGCTTCAACCTGCAAATCGATAGATGCTCAACTGGAGGTGAAAGGAACAGGTGGAACCGCGCCATATAACTACAAAATTGGCGATGGCATTTATCAGACCAATCCTGTATTTACAAATCTGGGACCAGGTACGTATTCCATTTATGTCAAGGATGTAAAAGGGTGCATCCGTGAAATTAGTGTAGTCATAACGGCGATGAATTCATCACTGGCAGCAGAATTCAGTGCGTCACCCGACAATCAATGTGAAGCGCCTCATCTGGGTTCGATCAGTGTAATACCAAGTGGAGGTGTTTCGCCTTATGTAGTAAAAATTGACATCGGGGTTTTTGGTTCTGCAACCACATTCAGTGGCCTAAAGAGCGGAGCACATATTGTTGTGGTTAAAGATGGCGAAGATTGCGAGATCATTCTCAACATTACGGTGCCAAGGGGGGATACAGGCATTAGCTACCTGACTCAAATCAAGCCGATACTCACTGTAGCCTGTAATTTCCCTTCCTGTCATGGATCTGGCACTGGTGCCCGTGATTGGACCAGCCTCTCGAAAGTTCAAGCCGAAGCTGCCAGCATTAAAGCTCGAACCGGGCTGCGGACCATGCCCATCGGCTCCGGCCCGACGCTGACCAATCAGCAGATTCAGTGGATCGCTTGCTGGGTGGATGATGGTGCAAAGGATAATTAAACAATCATGAAATCCCTGATATTGTTAGGCTGCCTGTTCGTAGCGGCCGTAGCGCCAGCGCAGAAATTCATTTCTGAAACATCGAACGTCAAGTTCTTTTCAAAGGCAACCATCGAGGATATCTCGGCAACAAACGTGAAGTCCATGTGTCTCTTCAATATGGCCAGTGGAGAGATCGCCTTTGTTATCCCTATCCGTGAATTTCAATTTGAAAAATCGTTGATGCAAGAGCACTTTAACGAGAAGTATCTGGAGACTGAGAAATTTCCGAAGTCAACGTTCCAGGGCAAGTTGATTGGATACACGCAGGATGCAAAAGGTTCGCAAGAGGTGCGTGCGCAGGGCAAACTCACGATCCACGGTGTTACACGGGATGTAGACATACCGGGCACGGCTGACTTTGATTCGCATCGGGTTGCTTTCGTTTCAAAGTTTTTGGTGCGGCTGGAGGACTACAGTATTCCCAGGCCACAGGTTCTCTGGCAGAATATTGCTGAAGCAGTAGAAGTATCCATTGATTTCATTCTCAAACCATATGAAAAATAGCATCATCCTCCTGCTGATTTTTGCTGCAAATTCCTGCTTTTCCCAGGATCTTCTGGCCGAGCTTGACCAGGCGGCACCGAAGTCCCCGGAATATGTTTCTTCGACTTTCAAAAGTACAAGACTCGTCAATGGGCAGACGGTCGAAACAAAAGGTAAGGGTGCGCTTGAATTCATCTTCGCACACCGTTTTGGACCGATCAGCAGTGGTGCCTATGAATTGTACGGCCTGGATCAAGCCTATGTCCGCCTCGGCTTGGAATATGGAATCACTGACCGCCTCGGCACTGGCTTTGGCCGGAATTCTCAGGACAAGACGATGGACGCTTACTTGCGTTACAAAGTACTTCGGCAACGCTCGGATGGTGCGGGCTCACCGGTTACCCTTACGGCATTTGGTATTGCAGCAGTGAAGACTTCTCCCAGAACCGAGGATGCTACCTATGACATACAATTCGAAGACCGGTTGTCCTATACAGGGCAATTGATCGTTGCCAGGAAGTTCAATTCCATGCTCTCTCTTCAACTGGTTCCAACCATCGTTCACAAGAATGCGGTTGAGCCTGAGATTGAATCCAATAACCAGGGCCTTCTGGGGTTTGGAGGGCGACTTAAGGTAACAAGAAGCATAGCGCTTACTACAGAGTATTACTACCGATTCAACGTACCTTCAGGCAACCCGTATTACAATCCACTGGGTTTTGGTGTTGATATTGAAACCGGTGGACATGTGTTTCAGCTTGTCATGACCAACTCCCGGGGCCTCACCGAGCGTGCCTACCTAACTGAAACGTCAGGGGACTTCTTCAAGGGAGATATTAGTCTGGGGTTCAATGTGACGAGAACCTTTCAGCTCAAAAAACAGAAGTGACAGACTGAAGGCTGACGTTAATTCTTTGACTCCGGGGGTCATGGGGCAAAACGCTGGGCTTTGTGGTTCAGCAAGTGTCTGCCGCTTGGTGGCAGGCCTTTGTGCGAAACCTCCAAATTCTTCTATTTTTGTCCGAACCGATTGTCGTTGCTACTCGCCTCCATCATTGCTTATCTGGGAATTACCGTGCTGCTCGGCTATTGGGCATCAAGAAGAGTAAAGACCGCTGGCGACTTTTTGCTCGCCGGACGTAGCCTCCCCATCTTGCTCAGTTCATCGGCACTCTTCGCCACCTGGTTTGGTTCTGAAACAGTTTTCGGTGCGTCATCCGAATTCTTGAAAGGAGGTCTTTATGCCGTCATAGAGGACCCGTTTGGTGCTGCACTATGCCTGGTACTCTTTGGTGCGTTCTTCGCCAGGAAGTTGTACAACATGAACTTGTTGACGCTTGGCGACTACTTCAAGGTGCGTTATGGAAGACGCGCTGAGCTGCTGTCGAGTGCATTTATGGCTCCTCCGTACATCGGGTACATCGCTGCGCAGCTTGTCGCCATGGGCCTCATCCTGAATGTTGTATCCGGTCTGGATGTCTGGGTTGGCGTGATTGCCAGCGCATGTGTGGTTACTTTCTACACGTACATCGGTGGCATGTGGGCAATCTCCATTACCGATTTTGTTCAAAGCATCATTATCATTGCCGGCCTGGTCGTACTCGCTGTGGTCTTGTCTAATAAGGCCGGGGGCGTAGCTGTGGTATTATCGGATGTCCATCCGGAAACATTTCGCTTTCTTCCCAGGCCCGAATGGAGGGAAGTGACCTCTTATCTGGCGGCTTGGTCTGTCTTGGGTCTTGGTTCAATTCCATCACAGGATGTTTTTCAACGTTCTATGTCTTCCGGTTCTGCGACGACAGCCGTAAGATCCTGTTACTATGCTGCCGCGCTTTATCTTACAGTTGCGATGCTTCCCCTGTTTATCAGTCTGTGCACGAAGCATTTGTATCCCGATCAGCTAAGCGGTGATACGCAGTTGGCCTTGCCCAATATGGTGATGAAACACACAACCCTTGCCGTGCAAGTTTTGTTCTTCGGTTCACTGTTGTCGGCGATCATGAGTACAACCAGTTCTGCTATTCTGGCGCCTGCAGCAATTTTCTCTGAAAACCTGGTTCGTCCGCTTTCAAAAGAGAAATTAAGCGATCGTCAAATGCTTTGGCTCACCAAGGGGTCGGTCTTGTTATTTAGCGCTTTGGCAACGGTCATGGCTTGCATGCGGACAAACATCTACCAACTCGTCGGAGAGTCTTCTGTCTTGAGCCTGGTGACTCTCCTGGCACCTTTGGTATTTGGTGTTTATTGGAAGCGTACGACTTCGACGGGTGCAATGGTGTCTATGATATCGGGCTTTGCTGCATGGGTTGTGTTTGAGTTTGTCATCACAACTGGAGTTCCAAGTCTTATCCCAGCGGGGGTCATCAGTACGACGGGATTGATTGCAGGCAGTCTCCTTAGCAGGCCGACAACGGAAAGCCAGAGTATCAAGACATAGTCGTCTCAGGCAGTTTTGGATTTTTCAATTTGATCCCAGATCAAACTGCTGGCACCCAGAATCGGTGCTGTTTGATTCGACAAACCAGATGGCAATACCTTGACTCGCCCACGGAACTGCGGCATAAGGTTCCGCTCCAAATGATAAATCGTGGGGTTGAAGATCAGTTCACCGGCCTGCGCCAGTCCGCCAAACAGGAAGATCGCTTCGGGATCAGTATGTACTACAGTATCAGAAAGTTTCATCCCCAGTATCCTGCCAGTATACTCAAAGGCCTCTTTGCCAACAGCGTCACCGCGGTTGGCGGCGTCTGAGATCATTTTGGTATTCAGGTCTTCAAAACTGATACCCCGCAATTCGCTTGGCTCCAAATGATCAGCCAATAGTTTATAGACCGTCCGCTTAATGCCGGTAGCAGAGGCATAGGTTTCCAGACAGCCGCGTTTACCGCAGTTGCAATATCTTCCAGCGGGATTAACTGAAGTGTGACCCAATTCGCCGGCGATACCGTTATGACCGTTCAGGAGAACGCCTCCACACACAAAACCGCTTCCCAATCCAGTTCCAAGGGTGATGACAATAAAGTCTTTCATCCCTTTGGCATTTCCGTAAATCATTTCACCCACAGCTGCAGCATTCGCATCGTTCGTAAGCAGACAAGGAATGTGAAATTCATCCGAGAACATTTTTGCCAAAGGCAGGATACCTTTCCACTTGAGGTTGATGGCATTTTCGATGGTGCCCCGATAGTAGTTTCCGTTGGCAGCGCCGATTCCGATTCCAACCAATCGCGACTCCGCGGGAGCCAATGCGATTGTCTCTTTGATGGCGTCAGCCAGGGTATCGAAGAAGTCATTGAAGTCTTCAAAGTCACTCATGGGTATGCTTCCCTGCTGAGAGACAGTTCCGTCCCGATCAACAATTCCATATTTGGTACTCGTGCCGCCTATGTCGATGCCGACCGTTAGATCCTTCATGATTTTGAATTAGATGGAAAGAATTCTTGCTAGACGCAACGCCTCCTGGTCGATGACATGCGTCTGCCCATTCATGATATTCTCAAAATTGTTATAAACTATTTTATTGTTCTGTACTCCAACCAAACAGTCCTTTTCTCCATGAATAAGTCCCTCAACAGCGGCCAGTCCCATCCGACTGGCAAGTACCCGGTCAAAGTAAGTGGGAGATCCCCCACGCTGCAGGTGGCCGAGGATCGTCACTTTGATGTCAAAGTAGGATGACCGTTCAGCAACCATCCGTGCCAGTTCCATGGCCCCGCCGATCCCTGATCCTTCTGCGACGACAACGAGGCTTGATTTCTTATTTGCCTTACCACTTTGTTCTAGCAACGTATAAAGTTCTTCGAAGGATGTTGGTTCTTCAGGTATGATGACTGCGACAGCGCCACCTGCAATCGCACTATTGATCGCGATATATCCGGAATGCCTTCCCATGACCTCAATGAAAAACAACCGGTTGTGCGACAGGGCGGTATCCCGGATGCGGTCGATTGCCTCAACTGCAGTATTGGTTGCCGTATCATATCCGATGGTATAGTCTGTGCCGGCAATATCATTGTCGATTGTTCCCGGAATGCAGATAGACGGTATGCCGGATTCCTTGATGAGTTCATGCAAACCTCGAAAAGTACCATCTCCACCGATGGCGACAAGGGCATCTATGCCGTGACGGCGGAGGTTGGCGATCGCTTTGGCACGTCCTTCCTTGGTGCGAAAATTATCGCTGCGTGCACATTTCAGGATTGTCCCTCCACGCTGAATTATGTTGCCAACAGAGCGTGTGCCAAGCTTGGCGATCTCGCCATCAATCATCCCTTCATAACCCCGGGTAATCCCCCAGGATTCGAGGTGATAATAGCTACTGGCGCGCACGACAGCGCGTATTGCCGCATTCATTCCGGGGGCATCGCCTCCGGACGTGAAGACGCCAATTTTGGAAATAGGTGATTTTTTCAATCGTTGAGAATAAGTGCCAAAAATAGACAGAATAAGGGCATTTTAGTACCCTCCGCTCATAACAGCCCTTTCAATCGTTTGAAATAGTTTATCAACCCGTTTGTTGATGAATCGTGGCCAGCTACTTCTCCTGGAGAACTGAGTTCTGGAAGGATCTTCTTGGCGAGTACTTTTCCTAGCTCAACTCCCCATTGATCAAAACTGAAGATGTTCCAGATAGCGCCCTGAATGAATATTTTATGTTCGTACATCGCGATAAGGCTTCCCAGGGTACGGGGAGTAAGCTGATTGAAGAGGATGGAAGTGGTAGGTCTGTTTCCGGTAAAGACCCGATACGGAAGATGAAAGGCGATTTGCTCTTTGCTCATTCCTTGGCGCTCCAATTCCAGTCTGACTTCATCTACCGTCTTTCCCATCATCAGCGCCTCGGTCTGCGCAAAGAAGTTAGAAAGCAACTTGGCATGATGATCTGACAGGGGGTTGTGACTCTTTACCGGGGCAAGAAAATCACATGGAATCAATTTTGTTCCCTGGTGGATCAATTGATAAAAGGCATGCTGCCCGTTTGTTCCAGGTTCCCCCCAGATGACGGGTCCGGTTTGATACAGTACAGGTTGTCCACTGCGATCAATAGACTTGCCGTTGCTTTCCATGTTACCTTGCTGGAAGTAAGCAGCGAACCGGTGCATGTATTGATCGTAGGGGAGGATGGCCTCGGTCTGGGCGTCAAAAAAATTGGTATGCCAAACCCCAATCATCGCCATCAGCACCGGGATATTCTTGTTGAAAGGTTGATTACGAAAGTGATTGTCCATGGCGTGAGCACCATCCAGCAGTTGTTCGAAAGCTGAATAGCCTATGGCGCAAGCAATCGAAAGCCCGATAGAAGACCAAAGCGAGTATCGACCACCCACCCAATCCCAGAATACAAACATATTCTCCGGTGCAATGCCAAATTCCTTTACTAGTCTTTCATTGGTTGAAACTGCCACAAAATGTCTAGCCACGTCTCCACGGTTCCCTGTTTGCTGCATAAACCAGTCCTTCGCGGATTGTGCATTGGTCATCGTTTCCTGGGTAGTGAACGTTTTCGATGCGATGATGAACAGTGTTGTTTCTACATTCACTTTCTTCAATGCCTCCGCCAGGTGGGATCCATCAATGTTTGATACAAAATGCGGCCGGATATGCTGGTGATAAGGCCGCAATGCTTCAGTGACCATCAGTGGCCCAAGGTCTGATCCGCCAATGCCAATGTTTACAACATCGGTGATGGCCTTGCCAGAATAGCCTTTCCATTCGCCTGACAAGAGACGGCTTGAGAAACTTTTCATGTGCTCCAGGACCCGTTCAACTTCGGGCATTAAATTCACGCCATCAACAACAACGGGTTGCTGACTTCTATTGCGCAGGACCGTGTGAAGGACTGCCCGTCCTTCCGTTTGATTGATCTGTCGTCCAAGGAACATCGCTTCTATCGACTCTCCTAAATTGCATTCCTCCGCCAGCTCAACAAAATGAGCGATCGTATCTTCATTCAAGCAGTTCTTTGAATAGTCAACCAGGATATCTTCAAAGGTCAGGTGAAGCTTTTCAAATCGCAACGGGTCATGGTCGAATTCTTCGCGAATGGAAAACGCTTGCATGTCGAGGAAGTGGGTGGTGAGTTTGCGCCAGGCTTGGGTCTCGGCGGGGTTGATCGATGGAAGCATACACATTGAGGTTAGTGGGCAAAAATAGGCATCGCGGGTGAGAGTAAAAGACCATTCCTCCGTTCATCCGAATTATTTTGCTCAGGGCCCTCAAGTTACTTTTATTGCATTGAATGCCTGCAACCCGGTTCTTCCTCCTTCTGTGCACATGCTTGCCTGGGTTGTCAACAGCCAACCCGGACCAAGAGCGTGCATCCGTTTCCATTAGCCGTGCTATTGATGCAATCAAATTGGATGGCGCCGTGGACGAAGCATCCTGGGCAGAAGCCGAAATGGTCAGTGAACTCAGGCAACAGTTCCCTTACGACACGAGTTTGTCGCGCGTGAGAACTGAATTCAGGGCTACTTATGACGATTCGTTTGTCTACTTCAGCATGATTTCACATGACAACAAACCCGGGGGCTACGCGGTATCTTCGCTTCGTCGCGATTTCAAGGGGCCTGGGCTTGATGGAGTGGCAGTAATACTTGATACCTTCCAGGATTTAACCAACGCCTTCTTCTTTGGACTGAGCCCTGCCGGTGTGCAGCGGGAGGGGCTTATCTCCAATGGGTACATTTCACAAGATAACCTTGACCTTTCCTGGGACAACAAATGGTACAGCGCCGTGAAAATCTACGATGGGTACTGGGTTTCGGAAATGGCCATTCCCTATACGACCCTGCGCTTTAAAACAGGAGCTTCAAGATGGAACGTAAAATTCTACCGCCAGGACAGCAAGGAAAATGAACGGGCGGTGTGGCCATGGACACCCCGGAATTTTGAAGTTGGAAACCTAAACTATTCCGCCGAGCTCGTCTGGGATCAGCCGGTGCAGCATCCCGGTTCCAACATTTCGATTATTCCATATGTTGCGGGAAATGCGTCAAAGGACTTTCTTAACAACAAGCCCGGCATATCAACAGCAACGGTCGGTGGTGATGTCAAGATTGCTGTTTCATCCTCGCTTAATCTTGATCTCACGGTCAATCCTGATTTCTCTCAGGTTGAAGTTGACCGGCAAGTAACAAATCTTGAGCGGTTTGAGATATTTTTTCCTGAGCGGCGGCAGTTCTTCCTCGAGAATGCTGATTTGTTTACGTCATATGGTCATCCTTTCGCTCGACCTTTCTTCTCCAGGCGTATTGGTGTAGCGCGGGATCCGAACACGGGGCAGAATATCCAGAACCGGATTATTTATGGTGCCCGGCTGAGTGGCAACGTGAATAAGAAATACCGTGTCGGATTTCTGAATATGCAGACAGCGGAGGTTCCGGAATCATCAGTGCCATCATACAATTACACGGTAGCCACCGGTCAACGGCGATTGGGGACCAACTCAAACATTCGGGCAATCTTTGTTAACCGGCAGACGTTTCAGAATGATTCCGGTGATTTCAGACTCGAAGGATATGGCTATAACCGGGTGCTGGGCGCGGACTATAATTACAATTTCATGGATAACCGATATACCGGCACGCTCTTCTTCCACCAACAGTTCACCCCTGAAAACCCTGGAAAGGAGTATTCACAGGGGTATAGTTTTGTATATAACACGCGAAAGCTGACCTTCAATTTGTACCAACAATCGATTGGCCAGAACTTCAACCCCGCAGTGGGTTTCGTACCGCGTGCTGGGTACCAGCGGATTTCTCCTTCAGGAAGCTATAGTTGGTACCCAGCGCATTCGGTTATCAATAATCATGGACCGGTGGGAGACGTATTCTATATCTGGGATAACATTCATGGCCTGTCAGACTACCAGTACACACCTGGATACAAGATAAATTTCCAGAATCAATCAACCTTGAACCTGCAGTTTCAGAGTACATACACATTGCTGCTCTTCGACTTTGATCCTACAAATTCACCACCCGAGGAAGGTGCAATCAAGTTGCCAGCATTTACAGGCTACACATATACGAATGCTTCTTTTTCATATGGCTCCGACCCCAGGAAGTTTTTCACCTTTTTAGTTGGTGGATTGCATGGAGGGTATTTTAATGGGACACGCACTAATTTGAGTGCAAGTCTTAACTACCGTTTTCAACCTTATGGCGTGATATCAATCGATGCGAACTATAACCGGATCACGATGCCCAGTCCATACACAAGTGCGGATATATACCTCATAAGCCCTCGCCTAGATCTTACGGTAACCAGGAATGTATTCTTCACTACGTTTGTGCAGTACAACAGCCAGTACAAGAATATGAACATCAACACCCGATTTCAATGGCGGTTCAGGCCGGTTTCGGATTTGTTCATTGTTTACACGGACAATTATTTCTACTCCTTCGATCAGCCGAATGAGAATTTCACCCCAAAAAACAGGGCAATTGTAATCAAACTTACGTATTGGTTTAACTTGTAGTTTGTCAGGCGGTGACGGCTAGCCTCCAACGACAGTTTTGAGCTTTTCAACGAGCCCTTCCCAAAGATCTTCCAATTCCTTCATATCATCGAAGTCCGAATAGTCGTAAATCTTCAGGAAGGTCATTTGGGTTAGTTCATTTACTTCAAGGCTCAATTCAAAATAGGATGGATCTTTCCGGTCTTCTGCATTTTCCGGTAAGTACTCAAACCGCACAAAGTGATTGGTGCGGTGGGAGGACATAATCGCTTTATGCTCTTCATGATCCCACACAAAGGTGAAGACCTTTTCAGGGCTGATTCTAACGTCATCGGCAAACCACGCAGCAAGACCGCTGGCTGTTTGAATATAGGGATACAGCATTTTTGCGGATGCATGAAGCTCAAAATCTGCTGAAAAAAGTTGCTTCTTGACCATGTGTGTTTCCATCTTCTCTGATTGGTATGGAAGATATGAAAAATTTGGTGATAAGACCATTTTGAAATTTGATGATTTAGTGATTTAGTGAAGTTGCGATCACTTGGGTGAGTAAATCCCCTGTCCGTGCTCTTGAATCACCCAATCATCATATCTCCACATCACCAAATAAACTGTAGCGAGGAGCAGATTTGAACTGCCGACCTTCGGGTTATGAATCCGATGCTCTAACCAACTGAGCTACCTCGCCAAAAGGAGGCGCAAATTTATAAACTTTTACGATTTACCTGAATAGTTCATGAAAGCGCTCAAAATGGCCTTATTTTTGAGATAGGTACACGGCATGCGCAAGATTGACAAACTCATCCTTTCTTCCTTCATCGGGCCCTTTATCCTGACGTTCCTGGTTGTTGTATTCATTCTGCTGCTTCAGCACATGTTGAAGTACTTTGATGATATCATTGGGAAAGACCTTGGATGGGATGTCGTGGGCACACTCTTATTCTATTTTGCCATATTCATGACGCCCCTGGCACTGCCCCTGGCGATACTTCTGGCTTCCCTGATCACCTTCGGTAACCTGAGCGAGCATTTTGAGATTACTGCGATAAAGTCCTTAGGAATTTCACTCACGCGGAGCCTGGTCCCAATATTCCTGATGGTCATCTTGCTCACTTTCTTTGCCTTCTATGTCAACAATACATGGGTGCCCAAGGCGGCCCTGGAGGCGTATAGCCTCCTCTATGATATAAAACAAAAGAAGCCAGCACTCGATCTTCAGGAAGGGGCATTCTATTCCGGAATACCCGATATCAGCATCAAGGTTAACCGGAAATTTCCAGATGGGGCCTCACTCAAAGGTGTGATCATTTATGATCATCGCGGGAGGATCGGCAATAAACAGGTAACAATCGCCGACTCCGGCAGAATGTTCACCTTCTTCAATGAGCAGTATCTCAAACTGGAGCTCTACAATGGGACTGAGTACAATGAAGGTACAAGTGGCCAGAACATCGGGGCGGAGGGCGCAGGGCAGGAGTCTCTCCGCAAAACACAGTTTGGTAAGACCGAGATAGTCTTTGACTTGTCATCATTCGGGCTGGCGCGAACCGACAAGCGATGGTTCCAGGGGAACCGGATAATGAGAAGTGTTTTTCAATTGGACAATGACATGGACTCTTTGTCCGAGGAGATTGAGCAGAACGACCTTAGCCGCTACAGAATGCAGCATACCTTGTTCAGCTATCACCTGAAGGGCGACACCTTGGATGTGCCTCAGGAGCTTGTGGTGTTTAAACGCGAACGGGATTCACTCACCGCGATCAATGACCCGTATCCGCCGGCCTTTAGCCTTGAGTTTAGTCCAATTCCTTTAAGCAAAATCAGAGTGGGGACACGGCAAGTGTCTGATAGCATATTTCGATCTAAGCCCACTGCCCAAGAAATTGCAGGTGCCCTGAACCAAACCCGTACATTGAAGAGCCAGCTTCTAAATATGAATACGACGCGCACAAATTTTGAGCACGACCGGCAGGTTTTTCAGATACAATGGCACAAAATTCTCTCTAACTCGATAGCCTGTATCGTGATGTTCCTGATCGGTGCGCCCTTAGGATCAATTATCAAGAAGGGGGGACTGGGGGTTCCCGTGATCTTCTCGATCTTCTTCTTTATCCTTTTCTACCTCATTGTAAGTACCGGGGAGAAGTGGGCACTGCAAGGGAAGATCTCAGTGCCAGCCGGAATTTGGGCTGCAGATGCAATTCTTGCGCTTATCGGTCTTTTTTTCATGCGGCAGGCCAGACTGGATGCGCGCCTTTTTGAATCAGACTACTACCAGGTCGTAGTGGAAAAGTTCAAAAGGAGGTTTGGGACAAAACAGCCCCCATTACCCGCGAATTGAGATTTTGTGGTTTTGTTGATTTCGCTTACTTTTGCGCGATTATAAAAAAACGAAAAAGCAGTAAATTTTAAGCGATGTACCTCGATTCAACCAAAAAAAAGGAACTTTTCACCAAGCACGGAGCGGCCAAATCAGCAAAAGACACTGGTTCTCCAGAATCCCAGATTGCGCTCTTCACGCATCGGATTAATTCCCTAACCGAACACCTGAAAGGACACAAAAAGGACTTTTCAACACAGCAGGGCCTCCTCAATCTCGTGGGGCAGCGCAAAAAGCTTCTTAGCTATCTACAGAAGACCAACATCACCCGGTACCGTTCTATCTTGGCGGACCTGGATCTAAGAAAATAAGATACTAATTAAGCAAACAGGGAACCCGCCAAAGGTTCCCTTTTCGCTTTTCTAACGGCCCATGGGCCAACCAACAAAATCTATGAAACCAACTCCAATTGTCAAGTCCTGCCTGTTACCTGACGGCAGAGAAATTACTATCGAAACCGGTAAACTCGCCCGGCAAGCAGACGGCGCTGTCGTCCTCCGGATGGGCAATACCATGCTCCTGGCTACTGTTGTCTCCAACAAGGAAGGCAAGGCAGGTGCAGACTTCCTTCCACTCTCCGTTGATTATCAGGAGAAATTTGCCTCCATGGGGAAAATTCCAGGCGGGTTCTTGAGAAGGGAAGGCAGACTTTCTGACTATGAGATCCTCATTAGTCGCTTGGTAGATAGGGCTATACGCCCCTTATTCCCAGATGATTATCATGCCGAAACTCAAATCAACATTCAGTTGATTTCAGGCGATGAGGCAGCTTTGCCTGATGCATTGGCAGCGTTTGCAGCATCTGCGGCTTTGTCTGTTTCCGATATCCCTTTCCAAGGACCTATCTCTGAAGTACGCGTTGCACGGGTAGACGGTGCCTACATCGTCAGCCCAACGCTTGAACAAAAGGAGAAGGCTGATCTCGACTTAATCGTGGCAGCATCTATTGAAAACATTCTCATGGTGGAAGGTGAAGCCAAGGAGGCCAGCGAAGAGGCTATGCTGGAGGCCCTTAAGGTTGCGCATGAGGCGATCAAGGTTCAGTGCCAACTTCAAATTGATCTGGGCAAACTGGTTGGAAAGACCGTTAAACGGACGTACAACCACGAGACCAATGACCCGGCATTAAAAGAAGAATTGCATAAGCTGATGTATGACAAGGCCTATGCGGTTGCCATGAAGCAGACCCCCAACAAACAGAAACGCTCAGAGCTATTTGCTCAGATCGAAGAAGAGTATATCGCTCAACTTCCTGCTGATTCTACGGTTGATAAGGCGCTGGTGAAGCGGTATTACCATGACATACAGAAGAAGGCATGCAGAGACCTCGTGCTCAATGAGCGCGTGCGCCTGGATGGCCGTAAGACCAACGAAATCCGTGGAATTTGGTCAGAAGTAGATTACCTCCCTTCCGCTCACGGTTCAGCTCTTTTTACACGCGGTGAAACCCAATCACTGAGCACAGTTACACTCGGAACCAAGCTGGATCAGCAGATGATAGATGGAGCGATGTTCTCCGGATCAAACAAGTTTATCCTTCATTACAATTTTCCTGCCTTTTCGACAGGAGAAGTGAAGCCTAACCGCGGACCGGGCAGACGTGAAGTTGGACATGGTAACCTGGCCTATCGTTCGCTCAAGCAGGTACTTCCTTCGGAAGAAAATAATCCATACACTATTCGCATTGTCTCTGATATCCTCGAATCCAACGGTTCCTCTTCAATGGCGACGGTTTGTGCAGGATCGCTCGCGTTGATGGATGCCGGGCTTCCGATTACGGCAGCCGTTTCGGGAATTGCCATGGGCATGATTTCAGACAAAGGACGTTATGCGATCCTGTCTGATATCCTTGGCGATGAAGACCATCTGGGTGATATGGACTTCAAGGTAACCGGTACTGAGAAAGGAATAACCGGTTGTCAGATGGACCTCAAGGTTGAGGGACTTACTTACGACGTCTTGAAAGAGGCGTTGATTCAGGCGAAAGAAGGACGACTGCATATCCTTCGGGAGATGCAGAAATCCATCCAGCAGCCACGTCCGGATTTGAAGCCGCATGCTCCGAGAGCCTTTAGCATGATCATCGACAAGGAGATGATTGGTGCGGTAATCGGACCTGGAGGAAAAGTGATTCAGGATATTCAAAATACGACAGGTGCAACCGTGGTCATCGAGGAGAAGGACAAGCGCGGCCATGTTAGCGTTTTTGCAACGAATCAGGCAGCAATGGATGGAGCGTTGAAACGCATTCGGGCCATTGTAGCCATTCCCGAAGTAGGCACGGTGTACGACGGTGTGGTCAAATCAATAATGCCTTTCGGCGCCTTCGTAGAATTTATGCCAGGAAAAGACGGACTGCTCCACATCTCCGAGATTAAGTGGGAGCGCCTCGAAACGATGGACGGAGTCATGGAAGTCGGTGAGGAAGTCAAAGTGAAATTGATCGAAGTGGATAAGAAAACAGGTAAATTTCGCTTATCTCGCAAGGTCCTGTTGCCGAAACCGCCCAAGAAAGAAGAACCTGCGCAGGTGTAGTTGACAGCGAAGGTTTTTGGAACTAATTTATCGGCCAGATGTTTTTGACTCGTAGCTAAAAGGCCCATGAGACAGCTAAAAATCAGCAAGCAGATCACCAACAGGGAAAGCCAGTCGCTGGACAAATACCTTCAGGAGATCGGCAAGGTTGATTTGCTTACATCAGACGAAGAGGTTGAACTGGCCAAGCGGATAAAGGAAGGCGACCAAATCGCGCTTGAAAAACTAACAAAGGCTAACCTTCGATTTGTGGTGTCTGTCGCCAAGCAATATCAGAACCAGGGACTGTCCCTGGGCGACCTGATCAACGAAGGCAATCTGGGATTGATCAAAGCAGCTCAACGGTTTGATGAAACTCGTGGTTTTAAATTCATTTCGTATGCGGTGTGGTGGATTCGCCAATCTATTCTGCAGGCTTTGGCCGAACAGTCGCGCATTGTTCGCTTGCCCCTTAACCGCGTTGGTTCGCTGAATAAGATTTCGAAGACTTTCTCCGAGCTGGAACAGAAATTTGAGCGCGAACCTTCTCCGGAAGAACTGGCAGAGGTACTTGAAGTGACGACCGCTGAAGTCGTGGATACGATGAAGATCAGTGGCCGTCATGTCAGCATGGATGCACCTTTTGTTCAGGGCGAGGAAAATAGCCTGCTCGACGTGCTGGAGAATGATGGTGAAGATACCCCCGATCAGGGTCTAATGACTGACTCTCTACGCCGCGAGGTGCAACGCGCGCTTTCTACGCTCACACAAAGGGAATCGGATGTGATCGCCTTGTACTTCGGACTAAATGGAGAACAGGCTATGACCCTGGAGGAGATTGGAGAAAAGTTCAACCTGACCCGCGAACGGGTACGGCAGATCAAGGAGAAAGCAATCCGGCGGCTACGGCACACGTCCAGGAGCAAGGCCCTTAAGCCTTACCTGGGTTAAGAGTATTTGAAATGGAAATAAATTCAAAGGTCTCTTAACATGAGACCTTTTTCATAGTCACAAGATTTATGGTAAAGGAAAAACTAAAAGTATTGATTATTGGCTCCGGCCCTGCCGGTTACACCGCAGCCATTTATGCTTCGCGGGCTGGGTTTATACCCATTTTGTATTCAGGCGGTCAGCCGGGAGGTCAATTGACCATCACAGGAGAGGTGGAGAACTATCCGGGGTACCCAAAAGGTATTGATGGGCCTCAAATGATGATGGATCTCAGAGAACAAGCCGAGCGATTCGGTACGCAAGTACGTGACGGATTGGTTACGAAAGTAGACTTGTCTTCGTATCCACTACAAGCCGTTGTTGACGGAACGCACGAACTGGAGGCTGAGGCCATCATCGTCGCTACGGGTGCAAGTGCGAAATACCTGGGTATTCCTTCGGAGCAGAAATTTATGAACAAGGGTGTCTCCGCCTGCGCCGTCTGTGATGGTTTCTTTTATCGCGGCATGGACGTCGCAGTGATTGGAGCAGGGGATTCTGCCGCGGAAGAGGCAACCTATCTTTCCAAGCTTTGTCCTAAAGTCTACCTGGTTGTTCGGCGTGATGAAATGCGTGCGTCCAAGATTATGCAACAACGTGTGAAGACCAATCCCAGGATTGAAATTCTGTGGAACAGCGAGACAGAAGAGATCCTGGGAACCGACGATGTTGCAGGAATGCGTGTGATCAATACCAAAACCAAAGAGCGCCGCGAGGTGGCTATCAAGGGATTCTTTGTCGCGATCGGCCATCAGCCCAACACAGACATTTTCAAAGGTCAGTTAGACATGGATGAAACCGGATATATCAAGGTTAAACCCGGGTCTACCCGTACCAATATCGAAGGCGTATTTGCGGTGGGTGATGCAGCTGACCGGGTTTACCGGCAGGCCGTTACCGCTGCAGGAACAGGGTGCATGGGCGCCCTGGATGCTGAGCGTTTCCTGGCGGCCCGTGAGCATGAGATGGTACACGCATGAAGCTAGATATCCTCGTAATTGCCGCACATCCGGACGATGCCGAACTAGGGTGCGGTGGAACAATTGTAAAGCATATCAAGGCCGGTCGGACGGTAGGCGTGGTTGATTTGACCCGTGGTGAGCTCGGTACGCGAGGGACTCCACAATCCAGGGAAAAAGAGGCTGCAGAATCATCCCGCTTGATGGGGTTGAGTGTCCGAACAAACCTGGGCTTGCCTGATGGCTTTTTCCAAAATCAGGAAGATCATCAACGGAAGGTCATCGCAGCCATTCGCGCGTACCGCCCAGAAATTGTGCTGGCTAACGCCATACACGACCGCCATCCGGATCATGGGCGAGGTTCCGACATTGCCTATAGTTCCTGCTTCTTATCTGGACTTTCCAAGGTCGAGACAATAGATGCAAAGGGAGCAAAGCAGGAGCCGTGGAGGCCTAACGCCGTGTATCATTATGTACAGAGTCAATTCATTGCGCCCGATTTCGTTATCGATATTTCTGAGGAGTGGGAGCAAAAAATGATAGCCATCAAGGCGTTCAAGACACAATTTTTCGACCCATCCAGCAAAGAGCCAACAACGTATATCTCCACACCGGAATTCCTTGATTTGCTGGAGGCAAGGGCCATTGAAATGGGCCACGCCATCGGGGTAAAGTATGGGGAGGGGTTTGTCGCGCGCCGTTGGGTAGGCGTCCGCTCACTGTATGACCTGATCTAGGGAGCCAGACGGCTTATCGTCCAGTTGGTGTCGCTCTTGCTGTAAAGAATACGGTCATGCAATCGGTTTGGGCGCCCTTGCCAGAATTCAATCCAATGTGGATCCACCTGAAATCCACCCCATTGTTTAGGCTTGGGAAGAGCTGTCTGGCCAGCATATCGTGTTTCAATTTCTTTCACGCGCTCTTCCAGGATTTTCCGGTTTGCGATAACCGTACTTTGAGGCGAAGCCCAAGCTCCAATTTGGCTTTCACGCGGACGGCTTTGAAAGTACCCAATCGAGACGTCTTCAGGTACACGTGCAGAGACACCTTCGATGCGCACCTGGCGTTCCAATTCCGGCCAGAAAAAATTCAAAGCGCAAATCGGGTTTTCCTCCAGTTGATTTCCCTTGCGGCTTTGAAAGTTTGTGTAAAAAACAAAGCATCCGTTTTCAATGCCTTTTAGCAGTACGATTCGTGACGAGGGCAACCCTTTGTCGGAAACCGTGGCCAGATTCATCGCGGTGGGTTCCGGTACCTCTGACTGGGTGGCCTCGTGGAACCACTTTTCGAATTGAACCAGGGGATGTTTGGCTACCGTACTCTCGTCGAGTGTGCCGCGGGAATATTCTTTGCGTAGGTCAGCCAGGGATACCATAGGATTATTTACCGCAAAGATGGTGACTTCTTTCCATCCAAATTTCGGTGAATGACTAATTTTTAGGAGTTCATTTGGTGTTCTGCAGAATCATGGTTTTATTGAGAAGTGAAATATGGATTTCTTTAAGTATAAAAATAAGATCAAGCCGGAAAAGGGGAGACTTTTGATCTCTGAGCCGTTCCTTCCGGACCCAAATTTCGAGCGGACCATCATTCTGCTTTGCGAGAATAACAGCGAAGGGTCGTTCGGTTTTGTGTTAAACAAACCTTCCCTCGCTAATGTCAGCGATGTGATGGATGGCATTAAGGACTTTAATGCGCCGGCGTTGGTGGGCGGACCAGTACAGCAGGACACCCTCCACTACCTTCATCGGTATCCCGGAATTGAGGACGCCGTTGAGATTCTTCGTGGGGTATATTGGGGAGGAAGCTTTGAGAAAGTACTCTTCCTATTGGAGACCAAACAAATGGCGGCTAAGGATATCAAGTTCTTCCTGGGCTACAGCGGCTGGTCGGCTG
>JANPES010000259.1:0-26941 GCA_031423035.1 Cyclobacteriaceae bacterium | reverse complement strand
GTTGTAAAAATTGAATTCTCCACGGCCCGTCTTAATGCTATCTGTAAGTTCTACATTGGTGTCTTCCAACAGGGCCATCATGGTGACCAGCTTGTATGTAGAGCCTGGCTCAAATGATCCACCTACAGCATGATTAAATTTTTCTACATAATCCCCATGTCCGTCGGCACTCAAGTTTGAAATGGCTTTTATCTCGCCGGTCTTCACTTCCATCACGATGACCGTACCCTCATCGGCATTATGACCCTTCATGGCTTCGTACAGTGCTGTTTCCGCGACATCCTGTAAATTGATATCCAGCGTTGTTTGAATATCCAGGCCATCAATTGATTTGACGTTGTTGGCATCGAAGACCGGCTTCCAGGTTCCACCAGCAATCTTCTGAAACAGCGCTTCTCCATCCTGGCCGCCCAATGCATGCTCAAAACTAAACTCCAGTCCGGCACCCTTACCATTTTCATTGACAAACCCAATGGTTCTTCGACTCAGGTGGCTGAAGGGGCGGTAGCGAACATCCATTTTTTCAAAGAGCACGCCGCCGCGCAGCCGTCCTTCCCGGAAGATTGGCCAGGTCGACATTTCCTTTTTCGTTTGGTAGCTGATCTGTTTGCGGCTGAGAACAACGTATCGCTTGTCCGATTCCCGGGCGTCGCGAATCATGCGCTTGTAGTCTGTTGCAGAACGGTCTTTGTAGTGCCGGGACAACATCAGGGCCAACGAGTCAATTCCTTCTTTAAAGTCTTCGTCTTTCACCAAGGTAGGGTCCATCGCCACTTTGTAAAAAGGGAGGGAGGTGGCCAGCAGGCTTCCGTTGTCAGAATAGATATTGCCCCGTGTCGCCTTGACTTTTTTGTAATCGAACGAGATGTCGTTACCCATTTTTATCCACTTGTCTCCTTCCACAAACTGAATGTGGCCCACCTTGGCACCCACGCACACAGCAAACACAACGACCGCCAGAAAGGCGATGCGCACACGGATCAATATGGACTTCTTAATATTCACCTTCTTCGATAATCACACGCGTGGGAGGATTAAGACTCTCTTTCAGGCCCAGGGACTTCACTTTTCTCGCCACCTCGCTTTGCTTACTGGCAAACATGAGGTCAGACTTCAGGGTCGTATAGTCGGCACGCAGGTCTTCCACTTCCGACTGAGCTTGGTCGATACGGCGAACTGTTTTTTCCGCATGGTGTGTGTTGCTGATATAGAGTAACCCCAGGGCCATGATGAACAGAATCTTGGGGAGGTACTGAACCGGGAAGCCCTCCTCAAAATAGTTTTCGAGCTTCAGCCGACGCTCGATGCCGGAGAAGATGGTTGTGCCGCCAGCAGTTGACTTCTCCCGTGGCTGATTGCCTCGCTCTACCTCTAATCTTAATTTATTCTCTGCCATACTCTTTTCAACTAAAACCTGTTCTTCGTTTATCTCCTTTCACCAATTCTCAATTTTGCACTTCGCGCCCTTCCATTTTGTTCTACTTCCTCGTCGGAGGCCACGGTCGGCTTCCGGGTAATCGCATCAAAAGGCCTCACCACATTTCCAAAAAAGTCCTTCTCCTGTTCACCGAACACTTTTCCAGTGTTCAAAAAGTTCTTCACCATCCGGTCTTCAAGTGAGTGATAACTCATGACCACCAGCCGTCCGCCCGAACCAATCAATTCTTCGCTTTGGTGCAAAAAATCTTCAAGTGCTTGCATCTCTTCATTCACTTCGATGCGCAACGCCTGAAACACCTGGGCGAAGTATTTATTTTCCTTTCCGCGAGGAGCAACACGCTTCAGTGCCTCCTTCAGGTCCTGTGTCGTCTCCAATTTCCTGACGGCCCTTGCCCGAATCACTTCGCTTGCAGCCGTCCTTGCGTTCTTCAATTCCCCGTACATGCCGAAGACCTTGTGCAATTTTTCTTCGGAGTAGGACTTGAGCAGCGTGGCAGCCGTCACCTTTCCTTTGGTATCCATCCGCATATCCAGGAGGCCTGAAAACCGGGTGGAGAAACCGCGCTCAGGGGAATCAATCTGGTGCGACGAGACCCCGAGATCGGCCAGGATGCCGTTCACCTGAGCCACTCCTTGCAGCTTCAGGTACTGCTTCATGTACCGGAAGTTTGCTTGACAAAATGTAAAAGAACGATGCTCAATTTTCTCAGCTTCCTTTTTGGCGTCCTCATCCTGATCAAAGCTGATAAGCCTTCCACCCTTCAACCGCTCCAGGATCGCCATGCTGTGCCCCCCACCCCCAAACGTCACGTCTACGTAGACGCCTTCAGGGTTTATATTCAACCCTTCCACACATTCGCGCAACATTACCGGACTATGGTACATTGGTTTTTGGTGGCTAACCCAAGTTTCCTTTTATCGCTTTCAATGAACTGCGCCCCGGTTATGTACCAAGACCATTCTTTCATTTTTTCGTAGACCGGGAAACTGAAGGCGGCTACTGATATTCAAGTGCGAAACCTGAAATTCAGCACCCATCCTTTACTCGTTCAAGTATTTTCCAGCCAACTTCGACAACTCGCCAGGATCTGTGATTTGATGCTTCTCGTAGATGGAGGGATTCCAGACTTCAACTTTGTTCCCCGTACCCACCAACATCGCCTCTTTGTCAAGCTGCGCATAGGTGAGCATGTTTTTGGGGATCAGGAAGCGGCCGTTGTTGTCCAACTCGACCGTCACGACCCCCGACAAGAAATTCCGCTGTAGTTTGCGGTACTCCTCGTTGAACTCGTTTAATCCGGAAATTTTTGAGAAGACCTTCTTGAACTCCACCATGGGATAAAGAATCAAGCATGGCTCAAAGCCTTTGCGGATCACGAGCTCGTCCCCCCCGCCTTCGGGGAGCTGAGCCTTGATCCGCGACGGCAGGACGAGCCTGCCTTTGGCGTCAAGCTTACACTCAAATTCACTGGTGAAGAAAGTCATAGACTATAGTGGTTGTCTGATGTCCCTGGTCTCCTTGCGGTTTCCAAGTCCTTCTTAAGTCAAACTTATGCATTTTTAACCCACTTTCCTCCACTTTACCCCACTATTTTACTGATTTTATGCAAAATGAGCGGATATAGGCACTTTTTGCCTATGTCTTTTTCTTAATAGGTTGAATTGATGTGATTATCTAAATATCTGTTAATCAGAGCTTTAAAAAATTCACAAAATGGAGAATAGACAAGTGGGAGGTGGTGGGGCCTTAGAGTGAAATAAGCCTAAGAATTTCCGCTGTATGCTCACCCAAATGTGGCGGAGCTGTCAAATTAGCCTTTGCGGAAACACCAACAGCCACCATGCTCCGGATGCCCATAACATCATTCACATCAAGGAGAAGATGGCCTGCTGCCGGAGTAGCCAAGGCGTCCCGAACCGTTTGAACAAGGCCTGCGGGGACTTTCAACTGGTTGAGTTTGGATACCAATTCACTACCTGGCAAGTGCTTGATCACAGTTGATAAAAGAGCGCACAACGCTTCCCGGTTCTGAACCCGTTTTGGGTTAGTCGAAAAGGCCGACCAGGTTTTTTCTTTCGGGTCACAACCGAGTACGGTGAGTAGGGACTCGAACTGGCGGTCATTGCCAATTGCCAGAAGTATTAGTTTATTGTCGACGGTCTTGAAAGTATCTCCGTACGGGGCAATATTGGGATGCGCAGACCCCTGCCTTGTGGGAAGTTTCCCGGCAACTAGCCAGTTCGTAGCTTGGTTCATGAGCGACGCAATTGCCGTATCCATCAATGAGACCTCCACCCGGCTTCCCTCCCCAGTCTTCTCTCGCTTAAGAATTGCCAGCAATAGTCCCTCTTTGAGCTGATGCGCTGCCAAAACATCGATAAGCGCAACGGGCATTTTCGTTGCGGGACCCCCGGGCTCTCCGTTCAAATCCATGAATCCGGATTCCGCTTGTATTACCGCATCATAACCTACCCGCTCATCATCAGATCCATACCCGCTGATCTGACCATAGATAATAGCGGGTTTTCGCTGTCTAAGCTGCCCGTAACTCACGCCAAGTTTCTCAGCATCCCCCGGTTTGTAACTGGCAATGACAATATCAGCCCGCTCGGCGAGTCGAAGAACTTTTTCACGGTCAGCCTTCTGAGAAAGGTCCAGTACAATGGATTTCTTACCCCAATTACATGAGCAAAAATAGGCTGAACGATCATCGGTATTCTCGCCGGAGATTCTCCAACTGCGCGTTACATCACCCCCTGTTCCCGGGTTCTCCACTTTGATCACTTCGGCACCCAGTTCTGCAAAGAACTGCCCGACGCTGGGGCCCGCCAGGACTGAAGCCAATTCCAATACCCTTAGTGTTGTGAACATTTCTTTATTTTGCACCGTTCTACATCCAAAAATCAAATCAAGATGCGTTTTTTGCTCCTATCTGCCAGCATATTCCTCGTACTTTCTTGTCAACAGCCCGTGGAGCTCCGCACCGGAACCTGGCGGGGGCTCATTGCCATGCAGGGCAAAGAACTTCCTTTTACGTTTGATGTAGAGAAGAATGGCACCGGATATGTCTCCTATCTTAACAATGTATCGGAGAAACTCTTGCTGGACGAGGTTCAAATTCGGGGCGATTCAGTCTTCATGACGCTTCATATCTTTGATGCCGAACTGCGTGCCAAAATCAATGGGAACCAATTGTTGGGTACCTACTACAAGAACTATGCACCCGAAACCAGCCTACCATTTTCGGCAACTTGGGGAGACAACTATCGCTTTGTTACAAATACGAATGAACCCGTAGCTCCTGATTATTCCGGGACCTACCAGCTTGATTTCAAAACTGATAAAGATCCTTACGTCTCGGTAGGTGTATTTGACCAACAGGGAAATCATCTCACCGGAACATTCCTTACCCCCATGGGTGACTACCGTTACCTTGAAGGAAATGTGGTCGACGGCCAACTGAACCTCAGCACCTTCGATGGCAATCATGCATTCCTGTTTACCGCAGCTTTGTCTGGGGATTCGATTCGTGGAGACCACTATTCGGGAAAGAGTTCACATGAGACATTCTCGGGAATAAAGAATGCACAAGCCCAGATGCCAGACCCCGAAACCCTTACCCTACTCAAAGAAGGTTACGATCGAATTGACTTCAGTTTCCCAGATCTTCAGGGAAATCCTGTTAAATTGTCGGACGAGCGTTTTAAGAATCAGGTAGTAATACTCCAGATCTTTGGAACCTGGTGCCCCAACTGCATGGACGAAACCAAGTTCTTGAGCCAATGGTATTCGGAAAATCATGCGCGCGGTGTAGAAATTCTTGGACTCGCCTACGAACGCAAGAGTGATTTTGATTATGCCTCACGGCGCGTCATCAAAATGAAAGAGAAACTAAATATCCCATACGATTTTGTGATCGCCGGAATCAACGACAAGGATGAGGCAGCAAAGACCCTTCCCATGCTGAACCGGGTGCTGGCATTTCCCACAACTATCCTCATTGGGAAAGATGGAACCGTGAAACATATCTACACCGGCTTTGAAGGTCCGGGAACAGGAATCTATCACGAACGCTTTAAAGACCGATTTAATCAGCTCATCAATGAACTTTTGAATGAGAAAATGGCTTCTAATTCCACACAGCAAAAATGAAACGGGTTGTCGTTGGTTTATCCGGGGGTGTTGACTCTAGTGTTGCGGCCTATCTGCTGAAAGAACAGGGATATGAAGTAATTGCCATGTTTATGAAGAACTGGCACGATGACTCCGTGACCATCAGCAACGAGTGCCCCTGGCTCGATGACAGCAATGATGCGATGATTGTGGCCCAACACCTCGGCATCCCCTTTCAAACCATCGACCTGAGCGTGGAGTACAAAGAGCGTATCGTCGATTACATGTTCGCAGAATATGAACGCGGCCGTACGCCAAATCCCGACGTGCTGTGCAATCGGGAAATCAAATTTGATATCTTTTTGAAAGCTGCGCTCAAGTTGGGTGCTGACTTCGTTGCAACCGGGCACTATGCAAGAAAAGCAGAAACTGGAGTCAACGGACAAAAAATATATCGCCTGCTTTCGGGACTCGATCCCAACAAGGATCAGAGTTACTTCCTCTGTCAACTCAAACAGGAACAATTAGCCAAGGCCTTATTTCCCGTCGGTGAATTGCTAAAACCTGAAGTGCGGGAAATCGCCCGCAAGGCCGGGATCTCCACAGCAGAAAAGAAGGACTCCCAGGGACTTTGCTTTATCGGCAAAGTGCACCTGCCCGACTTTCTGCAGCAACAACTGAAACCCAAAAAAGGAAGAGTCATCGAAGTGACCGCAGACTCATCCCTCTTTGTAGACAGGAATCCGGGCGGCGACCTGGCCGAGCTTGCACGGCCCTACGCGCTCACGCCCCAGTCGGGTGTAGTAGTAGGTGAACACAACGGCGCACATTACTACACGATCGGACAACGACGCGGACTCAATCTGGGTGGATTTGAAAGGCCACTGTTTGTCATCGGTACAGACACGCTCGAGAATATCATCTATACAGGGATGGGCGAAACTCATCCCGGCCTGTATCGTCGCGGGCTCTTCTTGTCGAACGACGAACATTGGATACGGGAAGACCTGAAACTTAAGACGGGTGAATCCCGACCCTATTTGGCACGAATCCGATATCGTCAGCCGCTTGAACCATGCACCTTGCATCAACGCACGGAGGGTCTCTACATTGTATTTACCACTCCGCAGCGCGGGGTTACACCAGGACAGTTTGCGGCGTGGTATGACGGGGAGGAACTGGTGGGGTCGGGGGTGATTAATTAGTGTCTTGTCCTGAAATAGGTTGACGGTTGAACAATTGAACTCCTAAGCAACTGTCATTTCCAGAAATACAGACTACAGGTTGCAGTAAAGCTTACAGCGATTCTACGGAAGTGTAGTAAAGGAAACTACGTCGCCATAATAGATTCGTGTAAAGTTACTATCGGCGGCGAAACCTCTATAATAATAAGTCGTGGCGGGGAGAAGGTTTTCTACTTTGATGCTAAACGTGCGGGGATCGGAGGTGGTTCCAAGAATATTCTTGTTAGCTGCCGTCGCAATGGTCAAATCATTCCCCTGCGAATCCCACAGAAACCCAATCGTAATCGGACGTATGGGGCCTACTTCCGTTACTTCAGCTTCAAGGATGGCGCTGCTCGCACCGATTTGCTGGGCATCATTCGTCTTCAACTCCGGGAAATCTGCTTCATTGGTTTGGCAACCAAACAACAAAATGAAATAGATCAAATGGCCTCGCATGACACAAAGGTAACTTAGGATTCTTTAAATCCAGATACCCCGCCCGAAATGATAAACTTCATCGCTGCCGAACCTGAGATGTTCAGCGGCGTGACGTTTTCGCGGGAAACAACAAAATGGTCTCCGGCAAAGGCATATGATTGAGGAAAATAAACAACTACCATATCGGGAAGCCCTATTTCCGTAAGATCGGCCTGCGTAATAAACCCAATGCGGTGAATCGTATTCTCCTTGTTCACCGTAACCAGAACGGGTTTGTTGAATTTTCTTTTGTCTCCCACAAAAGCGGCGAGCAGATCCTTAACCGAAGAGTAGATCAGTTTCACCATCGGGATCCGCTTAATACCGTGATCAAACCAATTAGAGAATGTCTGAAATGCGAAGTTTGTCGTGAAGTAGCCAAACAGCGTAATGGCCGTCAGGATGATGACGAAGCCGACGCCGGGGTACGGGAGATCCAGTCGGCTGTCCAGCCACCTGAAGCCAACAACGATAACATAAATAGTCGCTACGAGAGGAACGATAAACAGCGTTCCGTTAAAAAAGTATCTAACAATTTTTCCAGCAAGGTTTTTCATAATGAGAAAGCCCCGGTTTCATGATCCCGGTACCGGTAGCTATCGGGACCAGCGGAACGATCAGAAAAAGCGCAGACCTTTTGATTTCAATGTATCAGAGGGCGAACCCAAGGAAACTCAGGAAGCCGAGTGACATCAGTCCGACAAGAATAAACGTGATTCCCAATCCCCTTAAGGGAGCAGGCACATTCGAATACTTCATCTTCTCACGTACGCCTGCAAGCGCCACGATAGCCAGCATCCAGCCGATGCCTGATCCTAGTCCGAAAGTTGTTGCTTCAGCCAGGTTGTAAGGCCTTCCTACCATAAACAAGGCGGCACCGAGTACGGAGCAATTCACCGCAATCAATGGGAGGAAAATACCAAGGGTCCCATAGAGTGCAGGTGAAAATTTCTCAACAGCCATTTCCGTCAGCTGCGTGATGGCGGCAATCACAGAGATAAAAACAATGAACTGAAGGAAATTCAGGTCCATGCTGGCGTATTCAGGTCCTAGCCAGGCAAAAGATCCCGGGATCAGGAGGTAATTCTGTATCAGCCAGTTGATGGGTACCGTGACGCCGATTACAAAAATTACAGCGATGCCGAGTCCAAAGGCCGTCTTGACCTTCTTTGAAATGGCAAGGAACGAACACATTCCCAGGAAGTAGGCAAAGATCATGTTGTCGATAAAAATCGACCGGACACCTATGTTGACCAAATTCTCCATATCCTATTCGTTAATGTGATTCACGATATCCATTCAGCGTACGCTGCACCCAAATAATTACCCCCAACAGAATGCAGGCCCCTGCCGGTAAAAGGAGTAATCCATTTCCTTGGTAGGGGATTCCCAAGGCGGCAAATACTTTAAATCCAAAGATGGAGCCTGCGCCAAACAGTTCGCGGATAACGGCGATGGTCATCAGGATCAAACCGTATCCCAGCCCATTGCCAATTCCATCAAGGAAGGATGGCCAGGGTTTGTTGGCCATAGCATAAGCTTCCAACCGGCCCATCACGATGCAGTTGGTAATAATCAGACCGACAAATACTGAAAGTTGTTTTGAAACATCATATACATACGCCTTTAGCAGCTGATCAACCAAAATTACCCACAGCGACACAACGGCCAATTGGACAATGATCCGTATTCGTGAAGGGATTGTATTGCGGAGCATCGAAATTGCAACGTTTGAGCTCGCCGTTACAATCGTCAATCCAAGCGCCATCACAAAGGCAGGCTTCATTTGGGTTGTTACGGCAAGGGCAGAGCATATCCCCAATACTTGCACCGTTACCGGATTGTCAATATCCAGCGGGTTTGACACCAGCTTCCTGTTCTTTTTTGAAAAAAGGGGCTCTGCCTTCTTTACTTCTACTTGTTCTTCTACTTCGGTGGCTGTACTCATATGGCTTATTGATTTACGCCTGCATTCTTCTTCAAATAACTTTCATAACATGCCAGGTAATCCTTCAACATGTTGTTGACACCCTTCGCTGTCAGGGTAGCACCCGACATACCGTCGACCTTGTGTGGTTTTGTTCCGTAGTCCTTACCCTCTCCTTTTTCCATAACTACGGAGGTGAGGGATCCACTATCAAAAATGGTCTTCCCTTTATAGCGGTCTTGGATTTCGTCGGAAACGATACGGGCTCCCAGTCCGGGTGTCTCACCGGCATGTTGAAACTTTACACCCTGAATGGTACTGAAATCGGACTTCACAGCAACAAATCCCCAGATATTATTCCACAAACCATAGCCGTATACCGGCATGACAGCATACTCTATCTTTGTGGAATCTGACTGGTTACGGAATTCATAAACCGGCAGCAACCTGTCCGCTGGGGATTTTTTGTATTCCTTCGCCAGGTCCACTTGCTCCGGAATCATTCCCTCTTTTACGTTTCCACTATAATCCAGAACAAATCCCTTGACCTGGCTGGTGTAAAGCGCATTGATATCATCCCCTTCCTTGAGTGTAAGCACGGAAGAAAGAATATTCTGTTTTTTTTCCATCGCTATATTGGCATCTTGCTTTTCTTTCAGGCTCACCGAAGCAAAAGCCAACAAGCCACCGCACACCACCGTGATGGCCGTAGCATAGAGAACAATGTAAGTATTAGATTGTCGCACGTTGTATTCTTCTTTTCTTGTTTGCACTTACTACAAAATAATCAATCAGCGGAGCGAACACATTCATCAGGAGGATCGCCAGCATAATGCCTTCCGGGTAAGCCGGATTAAAAACCCGGATGAGTACGGTGAACATTCCGATGAGCAATCCATAGAACCACTTGCCCGTTTCTGTTTGTGCCGCCGTTACCGGGTCTGTCGCCATAAAGACAGCGCCAAAGGCCAGGCCACCCATCACCAGGTGATAATGCGGAGGAAGTTGGGTAAACGGAGTCGTGCCCAGTACGTTGAGCAACAATCCCATTCCCCAGGCACCCGCAAATACACTAACAATAATCTTCCAGCTTCCTGCGCCTGTAGCCACTAGAATAAATGCACCAATGAGGCACATCAACGTTGACGTTTCCCCTATGCACCCCGGCATAACACCCAGAAACATGTTCCACAAACTGTATATTCCGTCTGCCCATCCAGCGCCAAACGAATTCAAGTCATTCACAACATTGCCCGTGCTTTCTGCAGCGAGCGCAAGCGGTGTAGCTCCGGAATAACCGGAGACAATTGTCTTTCCGCTCCCCAGGTAGGTCCAGACTTCTCCTGAAATCTGTGAGGGATAAGCGAAGTACAGAAAGGCCCGTGCTGTCAACGCAATATTCACTACGTTCATGCCCGTACCACCAAATGCTTCTTTCCCAATGACAACAGCAAAAGCGGTAGCCACGGCGACTTGCCAAAGCGGAACATCGGGAGGCATCACCAGGGGGATCAGCATTCCGGTAACCAAAAATCCTTCATTGACCGGGTGACGGCGAATGGTTGAAAAGATAAATTCAATTCCAAGGCCTACTCCATAGGATACAATGATAATGGGAACAGTCTTTAACAGCCCGATCCAGATTTCCTGAGCAAATGTCCCGGTTTGTCCAGTGGCGAGAAAATGCTGGTGACCCACATTCCACATTCCGAAGATCAAGCACGGAAGCATGGCGATGATCACTGTCATCATCAGACGTTTCAGATCGATCGCATCCCGGATTTGCGCTCCTTTTGCATCGGTTGTTGTGTTGGGCGAAAACAAGAATGTGTCAAATGCCTCGTAGGCAAAGAAATACTTCTCCCACTTCCCTCCTTTTTCAAAATTGTGCTTGACCGCGTCAAGCTGCTTTCTAACAAACTTCATAGGTTCAATTAACTCAACCGGATCAATTCAAGACCATCACGCAGGATTTCCTGCACATTATGCTTCGATACATCGGCAAATTCACACAGTGCTAGATCCTCTTCGATCACTTCATATATTCCCAAGGCCTCCATTTCGTCAATGTCTTCCACGAGGACGCTTTTTAACAGGTGACCTGGCAGGATATCCATCGGCACCAGTTGTTCGAAAACACCTGTTTGCACCAGGGCACGGGGCTCGCCATGCGTATTCGTATCCACCTTAAATTCGCGACCCGGAGTAAGAAAAGAGAACAATCCAAAGGCTCGCTGCACGCTCAGCTTATTTGCCCCCGGCATAATCCAGCCGGCAAACTCATGGTAATTGCCTTCTGGAAGAACCGTGATCTGATGATCGTAGAATCCCAGGTGGCCTTCCCGACCAATGTGTGTTCCAGTCAGGGGATTCCCTGATATGATGCGGACATTTTCCGACAAAAGATTATTTGCAATCAAATTCTTGATGGAAGCCCCGGTAACTGTCCTGACATATTGGGGCGCTTTCACCTCAGAGCCAGTGACAGCGATCAGTTTAGATGCATCATAGATGCCTTGTAAGAAAAGCTTGCCAATCTGAATGACACCAAACGGGTTGATCGTCCACACAACGTCTCCCTTATTGATTGGGTCGACGTGGTGAATCTGCACTCCGACACAACCGGAGGGGTGAGGTCCTGAGAACTTATTTACTTCAGTGCCCTTCGCCTGGGAGAATACGGTGGACAACTCACTTCCTGTATGGATGTTCACATGGACAAGACCAGAGGTAAGTTTCTTGAGAATGTCAATGCCCGTCTGAAAGAAATGATCCTGCCCCTTAAACAGTATGCTGTACTCAGGGGCAAGCGGGGAGGTGTCAAATGCAGAAATGTGAATAGCTTTTGGGGTAGCCGTTGGTTCCGCCAGGATGCCAAAAGGTCGCTGAATCAGGTTTGTCCATGCACCCGATGAAAGCAATTGCCCTTTTACGTCTTCGGCAGACAGGTTTGCGATATCCGATACGGTATGTTTTTTAAAGGGGAAGTACGTGATCGCCTTGTCGGCCAGAATGACCACCTCGATCAGCTTTCGTTTCTCGCCGCGGGTTACTTTGACCACCTCGCCGCTTACCGGGGACGTAAACAGCACCTGCTCTAATTTCTTGTCATGGAACAGGGGACTGCCCGCTTTGACGGTGTCACCCTCTTTAACCATAAGTTTGGGGATATAGACCCCATGAAAATCAGCTGGTTTGATCGCAACAGTTTCGGCTGGCGAAGTCTCCGCAATTTTGGGAGCGGCTTTGCCGGCAAGATTGATAGTAAATCCTTTCTTGAGACGGATAAATTTGCCCATGGATGCAGATAAAAGAAAAAGAGGTTTTAGGCCGTGGCAAAATTAGTAATTATCTACACCCTGCAAGGCTTTTTTAGGCTTTTCTTGGATGTTTTTGATATTCAGGAAGGTCTTACTTTCCTGACTTCAAAATTCGTCCCAGGGCAAGCCGGACCACCTCATCGACCTCTTCATCCACCGTAATGTGGGTCGTGTCGAGCGCGATCGCATCTGCCGCCATACGGAGCGGGCTCTCCTTCCGGGTGCTGTCTATTTCATCGCGCTTGAGGAGGTTTTCTCTGATGGTATCAATGTCCACCATTTCATCCCGGCTAAGCAATTCCCGTTGCCGGCGGAAGGCCCGGACCAGAATATCTGCACCCATAAACAACTTCAGCTCTGAATCAGGAAAAACGACAGTACCAATATCACGGCCATCCATTACAATGGCTCTCTCCTTGCCCATTTTGCGCTGCTGCGCTACCATGGCGTGCCTGACAGCAGGAATGGCACTTACCTGGCTTACGCATTCCGAAATCCGCATCTCCCGGATTTCATTTTCTACGTTAAGGCCATTGAGGTAAGTTTCCGTGAGTCCGTGTTTGTTGACTCGGAAGAATATCTTTATTTTTTCAAGTGCTTTGCTCACTTCTTTTGAGTTGGTCAGGGCGATGTGGTGTTCAACAAAGTAAAGGGTTACCGCGCGGTACATGGCACCAGAGTCGATGTACCGGTAGCCTAGAATCCGCGCTGTCTCTTTGGCCGTGGTACTCTTACCACACGCTGAATATCCATCAATCGCAACGATGATCTTGCGCATGGGCTAGCAGTCTTTCATCGGACAAGGAATCGGCTTGCCCGGCTTGAGTTTTTTGTGCGGCTTGTGCCTGTTGGAAGCACAGGCGCTCAAAAATAGAATTATCAATGCAAGAAAAACGATGCGGGCCTGTCGCCAGATACGGGATATGTTTAGTTCAGAGTTCAAGGTTCAGGGTTCAAAATTCAAAGTGTGTCCCCAAAATTAGAATAATCACGTAACGGATTGATATACCCTTAAAACAATATGACAGCGAATTTGGCCCAGCTTGTAACCTGAAACATGTAACCTGCTACCCCTCCAGCTTCCCATGAAAACTCATCCTGAATCCAATCTTTTGACCTGCGCCCAGTTCCTGTGTCTTCTCCAGCTTCTGGTGCAAGGTGATGAATTTTACCTGTGGATAAGGGGGTGCCATCAAGTCGTTTTCAATTGCGAGTGTCAAAGCAAGTTTAACCAGGATGTTCAAGTCATGTTCCGTGATCATGGCTTCCGAAATGTGGCTAAATACCACCCCGAGTTTTCCTTCACCTTCAATGATGTACCGGCCATCGTGGTTGATCAACAGCCGCGCGAGCAGATAGCCGGGATCATTCACGCGGTGAAACTTGATCGAATCCGACATAAAATTATAGATCATGATTTGGCCAAAGTACCGGTTAATATCAGCTGCCTGGATATAGGGGTCCTTCATTACATCATGGGTATCTTCAAACGTGACGATGTTGGTATGCAATACAAAAACGAGCATATCACCCGCCAACTTTATCTGAAATTCATGTTCATTGATGCGTTCAAAACCCACGGTAACATCCTGATCGCCGGGTTTGGCTTTCTTCTTCAGCTCGGCTGCAACCCGCTTTGATTCCTTTGCCAGCAACTCAAAGGAAGTGAGAAGCTTCCGGAATGTAATCTGCTTTGCAGCTGACTTGTTTTCCAGCAAGCGCTGGATTTGGTCTAGCGGATCTTGTTCTGCAGCAGCTTCCATGGGATTCGATTTAAAGTGTAATTTAGGGAATCAATAACAATCACCACCCTATGGAAACCAACGAAGGAGGAAAAGCAGAGAAAATCTTCACCGATTTTGGTAAGAAGCTCGATCAGTTCTACGGAGAGGCGCGGGAGGCCAGTACCCGCATGGAGGCTGACTTGCGGAAGAAATACGAGGAGTTGAAGGCCTCCGCTGAAAAACTAAGGAATGAAGCCGAAAACAAGGAGCGCTGGAGGGAAGTGGAAACATCCCTTAAGAAGGCCGGCGAGGAACTGGAAAAAGCAGTTAAGGCAGCGTTCAAAAAGAAAGAGAGCGGGAATCCGTAATCAGGTGATCAGTGGTCAGTGGTCAGTTGGATTAGCCTGAATCAACTTACGTTGCCATAAACTGCGAACAGGCAACGGGCAACTCCTCTTATATCTTAACGTTCTTCCATGTTCCCCTTCGAAACAGGAGGGTCGATATAATTGCAATGATTGATTCGGTTATGGCAATGGCCCAGAAGGCTCCTGGCGCCCCAAGTTCTAGCTTCATCGCCAGCATGTAGGCCAACGGAATCTGAAAAAACCAATAGCAGAACAAATTCAAAATGGTAGGTGTCCGGCTGTCGCCAGCGCCGTTGAAGGCTTGAACAATAACCATTCCGTATCCGTAGAAGACATAGCCAAAGGCGACAATTCGGAGACATTGTGTTCCGTATCGGACAACCTCGGGATCTGATGAAAATATTCTCATGATGGGCTCGGAGACGAAGTAGAAGATGATGGATATAAATCCCAGGAATACCATATTAAGGAAACCCGCTTTCCAAACTGATTCTTCAGCGCGTTCAGGTTGTTTGGCGCCCAGGTTCTGACCAACCAGTGTGGCAGCTGCATTCGCCATCCCCCACGAAGGAAGGATAGTGAAAATGATAATGCGGATGGCAATCTGATACCCGGCAAAAGCAGCGCTGCCAAAGTTCACGATGATCCTGGCGAGAAACAGCCAGCTGGCAGTCGAGATGAGAAATTGCCCGACATTACCTGCAGCAACCTTAAGCAATCGAATAGCAACGACTTTGTCGAAAATCAAATTCTCCCTTCGTATTTGGATGATTCCCTTCTTGCCCATAAGAAAATAAACCTGATAGAGTACACCCGCTCCGCGCCCAATATTGGTAGCAATGGCAGCTCCTTCTACGCCCATTGAAGGAATAGGTCCCCAACCGAAAATCAAGATGGGGTCGAGAATCATGTTGAGGATATTGGCAATCCAAAGAGAATGCATGGCAATGGCGGCATTTCCCGCACCCCGGAAAATGGCATTGACCAGGAACAATGCAACGATTGTAAAATTTCCCGTAAGCATCCACCACGTATAGCCAGAGCCGACGGCGATGACAGATTCAGAAGCCCCCATAAGCCGGAGGATATCCTTATGAAACAGTAATCCCACCAGGGTAATCACTACTGATACCATCGCACCGATATAGAGCGCGTTGACAGCCGCAATGGCAGCACCGGGACGATCCTGCTCACCTACCCTTCTTGCAACCATTGCCGTGGCTGCCATTCCAAGTCCCATAGCCAATGAGTACACAATGGCGATTACGGATTCGGTGAGGCCCACCGCGGTGATGGCATCATTGTTTTTGAGTAGGCTAATAAAGAAGATATCGACAACAGCCAGCATCGACTCCATGGCCATCTCCAGGATCATAGGGATGGACAAGAGGAAAATTGCGCGGTTTATGCTCCCCTCGGTAAAATTCTGTTCGGTACCAAGGATGGCTTGCTTAAAAAGTGATAGGATCGAAGACGCTTTGCGCAATACTTGCATACGAAGATGTTCAAAGATAAGAAATGAGGCGCAACACCCCGATGGGGTGAGCGATTGGCCAGTAAGCCAATAAGATTCAACGAACCAGTAATGGCTGTTGAATCAGAAAAACAACTTCATAGGCAGCAAATGTCGGTTGACTTACAAGGATACGCCAATTTTATACTAATGCCCGATGGATTGCTCATATAATTGAGGGCAGATTGAAGACAATTCGTAACAGAGGAACTGCATGACTACGCGATGATTGACTACCGCAGATAGAATACACCTTTCAGCCTGGCCTCTTCCCAGGGCCGTTGATTCCCTGCTGACATTTTTTCCACGGCGTTGCGCGTATTCATAAATACGTCTTCGATCCGTTGGGATATCTTCAGCTGTTTCACAAGTTCCCCAGTGTATAATCCGTTGGTTTTATCACCATCAGATGCTACCGAGCCAGGATCTGTCGAGTAGGCAATCAAAGTACCGCTTGGAGCCTGGACACGGGCGAGGCCCGAACCACTACTTCGCTTGCCGGTGGGAAAAGGATTATTTCGGCATGCATCAAGGATGATCATATTCAGACCTTCGTCGTTGGCAAATTCCATCGTGCGTATTACGCCCGTGAGTGGAATGGCTTTTTGCTTCACATCCAGGGCGGATTGAATATTAGCGTCGATGGGAACAATGTAGTTTGTACCGTCTACTTCAAGGCCATGTCCCGCATAAAAGAATATGGAAACATCAACAGACTGTGCCCGATCACCAAAAGCATAGATCGCATTCTTCATTTGCTCGTAAGAGCCATCCAATACCCGCATCACTTCAAATCCCATCCCCTCAAGTTCAGTTGCCATGCTTACGGCATCATTTCTCGTGTTTTTCAGTTTGGCGGCGCTGGCATACTCTGCATTGCCAATAACCAATGCCAGTCGCTTACCTTTAAATTTTGTTGGGCTGGATGTCTTTGCTGATGTTGGCGCTGTGTGCGGTTCATAGGTAACATAAAAGTCCTTTTCTGTAACAACAGACTGCGTATTCTGTACGGTTACAGTGACTTTGTTTTTCCCTCGTGAGAGGTTCAAATCATAGTTGAAATCCTTTCCAAAGTCGTAGTTGGCGGGTTCCCCGTTGACAAAAATCTTGGCGATCTTGTCTGTTCCTTCTACCGAGCCCTCAATCCTTAACGTAGGTTCTGTTACTGTCTGATCTCCGTACCCGCGACTCAGACCTGGTTTATTAATCTTGATGTCCGGAGGATCGTTCCGCACCACTTCATAAAGGTTGACAATGCCCGTGGCTGTGCCAACGGCCAAATATTCACCATCGTCTGACAGGGCGATAGCGGTTGGTTTTTCATCCACGGCAACGCTGCTGCCCACCTCAGCACGGTCCAGATTGAGCAAACTGATTGTTCGGCTATCTTCCGAATAATAAGATACATGATTGGGGCCTGGGCCAAGTGCCATTCCATCGACACGATACCGCAGGGGTATCCGCTTGATTTCCTGCCCGGATACCCAGTCATAAACAACAATCATATTGCGACGCTCCATGGTTACTCCTTTTTGCGCTGCGCCCTTTGGAATAAACACCTCTTGCAGGCCGATGAGGAATTTGTCGCCGCCGCTATTCGTGGCCACCGAGTGAATAATGGAACGGGAATTTGCAAACTCCCCGCTTTGCAGCTTCAATTGTCGCAAGAGCTTCTGGTTAAGGGGGTTGTACGCAAATGCATCCCCCACGTCAGAGATCGCAGCAAGCTGCTGGCCAAAACGATCGTAGCCAATGAATTCGCACTTCTTGATGATCGGATTAGCCGGTACCCGTCCTGCGGTCATACCGGACTTGAGGTCATAAATTTGAACTTCGCTGTTGCCATTAACCCAGGTAAGGTACTGGAGTGTCGGATCCAGACAGGATATCCGTACTTCCTTGTCGAGCTCCGTTGGGCCTGACACCGAAAAATTCTCCATCAGAACCTGGAACAGTTTCCCTGTTTTGTCCTGATAGAGAAATGTTTTGTCTGAATCAATAAAGTCATGCAACGCCAGTCTGGGTTTAGAGGGAATGGACTTCACCTCTTTGCCGTCGTCCAGGGTACGGATGCTGATGGCACCTGCAGATTCGACGGCCATCCATTTTGATGTCTGGGAAAAAGAGATGGAATAAATTTCCTTGGAGCCTACAGTAATCTTTTTGTAGGGGTACAAGAAGATATCCTGGGCGCCGGCTATTGAAGCCGATGCAAGCCACGCCAATGAAGCGAAAAATATTCCAGTCCTTCCCATAATCAACAGGCTGCGCGTCTAGCGCGAGCCAAAAATATAACCGAGACCAGCATTCAGGATGAATAGGTTTGCGCCCTCAAGGAGAACAAGGTTAGGACCCACGTCAATATTAACCCGCTCGGTCACGAAATAACGAATACCCCCTTTGAGCGTAATGCCCGTCAGCGCACCATCGCCGCCCAGGTCATAAAAGGTAATACCACCACCCGCATAAGGGACCATTTTCCCGTCTCCTGAAAGGAATGAGTAGTTTGCAAATACAGTCATGTTCACCGATGTAACGGTGGAAATTGTAATGTTCGGAGAAACACCGATCTCGACTCTGTCCGTAACGAATTTGCTACCGCTGAAATAGATGTTTCCAAAGTCAAAACCTGAAACGTTATAGTAGGCTGCCTGTGCCTGGATTTGATAGTCACCTTTCTGCTGCTGAGCAACGGCTGCTGAGGCAGAAATCACAAATGCGGTAAGAATGAGTAGTTTTTTCATTGATAAATGGATTTGGTTAAGAATGGTACCAAATTACTCGGATTGGAAAATGAAAGCAAGTCTGCATCCAAATGCATAAAGCAAGAAAAAGGGAGGAATCCCTTCCTCCCTTTTAAAAGGCCAGGTATTTGCAATTTATCCGATAACCACGCGCCGGAATTCCGCTACCGTCAATCCTTTGGACACACTTTCAAGGTATTGTGCAACCGTTTTCGAACTGTCTTTCACAAAGAGCTGATGTACCAACGTATTGTCCTTATAGAATTTCTGCAGCTTTCCCGCGGCAATCTTTTCCACCATGTTGGCGGGTTTGCCCTCGGCCAGGATTTGAGCCTTGGCTATCTCCATTTCCTTTTCAATCACGGAAGCATCGACAGATTTTTCATCAACCGCAACTGGATTCATTGCGGCGATCTGCATCCCCACATCCTTACCTGCTTCTGTTACGTCTTTGCCGTTCACTCCCTTAAGAGAAACCAGTACACCCAGCTTGCTGCCCGAGTGAATGTAGGGCACTACCGCCTCGCCGCGCATGTGGACAAAGTGACTCACCTCAAGTTTTTCGCCAATCTTTCCTACGAGTTCGCTAATCTTCTCAGCCAACGTGAGTGAACCTACTTTCTCATTCATCAAGGCTTCCTTATCAGATACCTTTTTGGAGAAAGCGGTCTCCGCGATCAACTTTCCCAGGTTTTGAAAATCCTCGTTCTTAGCGACAAAATCTGTCTCACAGTTTAGCGCAATCAACACCGCCTCTTTCTTGTCGTCAGACACCCTTATAAATACAGATCCCTCTTTAGCTTCTTTATCGGAACGGGAGGCCGAAACTTTCTGTCCCTTCTTTCTCAGAATTTCAATGGCTTTTTCAAAATCTCCATCCGCTTCAGTTAGGGCTTTTTTGCAGTCCATCATTCCCGCACCGGTCATGGCGCGAAGCTTGTTTACATCTTGTGCTGTAATAGTTGACATAGGATATCTTCTTTTTTCGTGATTTAATCTTGCTAATTAATTTGCCCGCCCGCCGAAGCGTCCCGCGTAGGAGGGTTTACATCTTGTGCTGTGTTTGCTGACATAATCGTTGTTCGTTGTTAGTTGTTCGCCCGTCTGTGGACATTTCTGCCGCAAGTCAGATCTAAAATAATTCGTCCTGCCTCCGGATCTGGTAAGCAGGACGATTAAAAGCTTTCCGGTTTGGCCTCCCCTCTCCTCCCAGGAGCGGGGTCGGGGGTGAGGCTATGCTTCCTGAACGGCTTCGTCCACTTTGCGTTTTTCGTCCTCCTCTTTCTTCATGCCCGTCTCTTCCTTGTCCTTCTTGCGCTCGTTCAATGCTTCCTCGATGGCCCGTCCGATGTATTTAGTAATAATCGAGATAGACTTGAAAGCGTCGTCGTTAGCGGGAATCGGGAAATCAATGTCAGAAGGATCTGAGTTAGTATCCACCATAGCGAATACAGGAATATTTAATTTTTGGGCTTCGGCAACGGCAATGTGCTCGCGTTTAACATCGATCACAAAAAGGGCTGCCGGCAGACGATTCAGGTCGGTGATTCCACCGAGCAGCTTTTCCAACTTGGCTTTCTCGCGGGAAATCATCAGGCGTTCACGCTTGGCAATATTGCCAAATCCGTCGTCCTTCATCATTTTTTCAATGTGTGCCAGTTTTTTCAGCGACTTTCGGATGGTTGCGAAATTGGTCAACATCCCTCCCAACCAACGCTCGGTTACGTAGGGCATATTCAGTCGTGTAGCCTCCTCTACAACCACATCCTTCGCCTGCTTCTTGGTGGCGACGAGCATGATTTTGCGGCCGGAGCGGACAATGTTCTTGATCGCGAAAATCGCTTCTTCCAGGGCCTTCAGCGTCTTATTCAGATCGATGATGTGGATGCCATTGTTCTCCATGAAAATATACTCCGACATGCGGGGATTCCACTTGCGGGTAAGGTGTCCGAAGTGAACACCGGCCTCCATCAGTTCCTGGGTTGTCATTTTGTCTGCCATACTACGGTATCGTAATGAATTAACGTTTGCTAAACTGGAATTTCCTTCTGGCCTTCCTGCGACCCGGCTTCTTGCGCTCTACCATGCGGGAGTCACGTGTAAGCAGGCCTTCCTTCTTCAACGGAGGGCGATTTTCTGTATTAATGGTAACGAGGGCACGCGCGATTCCCAACCGGATAGCCTCTGCTTGCCCTTTGCTTCCGCCGCCCTCGACGTTCACGGTAACATCGTAGTTCCCATCCTGTTTGGTGACAGTCAGTGCCTGCTTTACGGTCGTCTGAAGAATCTCCGACGAAAAATAGGCTGCAAGTTCACGGTCATTAATCAAAATGATTCCTTTGCCAGGCTTCACATAAACCCGGGCAATGGATGTTTTTCTACGACCGATGGTATTGATGATCTCCATGAATGAGCGCTTAGAATTTTATTACTTTAGGTTGCTGAGCTTCGTGCGGATGGACTGTGCCTACATAGACGTGGAGGCTTCTGAACAACTGGCGCCCGATGCTGTTTTTCGGCAGCATCCCACGAACGGCGTGTTCTATCAGGCGCTCCGGGTATTTACCTTTGATCATGTTCGGTGTGGATTCTTTCTGACCGCCATTGTATCCGGAGTGCGTGAAGATCACGCGGTCCGTCCATTTCTTGCCTGTCATCTTCACCTTTTCGGCGTTGATCACAATAACGTTGTCTCCACAATCCACGTTCGGTGTGTAGCTGGTCTTGTGCTTTCCGCGAATTACTTTGGCAATTTGGCTCGCCACGCGGCCTAACACCTGGTCTTCGGCATCCACCAAAACCCAGTTCTTTTCAGCACTGGCTTTGTTGGCGTTTTTGGTCTTGTAACTGATCGAATCCACTTGAATAAACGGTTTAACTACTTAGAAAGGGCCTTTTCAAAAAGGGACACAAAAGTAGGCCCAATAATGGGATTATGCAAGGAGGTCCCAGGTTTTAGGATTTCTTTGCTGAAAGTTGCTTCATCAAAGCCGCGAAATCCTTCGGATAAGGGGCTTCGCATCGGATCGGCTTTCCGTCCAACCCCTTGAATTCCAAGGCGTATGCATGTAGAGCCATCCGCTTGATCAAAGGCTGCTCTTCTGTATCCTTCTTGATCCGGAAATTTCGCTTAATGGAGGAAACTAAAAAAGGCTTGCCTCCATACACCTCGTCGCCTGTGATTGGCGCCCCAAGAGAAGCCAGATGAATTCGAATCTGATGCATCCGGCCCGTAATGGGGTGGCACGAGACCAGGCTGTGGTGGAAAAACACCCGGAGCGTGGAAAAGCTGGTTTCGGCATCCTTGCCCTTGGCGGAAATCTTCACGGTTCCGTCATTCTGCTTGAATATCCTTGCACTGACCACAACGTCATGGAAGTCCTGGCGTCCATCGACAACGGCATGGTAATTCTTGCTGACAGTTCTGTGCTCAAACTGCATACTAAGGTGTCGGTAGGCTTCAGCATGCCGCGCTATGGCCAATATACCAGACGTATCCTTGTCCAGGCGATGGCCGACCTGGGCATTGGGTTCAAAGTCCCTGGCCAGAGCGAGCAGGTTGACTGGCTCCACGCGGTCTTCCAGGGTTGAAATAAACGGAGGTTTGTTAATTACGAGATAATCCTTGTTTTCAAATAGGATCAGGTCAGAAAATTGGATCGTACGTGGTTTGGACATGCTGGGCAAACAAGTTTGCAAAGCTACAAATAAGAGTCACAGGCCAGGCTTCTTGCTTGAGGCACCAAAGAGAAAGTCATCAGGACCTTTAAGCCGCCTATACCTAAAATGAAAGCAGAACATCCGGTCTTGTATCTCATCCAGCTTGAGACTTGCAACCTGGCACTAGTCTACTTTTGCACGAGGCAGTTTGAAACTGAAGACCGACCCTTTGTCTACAACGCTCTCCACTTCTGCGCGTGTGCCATGGCCCTCGAGGATGTGTTTTACAATGGCCAGACCAAGTCCTGTCCCTCCCCGTTCACGGCTACGGCTCTTATCCACACGATAAAACCGCTCGAAAATTCGCGGGAGGTGTTGTACAGGAATTCCTTCACCATTGTCAGTGACCAGGGTGGTTATGCTCTTCTTGGCTGCATCAAATGAGATTGTCACAGCCCCCCCCTCGGAAGTATAGTTGATGCCGTTGGAAACAAGATTGACAACTACTTGTGCAATTCGTTGCTCATCTCCGTAAACCAGCAGTTTTTGTCCCGGGTCATTCAGTTTGAGTCGTATAGATTTCTTGTTCGCCCTTTCTTCCAGCTGATCAACGACGTCTGCGCAGACAACAACGAGGTCAAAGCAATCTACGCGCATCCTGATGTCGCCGGTTTCCATTTGCGAAAGCGTGAGTAAATCCTGAACGAGCATATCGAGTCCATCCATGCTCTTTGCCGCTTTCTTGAGAAACTTGGTTCGGACATTCTTGTCATTCATTGCGCCATCCAGCAGCGTATGGATAAACCCCTGTGCGGCAAAAATAGGGGTCTTCAGTTCGTGGGAGACGTTGGCCACGAAGTCTTTGCGGAATTCTTCCAGCTTCTTGAGCTCATCAATTTCCTTCTGCTTCAGCAATGCAAACGCGTAGATTTCTTCGTGTATGTTCTTCAGCGGATTGAGGGGCCCCGCTTTCTGGTCAGCGATATCCGTAAGTTCTTTTTTACGGACCTTCGAGAGCATTCTGTGAATCTTATTAATCTCCTTGAACACGAGAAACTCCAGCACAACGTAGGTAAGAATGTAGGATACGGAGAAACTGATCAGGCCGGCGACAATGAGCGCATCGTACTCACGTTCCACCAGGGAAAGAAAAAGCACCGTGACCAGGGCGATGAACGCCGCCAGGAGCAGGGCCATCGTCCGGGCACTATACACCATGGATTAGATCAGATTGAACTTGTAACCGACTCCTTTAACGGTTGCAATGTAATCATCTCCGATCTTTTCCCGAACTTTGCGGATGTGAACATCTACTGTGCGTGCAAGAACATACACGTCGGAACCCCAGATGTTCTGCAGCAAATCATCGCGGCTGAAGACCTTATTGGGATGCTGGGCTAGGAAAAAAAGTAATTCAAATTCTTTTTTGGGAAGATTGATCTCCTTGCCCTGCAACCGGATGGTATAGCTTGTGCGGTCAATCACCAGGTCGCCAAGGGTTATCACACCTGAGTTGGTCTTCCCTTTAGAATCCCGGCGGAGCAGGGCTTGAATCCGGCTCATCAAGGCTCTGGGTTTGATTGGTTTGGTGATGTAGTCATCTGCGCCGATATCAAATGCTGCCACTTCAGAGTATTCCTCCGAGCGTGCGGTGAGAAAGACAATAAAGGTATTTACCAGGTCGGGCATCGCCCGCAGTTGCCGGCAAGTTTCGACTCCGTCCATCTGTGGCATCATTATATCCAGGAGCACCACATCGGGTTTGAACTTTTTGGCAACTTCAACGCCGGCATGGCCATTGGATGCTACTTTCACCTCATACCCCTCCTTTTCAAGATTGTATTTCAAAAGCTCAAGAATAGGCTCTTCATCATCAACAACCAGAACTTTGTAAGCGGGCTTTTTACCCATGGCAGGATTTTTTTGGTGTTCAAAACTACCCAAGATTCGATCCAATGTAAAACCAAGATGAAGGTATTAACAAATACTTAACCTGCGCTTCATGTCACAGAGACGGGTACGCTTTCCGGTAGTAGCTGATCATCTTCTTCAGGTCCTTATCAAACCGTCCGTTCCATTCCTCCAGCATTGCATCGTGCTTGGATTCATAAGTTCGGTAAGCGATGAAGAAAGCGTTGTTGGGCAACCGGTCACCAAAGCGATTCTGCCGTCTCTTTCCGTCGCCGTAACTGATCGTGTCAAATGTCTCGACAATCCTTCGGATGGCTCTTTCCTTCCGAGCCTTTTTGCTCTCGATAGGTTCTTCTTCGGTCATCGTCTGGTAAAGACTATCCAGTGATTTGGTGCCCCGAAGGAAGTGGTCAATCACCTTGCGGTAGTTGTCATCGTGGTGAATGTATTCCTGGTATTGTCGCGAGGTGTCTCCGAGGGCACGAAGCAGGAAATGTTCTGCGCCCCGATCACCGATGAACGATGCAAGATTCTCGTTGAATTCAGAACTGTCTTTCACGAAAATCGTTTCGTGTACCATCTCATGAATAATGGTGCTGACGAGATCACCCTCACTTTGGCGGAGCATGCCGCTGAGGATCGGATCATTGAGCCAGCCCAACGTGCTCCATCCGCCGGCATTTCGGATGCTTACATCCCAACCTGCGCTTTCCAGCATCGCGCGTTCTTCCTGGGCCTTTTCCTTTAGAAAGAACCCTTTGTAAGGAAAGGAGCCGATGATTGGAAAGTCCCAGCGCTTTTCTACCAGGCGGAATTGCTCGGATGCTATAACCAACCACATCAATTCCTCACCCTTTTGGTCATAAAGGGTTGTGTAATTTTCGGTATCGTTCAGTCCCAGAGAATCGATGGCAAACTGCCTGGCCTGCCGGATGAGTTGAAGTTTGGTCTTGAGCGAATCAGGGAAGCCAGGGTCGGCCAGAAATTCCTCCACCGGGCGAGCACCCCGGATGATCTTCAATTGCCCCATGCCCTGCCCTATTCCGTAGGAAATCAATGACCAATAATAAGTGACAAGCACCAGGAGCACCAGGAGGCTAACCCCGAGAATTTTCTTCACCATGCTACGACCGGGGTTTTGTCAGGAAATACCGTGCTCTGTAATTGATGTAAAAGCCGTATGAATACTGAAACGAACCATACGCCAGATCATAAAAAGGTTCATAGCGAAGCGATAAAACCAAATTATCAGCAACAGGGTAATTGTAAAGGAATCGAAGTATCATCAGGTTCGGCGAAGGTTGAATCGTTTGACCATCCACAGAGGCGGCCGAATATATCTTACCGCCTTGAAAGGCCATAAACTCTCTCCCTTGCCAATAACTCGCCATGATTTCCAAACCAAATTGCGTTGTTACCGATCCGTTAAAATATACGCCATCACCGTCGAGGTAAGCCTGCCGCGTTTTTGTAATGTCCTTGTCAAAAACGTAATAGCCGCTCAGGGCAATTTCCTTAATCTTCCCTTCCATTGGCTGAATCCAGGAAATGCCTGTTGCGGTATTTACCAGTGATTGGATGGCCAACCTGGCATTATCAAGTTGACCGCCCTGGTGTCGCGCAATCACCTGGAGCGGGACGTACAATGCCCCGCTGCCCAGACGCAACAACCGCTTCTGCATGGAGAGCCCTGCGACGAATTGCTCCTGTTTGGTATCATTCAGGTACTGCATGTACTGCCAGTCAATCCATGCATCGGCAAAAAAATCCTCACGATTGATCTGGAATTGAACACCCGTTTCCAGCCGGTTATTCATCACACGTTCAAAGTCATAGAGGGGTTCAATCAGCCGGTGATTCAGGCTTCCTTCAAGGTTTCCAAAAATCACGGAGTAGTCCTTTGATTTCCATTTGACAGAAAAAATAGGCGCAACAGTAGAGATATCGCTATTCCCGAAATCTTTCTGAAAGTAAGCCCCTGCATCAATCCGCACATTCCTGGCCACATGGTAGCTCAGATAAGGCTGAAACTGATACCCAAAAAGCGTATATCCCTTGACGATGGTTCGAACGTATTCATTGTTCTTAAAAAAGCCCAGTGCATTTAATCCGGCCAACAGCTTCCCGGAATCCGGGGCATCAAGTGCCATCCGGTCCTCGAAGACCATGTTGTTCAGCTGGCACCATCCAGCAGAAACCGAAAGCGTAAGAAAAATGATTGGCAGCGCCCGCATGAAAGTGCAAATTAAGATTGTTGCACGTTAATCGTTAAGGATTAATGACTTAAAATCTAATCTGGTATTCCGTTGAAAACTATTCTTTAATGGCTGATTTCCTTATTACTATTGAAATGGTAATTTCAGCCCCGCGCTATTGGCTTTTGGCTGTTGGCTCCCGGCTGTAGGCAATTTTACCTGAAGCATATTTTTTCGGATACAATCATTTTTAGGCACTTAAACACGTAGACACTTTAACACTTTATTCCCATGAGCGACGCAAAAGAAAAAATGAAAGCCC
>JANPES010000258.1:0-2462 GCA_031423035.1 Cyclobacteriaceae bacterium | reverse complement strand
AATTTCCTGATTGAGTATGATATTACTCATCAGGCCGCGCGAACTTACTCCTCCCCTGCGCATATGAACCATAGTTAACGGCAGGTAGCGATACCTGAGCCGATTCACAAACAAGAACCTGATTAGTAATTCATAGTCTGCAGCAATGCGGTAATCGGTCTTGAAGAGGCCGATCTCCTCATAGAATTTCCTGCGTACAAAGAAGGTTGGATGGGCAGGCATGAAACCCCAGGCGAATTTTTCAGAGTTCCACCGGGCGGAAGAATACCGCCGCACTACTTTTCCCAGGTTCTGAGGATCAACAACAACCAGATCGCCAAAGACGGCGTCCACGGAAGGATCGGAAAATGCATCAGCGACGGAGGAAAGAATCTGCGGGCTTGCATAAAAATCATCTGAGTTGATGATGCCTACTACATCCCCGGTGGCCAGGCGGATGGCCTTGTTCATCGCATCATAAATGCCCTGGTCGGGCTCACTGATCCACTTGCTAATTATAGCTTCATGCGACTTAACGATCTCAACGGTTCCGTCTTTAGAATCACCATCAACAATGATGTATTCAATGTTCTTGTAATCCTGTGAACGAATGGACTCAATGGTATGCCCAATGGTTGCTGCGGAATTAAAGGAAACGGTGAGGAGGGAGATTTTCATCCTGTCCGTAAAATTTGTCTTTGCGTTTTTTGCGGTTCCTTTGCGCACTTTGCGTGAACCCTTTCTCGCAAAGGCCGCAAAGTTTCACGCAAAGGCCGCAAAGGAAAAACATTCATCGCTCAATCAGACAGTTCTCCAACACAAGCATATCCATTTCAGTGCGTAAAAAACAATTCAAGGCCTCTTGAGGAGTATTGACGATGGGTTCATTCTCATTGAACGAAGTGTTCAATAAAATGGGGACGCCTGTTCTTTTTCTAAAACAATCAATGAGCCCGTAGTACCGAGGCGACACGTCTTTCATGACTGTTTGCAATCGTCCGGTGCCATCCACGTGCGTTACCGCCGGAATGATGGAGCGCTTTTCAGGACGGATGGGAAATACTTTCTCCATGAACGGAACGTCCTCGACTTTTTCAAAATACTCACTGGTATATTCTTTCAGGATAGAGGGGGCGAACGGGCGAAAACTTTCTCGACGTTTGATCTTCGAGTTAAGCAAATCTTTCGCCTTTGGGTTGCGCGGGTCGGCGAGGATGGAGCGTGCACCCAATGCCCGTGGGCCGAACTCTGCCCTTCCCGAAAACCAACCGACTACCCCCGGCTCAAGCAACTTATCCGTGATTTTCTCGAAGAGTTCATCATCCGGCAGGCGACGGTAGCTCACACCCTGCTCCTTGAGAAAAGTCTCAATCTCATCATTGGAGAATTTGCTGCCGGTATAGGCACTGTAGATCGCGGGGGCACGTTTATTACGGAGCACATGATTGTGCACATAAAGCGCACTGCCCATGCTGATACCCGCATCATGACCGGCAGAAGGAATGTAGAGATTCTTAAAGGCGGTCTTCTCCAAAATCTTTCCATTGGCCACCGAGTTCTGTGCGACGCCGCCAGCAATACAAATATTTTCCAATCCCGTTCGGCGATGAAGGTGATTAAGAATGTGAAGGATCAATTCCTCGCAGACCAATTGAACACTGGCAGCGATGTCCTTATGTTTTTGAGTTAGCTCTTCCGTGGGCTCGCGGGCAGGTCCGAAAACATCTTCGATCTTCTTCCCGTACAGGGTGGAAATGATCGGGACAGACGTAGAATAATCCAGCTTGATCTCTGTGGGATTTGCAAAATAGGAAGCATCCCATCCGAACAACCCATTTGAATTAAAGCTAAAGATCTTTCGGATCTCATCAGCAAATACCGGTTTACCATAAGGGGCCAGGCCCATCACCTTGTATTCATCGCCATAATGCGGGAAGCCAAGGTATTGCGTAAAGGCAGTATAGAACAACCCTGCGGACACTGGAAAATCCACGGAGTCAAGCACTTCAATCTGGTTGCCACGACCGACGGCAATCATGGTGGTGGTAAAATCCCCGGAGCCATCTATTGAAAGTATCGCCGCCTCTTCAAACGGGCTAGCGAAAAAAGCGGAAGCGAGGTGGCTGCGGTGGTGCTCGACTTGTACGATGCGGGGCTTGATCTCCGATACACTTAATCCACCGATGGCTGCAAGTTCATGTTCCAGGCTGGCAACTTTACTGGAATTCTTCAACCGATCCGACAACAAGGTGTTCTTCCTGCCAATATTTTTCAAAACGAACCCAACCTTGTTCAACAATTTGGCACTGGGGTCTCGCCCAATGCAAACATGGTCAACGTCTTTCAAGGTTATCCCGGCCTCTCTCAGGCAGAACTTCACGGCTTCGCTGGGAAATCCAGCCCAGTGTTTAATGCGACGGAAGCGTTCTTCCTCGGTAGCCGCAATGAGAACGCCATCTTTAAAGATGGCGGCGGAAGAGTCT
>JANPES010000257.1:0-4022 GCA_031423035.1 Cyclobacteriaceae bacterium | reverse complement strand
AGGAGGGTTTCAGAATCATCATTCTTGGTTTGTATCAGGTTCTCAATCTTTTTGGAAAATACTTCAGCATTGCTGCCCTCATGTAATATGACAAATGTGGCAGGCCCATTGTTACCCCAATCGAGGACCCATTCATTTTCCGTTTTGAACTCCTCAAAGGAGAGAACAAATTCAAACTGTATCGAAGAAGCGGTCGGCAGATCCTCAAAGATGCCAGTGACCGTAAAACTCTTGTTGTGCTGGAGCTCAACGATCTTTCCAAGTGCATCTTCGTCTGTCCCAAAAAGCTTTTTCGCCAGCGACCGGGAGACTACAATAGAACTTTTGTCTTGCAGCACCTGGCTTGGGTTGCCCTGAAGCAGGGGATAGGAGAATATATTGAAATAGTCGGGGCCTACGTAGTAGCCGTCGGCCTTCACGTTATGATCTTTCAAGGAGAGGTTGAATGAATTCACCCAAGTGGTTGTGGCGGCATATTCGACTTCAGGAAATTCCGCTTTCAGCGTCTCCGCCAGTAGCCCGGGTGTGGAGGTTGTGGTCATGAGCCCATCGGCGTATTTCTGATGTTCCATGACCTGGAAGAGCCGGGCATCTTTCTCATGGAACTTGTTCATGGTCAATTCATCCCGTACCCAGAGGTAGATGAGCAGGGTGCATGCTAATCCAGCAGAAAGCCCGATCAGGTTGATGAGAAAATAGCTCTTGGCGCGTAGGAAATTGCGATAGATAAGGAGCAATGAATGTTTGATCATTTGTGATGAGTTTGGTAGTGGAAGGACTTGCCGATAGCCCAGGGGTTGCACAGTAACGAATGTGATACTGATCAGGTGCCTAAGGGTTACACACCAGTTTTGACTTTATTTGATTGGAGGCACGACTGACTCCCGACTTCTCAGGGCCAGCCACCCGGCGTGAGAAATTGCCAGCGAGTGGCGAGGTCACTGCTATCCTGACTCTTGTCGAGAAGGCTACAGGCTTACAGTACAATTCTCACAGTAGGAATAGGCGATTGACTCAGAATCAAAAACCAAAATGGAATCCAATGCTAATCAGAATCGGGAATACAAATGAAGTGCCGGCTGCTTGCTTGAAATCGCTTCCCCGGATCGGGTAAATTGTTTGAAGACTGAAATAGTTTTTGTCACTCTTGGCCGCCCTGATTTTCACTCCCAACCCAAATGAAAATCCGTAAAACATTTGTCTTCCATAGATGCCATTGTCAACAACCCCGTTGTAGCCATACATGGCTGATAGAAAACCAGAACTTCGTTTCTTCGGGCTGAACTTCAACTCGGTACCAACATTGTACCCGAAATATCCCAATCCGGCAAACAGGCTGACAGGGCCTCGGGGGAGCGCAGTTGTACGTACGCCAATCCCTCCAAAATCAAGCCCCAAACCAAGGCCGAGGCTAAAGTCGGACTTGTACTCTGATTCCGCGATTTGATCCTTTATTGGAGCAAGACGTTGCTTTTTCAAGTAGACTGCAATTCCGTGGGATCTGAGATTGACGATAGTTGATGAATCCGGGATGGCTTCCCAAAATGAAACACTGGCGATTTCCTTGAATGCAACTGGCCCCCGAATGGTCAACAATAGCGTTTGGGTCGTACCATTTAATTGTGTGGAGATTTTGGTCGAATTCTTGAATTGAACATCAATGGGCTGCGCGTTCAGGAAATGTGCCGCCCAAAAGAAAACAACAATTAAAGCGCTCTTCATGAATCAAAAATACAACTAACTCCAGGTCTTTAGTTTCTTCAAAGCCATTCGCGAAAGATCATTAGCCTCTGGCGACAACCTCATCCATAAAATAAGGGCGCCAAATACCAATGTGATCAAGGCAGAGCGGACTATCATGTCGAGAAGGACGATGTCTATTTTTGGCATAAGCAAATGAATAACCCATGCCACGGCACCCACTCCGATTACCTTAATAAACGCCATGGAAAATGGCTGAACAGACATCTTCACCCAGATAAAAACGTATTTGACGGAATTGAAAATTACAAGTGTAATGGCCGCGCCCATGGCAGCACCTTCGATTCCATAGTGGGGAATGAGTAGATTATTTGCGATGATGATTACGGCTGCCAATACAACAATCAATACGATGTTGAACCAATAGAATCGCGAATACACGATGAGCTCACTGCTTGGCCCAAACAACATATCCACCAGCTTTCCTGCACCCACAATAATAACCACCCATTTTCCTGTGGAGTAGATTTCCCCTTTGGGCATCAATAGAAAGATAGAATCGAGGTTGGCTGCAATACCGATCAATAGAAGCGTGCCAATGATAAATTGATTCAAGGCCGTCTTTCGGTAGATGGTCCTGATCTCCACCATGTCATTTTTTTCAAATGCCCGCGAGATTAACGGCGTAGCCACCTGCGTCATTGCTCGCTTGGGGATTTCAATCACGGTGGCCATGTAGAATGAAGTGGTATACACTGCCACCGGAGCCAATCCCAATAATGCCGCCACCATCAGGCTGTCAACTTTGCCGATGATGATGAGCCCTGCTGTGCCGGCGAAACTCAACAGACTGAACCGGATGAGTTCCTTGCGAACTGCTGGATCGATATTCAATGCAAGGCCAAATACAAGGCGACCCTCCGCAACCAATGACGCCAGCAGAATCGTGAAGGTCAGGACATAAATGAGGACTGATCCCACCATGACCTGCTCAAAAGTAAGGAGCTCACGGAAGTACATTAATATGAGTATCGCCAAAAGAACACGGACAAGAATTTCCTTTAACAAGTTTGGCAGGACATTCTTCAGCAACGAGCGAGAGTATACCTCGAGCAAGGTGGACATCACAGTGATGAAGGTCAGCCACAGTGCCAACCCGGTGTAGTGAATGAAATCGGCTGCATTCGTTTCAAAGTATGAAACGATGATTGACTCCAGTGAGAAAAATACAAGAAGGAACGCCCCAAACGACGCTAGTCCGGCCAGCAAAATGAGATTGATGAAATTCTTGCCACCGTCCTGCTGTTCGCGGAAGCGCGGAAAGAAACGGATAATACTCTGGGCGAGTCCGAACTGGGCAAACTGCGCCATGAGGATGGCAGCGTCTTGTACGGTTCGCATCAGGCCGACCTGTTCTGGGGATAGAAAGCGCGGGTAGAGATACAACAAGTTGATGTATCCGATGGCCACACCAACGTAACTGATGATGGTGGTGATGATGCTTTGCCGGACAATCAGGCCCATGGATGGAATTATCTGACCGCAAAATACTTTATTTGCAAAACATTCGGGCTTCGGCCCAAAACCGCTGAACCGATCATGAGCCTGTTGGACCCCATTCTTGGAAAGCATAGCCTTCAATGGTTCTACGAACGCCTCTACAACCTGGCGCTGAAAGGTCTGAACTACGGCCGTGCCAGCGATTATACACACAATGGCGAAGCCCGTTTGATGAAAGACATCCGTCACATGATTTCGTCTCCTTCAGCGGTGTTGTTCGATGTGGGTGCCAATCGGGGAGTATTTGTTAATCATCTTGTTAAGGCGTGGCAGGGTATGAACTACCAACTCTATGCTTTTGAGCCTTCGAAGAAAACATTCGCCATCCTTCGCCAGGAGGTGAAGGACCTTTCTTTCGTACACCTGATTAACAAGGGTCTGGGAGAAAAGCCCGAATCTGTTGAGCTTTTCTTTGATAAGGAAGGATCAGGCCTTGCGTCCGTCTATCCGCGCGATTTGTCCTATCACCATATCGAATTTTTAAATCATGAGACAGTCGAATTGACTACACTTGATCTCTTTTGTGATCAGCACAAAATCGAGCGCATTGATTTTCTAAAGCTTGATGTTGAAGGTCATGAACTCGCGGTTCTCAACGGAGGAAAACGAATGATCGGCGAGGGGAGGGTGGGTATCATCCAGTTTGAGTTTGGCGGATGCAATATTGATTCGAGAACCTTTTTCCGCGATTACTACAATTTTTTCAAGAATGAATACATCTTGTATAGAGTGGTTGCAGATGGGCTACAGCAGATAGGGGT
>JANPES010000256.1:0-4247 GCA_031423035.1 Cyclobacteriaceae bacterium | reverse complement strand
CGAAGCCACGCATTGAATTCATCAGGGGTTGGAGGGTGTTGCGGATTCATTTGTGCTTTCAGGAAACTGATTTCCCCGTCGCTCAGCCACCCTTGCTTTTCAATCAACGCGTGGATGGCCTTGACTTCCGTCGGCGTCAATACCGCATCCGACCATACCAGATAGAAGATCGGCAGGAAGACATGGAGGTTAGGGTTGGATTGGAGGAGGGGGGAGGAGAGCATTGAGACTTTGGGGATTTGAAAATTTGGGAATTTGGGAATGGGCTAGGCCTCGTCGACGATAACCACTTTATCCATTACATCGCCCTGTTTGATTTGGTTGATGACATCAACGCCTTCGAATACTTTTCCAAAGACCGTATGATTGCGATCCAGGTGTTTTGTGTTGTCGCGACTATGGCAGACAAAGAATTGGGAGCCACCGGTATTGCGCCCGGCATGCGCCATGGAGAGGACGCCTTTGTCATGATACTGGTTTTCGCCAGTGAGTTCACAGTCGATCTGGTATCCAGGGCCGCCGCTGCCAGTACCCTGGGGGCAGCCGCCCTGAATGACGAAGTTGGGAATGACCCGATGGAAAGTGAGGCCATTATAGAACCCTTTCTCAGCCAGGTCAATAAAATTCTTTACTGTCTTTGGCGCGTCTTTCTCGAAAAACTTAATTTTCATCACGCCTCTTTTTGTGTGTATTTCCGCTATCTTCATTCTAATTAGTTTAGAAAGCAAGATAGAAATTGATTCGTTGATTCGGTAATTCAGTGATTCGTTGGCAACTAACAAATCTGTGATAATCTGTGGCAACAACCTGTATTACTGGCAAACGTGTCTATTCTTCTGAAACCCTCGCAGAAGATGCCTTGATTGAGGCAGCAACGCGGCATGGGGAAGGGAGCGGGGGGCCTGTGGCGGTGTACTTGTGCCATGACTGCGGCAACTATCACTTGACCTCAAAGGGACAAATGAATACCAGACTGGAGCTGTATATTAGGGACGGGAAACTAAAGCTTAACCACGAGGCAAACCGGTGGTTAAAGAAGTTTAAGTAATCTGTGGCAAAGAATTGATTCGGTGATTCGTTGATTTATTTACTCATCTGTGATAATTCGTGTAATCTGTGGCAAAAAACCATGAACTATGAATTGGATTGAAATTGCCGGTCACACTGGTGCATTTTTGAGCAGCGTCACCTTTATTCCCCAAGTCTATAAGGTCTGGCAGACGAAGAGCGTGAATGACTTGAGCCTAACCATGATGTTAATCGTCTTTACCAGCACATTGATTTGGCTTGTGTACGGCATCGCACTCGATTTGTGGCCGGTTATTTTGGCCAACAGCATCATCTGTTTTTTGAGCCTCCTGTTGATTTACTTCAAATTTGCTTTTGCGAATAAGTAAGTAAAATCCCTTAGCGCTCCTTGCGTCTTTGCGTGAGAATTGTATTTTCTTCGCGCTAAGTCCCAAAGAAAGAAAGGAACTACAAATCCCGCCACCGGTAGGGTGAGACCCAACTTTTTTTCGCACATTTATTGGATTAACTGGGTCAACGCTTTCCGTATGATAAAGACATTATTGCTCATCCTGACTTCTGCCACTTTGATGGCCCAATCATTTACGCCACAGGAAATCAGTGGTTGGCAGGCACAGGCCAGCCAGATTACAATAACCCGCGACGCTTGGGGAGTTCCCCACATATCTGGCAAGACCGATGCCGACGCGGTATTCGGCGTGCTCTATACCCAATGTGAAGATGATTTTGCCAGGGTAGAGCGCAATTACCTGACCGCCACAGCGCGGATGGCTGAAGCAGAGGGCGAAGCCTTCATATATCACGACCTGCGGATGCGTTTGTTCATGGATACCACTCAAGCGATCGCTGTATATGCGACGGCCCCGGAGTGGATGAAGAAAGTATGCCAGGCATTTGCCGATGGCGCCAATTACTATTTACACACCCATCCACAAACCAAACCCAGGTTAATCAGGCGTTTTCAACCCTGGATGCCGTTGCTGTTCAGCGAAGGGAGTATCGGTGGTGATATCGAATCGGTTTCCTTGAATGAACTCAATTGGTTTTATGGCAAAGGACAAGCTAATATTAAGCAAGAAGTAAGCGATGATGGCCTTGGGCCCGATTCTGAACCCCGCGGATCCAATGGGTTTGCGATAGCGCCATCCCGCAGCGCAAATGGAAACGCGCTATTTCTTATCAATCCCCATACTTCATTTTATTTCCGTTCAGAACTTCAGGCGACAAGCGATGAGGGTCTCAACGCCTATGGCGCTGCCACCTGGGGTCAGTTTTTCATCTACCAGGGCTTTAATGAACATTGCGGATGGATGCATACATCCACTGCCACCGATGTCATAGATGAGTATAAGGAGACAATTGTAAAGAAGGGCAGCAAGGTCTTTTACAAGTATGGCAATGAACTGCGACCAATGGCTGCGAAAAAGATTTCCATCCGGTACAAGACGGCTTCTGGCTATGCAAAAAGAGAGTTCACCGGTTATCACTCGCATCACGGTCCAGTCGTTGCTGAGCGGGACGGAAAGTGGATTTCCACACGACTAATGCAAGAGCCGCTTAAGGCACTTACGCAATCCTTTATGCGTACGAAGTCAAATGGACTTGACGATTTCAAAAAGAGCATGGACCTGCAAACAAACTCGTCCAACAATACAGTATATGCAGACGACAAGGGCAACATCGCCTATTGGCATGGCGATTTCATTCCACGACGTGATCTGAAGTTCGACTGGTCCAAACCGGTTGATGGGAGCGACCCGGCTACCGAGTGGAAGGGTCTGCATCCCGTAGAAGAAATTGTGCATGTCGTTAACCCGTCCGAAGGCTGGATACAAAACTGTAACAATACGCCATTCTCCGTATCCGGTAAGAGCAGCCCTGACCCAAGCAAGTATCCGTCATACATGGCCCCTGATTTTGAGAATCCGAGAGGACTGCATGCAGTTCGTGTTTTAAAAGACGAATTCTCGTTTACTCTTGAGAAACTCATTGGCGCAGCGTATGATCCCTATTTACCTGGATTCGAGCAGCTTTTGCCCTCGTTGCTGAAAGCATATGACGCAGCGGCTCCGTCAAACGATACGCTGATGACCAAATACCTGGAGAGTATTCAACTCCTGCGGAACTGGGATTTGAAATGGTCTGCCACTTCTGTTCCTACAACCCTTGCAATCCATTGGGCACAGCGACTACGGCAAGATGTATCTGCCCGGATTCCGGTCGGAAGTGACCAGCTTAGTGTAATTCGCTTTCTGCAAAGCAACACAACAGACAAAGAAAAACTCGTCGCTCTGGCAGGAGCATTAACTCAAATGACCAAGGACTTTGGCTCTTGGAAGCAAGCCTGGGGAGCCATCAATAGATTCCAACGAATCAATGGGAACATCGAGCCCTCTTTTGATGACACCAAACCCAGTTTGGGCGTGCCCTTCACATCGGCATTCTGGGGATCATTGGCCTCCTATGGCAGCCGGCGCTATCCCAACACGAAACGGATGTATGGCACCAACGGCAACAGTTTTGTGGCAGTGGTTGAATTTGGCAGGAAGGTTCGCGCCAAGTCGGTAATGATTGGTGGATCCAGCGGCATTCCAGACTCCAAACATTTCAATGACCAGGCGGCGATGTATGCCCAGGGGCAGTTCAAGGATGTGCTGTTCTACAAAGAAGACTATACTCGAAATGCAGAGAGGACCTACCACCCTGGCGAGAAATAATCCGGGACCGCATGAACGAAGAGGCTCACTGGGACCGGATCGGCGAAGGGTATGACGACGAAATTTTCGATGTCTTTCTTTGCGACAAGAACAAAGTGCTTCCTCGTTTTTTCAAGAAGCACAGTGATCTGTCCCACCGGGCCATTGACTTTGGTTGTGGCAGCGGAAAAGCACTATCTTTTCTTTCTCCGGCGTTTGCGGAAGTCCTTGCCGTGGATATTTCTAAAGAACTGCTGCGCCTTGCAAAGGCAAGACCTTTCAAGAATATTCGTTTTCAACAAGCCGATCTGACACGCAAGAAGTTGAGGATTGAGCCGGCTGATTTCCTGTTTTGTTGCAATGTTATCATGCTTCCCAAGGTGGAGCAAAACGTGGCGATGTTTCGTAATGTCAGCAAAGTGCTGCGCAAGAATGGTCATGCTTTGATTGTTGTGCCTTCCCTGGAATCGGTTCTATTTTCTTCCTGGCGGTTGCTTCAGTGGTACCGGAAGGAGGGAGTCA
>JANPES010000255.1:0-3358 GCA_031423035.1 Cyclobacteriaceae bacterium | reverse complement strand
AGAGGAGTGTGCTGAATGCGGGCAAGTGTAAATTGTTGGCAAGAGTAGTCTCCTGTGTGAATAACCAGAAAATGTATGTGAAGATAGCAGCATAAAATTATTCAAAATGTGCTTGCTTTGATCATAGAAATCAACGGATAGTGGAAATCGCAAGCAGACGTGATTTCTTTTCTATGCGCTAAGCTTCTTGATCATGCCGTTGAAAATCAACCCATGAAAAGGAAGCACACTATACCAATAAATCCTGCCGAGCAGTCCCAAGGGACGAAAAGTTGCTGTTTGGGTCAGGATGTTGTTCTCATCAATTTTGAATTCGAGCCAGGCCTCTCCGGGCAACTTCATCTCTGCGTATAAAAGAAGACGCTTCTCTGTTTTGCTGGCGAGCAGCACCCGCCAGAAATCCAAGGCTTCGCCTGCTGAGATCTCGGTGTCGTTTGTTCTTCCTCTCCGCATCCCCACGCCACCCACCAGTTGATCCAGAATACCCCGGATTTCCCAAAGCCAGTTACCATAGTACCACCCGGTCTTTCCGCCGATGCTCCATATCCGCGTTAGTGCTTTAATGGGATCCGTTACCTTTCTTTTGCGTGTGTCTGTAAAGCAGCCGTTCTGCGGAACTTCGATGTACTTGGTGATGCCCCCTTTGAGGAGGTCGCTGCTTTGCGCATCCTTCCAGCTGGAGAGTACCTGATTCTGTTCAATCGTGTCAAAGGCCAGGCGAATGGATTCATCATAGCCGATTAGCCTGATATTGAGATGTTCGGCTAGTTGATTGGGTTTGCAAATGACTTCAACCTTCATGCTGTTGACCAGGTTGGTGGCGAGGGCATAGGAAGTGGAGGTGACAAAATAAAGCCAGTAGGAGGATAGCTTGGGGGTCATCACCGGGACTACCCAGATCCGCCTCTTCAGGCCCCGGATCCTGGCAAAGTTTAGCAGCATCTCCTCATAGGTGAGTATGTCAGGTCCACCAATATCAAAACTCTGGTTATATGTTTCGCCTTTGCCGATCACTCCATACAGGAACTCGATCACATTCCGGATGGCGATGGGCTGGCATTTTGTTTTCAACCATCGGGGTGTGATCATCACCGGAAGCTTTTCGACGAGATCGCGTATGATTTCAAAGGAAGCACTTCCTGAACCAACGATGATTCCAGCCCGAAGGGTGGTGAGGGCATATTGGCTATCTGCCAGAATTTCCTCTACCTGCTTTCGCGAAGACAGGTGTTTGGACAGCTGGTCGGCGTTCACAATTCCGCTGAGGTAGATCACTTGCTTGACACGTGTTTCACGCATGCGTAGTTTGAAGTGCGTTGCGCATCGGGCTTCCATCTCTTCAAAGTTGCCAGTTTGCGATGACATGGAATGAATCAGGTAGTAGGCCACGTCGATATTTTCAGGAATATTCCTCAATCCACCCTTCACGAGGAAGTCTACTTCTATGACCTGGAGATTTGGCGCATTGAACTTGGCTACGTTGAATCGGTTCTTGTCTCTTATGCAGCAGATCACTTCATGTCCGTTTTGGAGAAGGACAGGGAGAAGCCGTTGCGCGATATATCCGGTTACCCCGGTGAGGAGAATCTTCATGTGTTACACCCTGACGGACGACATGCCTCCGTCAGCGTGGATGATTTGCCCGGTGATCCATCCGGATTTGTCGGAAATCAGGAACTCAGCCAAGTTAGCGATATCTTCCGGTGTGCCGATTTTTTTCAACGGGTGCCGGTTGGCATTGGCTTCTCTCTTTTGGTCGCTGTTGAGAAGTGGTGCCGCCAGCGGTGTGTCGGTCAGCGACGGGGCGATGCAGTTGACACGAATGTAAGGAGAGAGTTCTGCAGCCAAAGCACGGGTTAGTCCTTCCAGTGCACCCTTAGAGGTAGTAACTTGCGAATGGAAAGACATACCTGTCTGTACGGCGACTGTGGAGAACAAGAGTATAGCGGAATTCTTTTCTTTCTTCAGCCTGTGCAGTGCCTGTTGAATAACTTTTATAGCGCCCAATACTTGCAGGTTGAAGTCCTGCGTAAAGTCGGCAGGCTTAATCCGTTCAAACGGCCGCAAGTTGATACTACCGGGGCAGTAGACAAGACCCTGGATGGATTCGGGAAGAAAATCAAGACTGATATTCTCATCCAAAACGTTGAGTGGATGGTATTCAAGAGAGGTGTTTTCCGAGTGGCATACGTTCTTGCAGTATGTGCCATAAACCTTGTGCCCAGCGTCCAGGAGTTGACTTGCCAGTGTTTTTCCGATGCCGGAAGAAGCGCCGATAATGAGGTAGTTTCCCATGATTACTTGTTAGTGACTAACCAAATAACAGGAAATGGTAGAGGTTGTTTGCTTTGAGTGCCAGGATTATGTTGAAATGCAGTTCGTGGCTTCCTTCAACGGACACGCCATAAGAGGCTATAAGGGAACTTACCGATGATTCTTGTTAATAAATTTATCCAGTTCTTTTTTGGCTGCTAGCCGGTCAACATGACCAAACCATTGAACCAGGATCTCCATCGAATCTGAGAACAGAAAAAATGAAGGTGTCCCTCGCATGAGGTTTGCTGCAAACGTCCTCCCGCATTTAGGAAGCTGACTAAAATAATTGTCTAGTGTGGCTCTCAGGTTTTCCTGTTCCACGGCCGTGGTTGTATTCGGGTCAAGCATATTTTGAATTATTTTTTCAACAAATTCTGATTGATGCAATTCTGACTGATTGACTACCTCGTCAATAAGAACAGGAACTGATAGAGTCGTACGATCCCAATGAAGATGGCCGGCTTCCTGTGCTTTTAATGTTTCGCCGACAAGTTCACCGGTATCTACCATTAACTTTACATTCTCTTCTGTATTTAAGTGAAAATCTTCAAATGCGGTAGCGAGAACAAAGCATGAAAGTTCGTTGCCATAGTGGGCTTGCAATTCCTTCACTAAAGGAAAGCCGTGCATGAAACACCCCGGACAATTTACCTGAAAGACCATCATCAGGTTAATTGAACTAAGCGCAAACTTCCCATTAAGTACTTCTGTATAATGCAGGGCCAGTTTCATTAGCAATTGTTTTCTTTCAAATCTATGGTGTCGTCTTGTTTAGTTAAGTCTGCCACGGGCTATTAGTCTCCATTATAGGAAATCAGGTAGCAGGCATATCGGGTTAGTCCAATATCTTCAACTTCCCCGCAGTGAACCGCTGCCCTGGCTGACCATTTTCCTGTTGTTGGTGTTCCCGTTTCGGGGTCACCAACAACTCATTGAGTGTGCTTGTTGTTGGTGACCCGATGAGACATCGGAACACCAACCTTTAGACTTGCATTAAGTTAATCAGTTAACAGGTCATTATTGTAATAGCTTTTCTTTTTTG
>JANPES010000254.1:0-4856 GCA_031423035.1 Cyclobacteriaceae bacterium | reverse complement strand
CTTTATCCTTGGTCTTGATCTTGACCAGATCTTTGTGTTTGTCGTCGTGCTTATCCATGTGTTTCTCATGTTGCCTGTCCTCGTCCACGTCAACGTTGATGTCGAGCTCATCCAGTTCATCGAGGTCTAGATCCAGCTCGTCCATTTCCAGCCTGACCTCCAGTGATTCAAGCGCTTCCTGAACGCTTTCAAGGGCCGTTTCCATCGCTTCATTCACAATCTCTTCAACGTCAACAAGACGTTTTACCTCGATGCTTTCAAGCGCTTCCTCCATCGCCTCCAGTCCTGCCTCCATTGCCTCTAGTTCGATCTCGATGGGCTCCATTGGCTCCATCGGTTCTATGGGCTCAAGGGGTTCCAATGGTTTGAGGGGTTCAATATCAATATCAATTTCAATGGGCTCAATCGTACGGATGGGCTCTATGCCCCGGACAGGTTCCGGGGTCCCACGGACAGGTTCTGGGGACGGGATCTGAGCTACAACTGCGGCCGATAGACCGGCTACGAGCAGTCCAGTGACCAAAATGATGCGTTTGAGCAAGTTCATAGTGGGTTATTTTAAAGGATATACCATTAATCTGGATCAAGGTTACGTGAGTTGCAAGAAATGCACGTGAACTGTAGTTATTACGTCCTCAAAGCATCCGCCGGGTTCATCATGGCTGCTTTAACCGCCTGGATGCTCACGGCCAGCAATGTAACGCCCAACGTAAACCCGATAGCCATCACAAACACACCGGGGCCAATATCCACCCGGAAAGCGAACTTGTCCAGCCACTGGTTCATTAGCGGGAGGACCAGGGGCACGGCAACCAGGCTGGCGACGGCCACAAGGACGAGGAACCTGCGGCTCACCATGAAATTAAGTCCCATTACGGTGGCGCCCATCACCTTGCGGATGCCAATTTCCTTGGTCCGCTGCTCAAGGGTAAACGAAACCAATCCGTAAAGTCCGAGGCAGGCAATGACCAGGCTCAATCCAGCGAAGGTCATTACTGTCTGGAACAGCTTCTCTTCAGATTGATATTCGCGGGCAAAGGCATCGTCGACAAACGTGTATTTGAAAGGATAACGACTTTCGAATTCTTTCCATTTCCCTTCAAGAAAAGTCAGCAGCTCCTTCGGATTTCCATTGAAGCGTATAGAAAGATTCCGCTGATTGCGTGCGCTGATCCACATCACTAAAGGTTGTACTTCCTGATAGAGAGACATGAAATGAAAATCTTTCAATACGCCGATGACCGGTGAAGCGATGCCGTCGGCGTTGAACTTGATGGTCTTCTCCATCGGGTTTGACCAGCCCAGTTGTTTGGCGAGCGTTTCATTGATGATAACGGCACTGGAGTCACTGGCCTTCGCGGGCACATCGAAGAAACGCCCGTCAGCCATTTTCAGATCATAGGTCCTTTGAAAGTTTCCGTCCGAAGGGAACATGCGGACTTCCACCTGGTCGGGCGGGAAACCTTCAGGCTGCACACGGGTGCTTGCCCCGCCCATGCCCAGCGCAGTTCTTCCCAGCGATGTACTCACGACGGATGGATGTCGCGAAACTTCTTCGGCGAGGATACTGCCTTTCGGAACCATGTCGGTGGTGAGGTTCAATATGAGGATATGGTCCTTGTCGAAGCCGAGGTCTTTGGACAATACAAACCGCATCTGCTGATATACCAATACGGTTCCCGCAATCATGATGATGGCAATTGCAAACTGGAAAGTGATAAGCACCTGCCGGGGCCAATGGCCAGCGAGTTTGGTCCGCGCCCCCTTCAACACGTCGGCCGGCCGGAAGGCCGACAACACGAAAGCGGGGTAAATGCCTGATATCAGCGAGACAGCCAAAATTAAAATCAACCAGGCGGCCAGTGCAGTGCCGCTCCAGAGCAAGCTGACGGGAAGTGATTTTCCGGCAAGGTTGTTAAAGTAGGGCACAGCGGCATAAAGAAGGAAGATGGACACCAAGGCGGCGAGCAGCGTGGTGGCCAGTGACTCACCCAGAAATTGTCCCAACAACTGTTTACGTGTGGCACCCAGTGATTTTCGCATGCCTACTTCCCGCGATCGACGGGTAGCCTTCGACGTGCTGATGTTGATGTAGTTCACACAGGCGATGAAGAGAATAAAACCAGCGATCACCGAAAAAACCATAACGTATTGTCGGCTTCCGGTCTTCGACATTCCATGGTACTTGATTTCGCTGGCATCCAGGTACACTTCCGCAAAGGGCTGGAGGTACAGCGAATAGCTATCTACACGCGTGGGCATGTGGTCCTGCATGAATTTGGCAAACTTCGAATGAAGCGCCCTGGCATCTGCGCCGGGCTTGAGCAATACGTAGGTATTGATTCCTTGTGCAATCCAGTTATTCATCCACTCAAAAGGCATGGCTCCAAGTTGGGGAACCGTTGAGGTCCACGAAACCAACGCTTTGTATTGAATGTGTGAATTGCGCGGTGCTTCTTTCGCGATGCCCGTGATTTCAAATTCAAGATTGTTGATGCCAACAATCGTGTGCCCGATCGGATCCTCGGCACCAAAAAGCGATGAGGCGAGTGTCTCGGTGAGGACAATGGTTCCAGGACGTGTGAGCACCTTGTCGGCGGACCCCCTCACCAGTTCGAAGTCGAAGACCTGGAAGAACTTGCTGTCGACAATCAGGATATCTTTCTCCGATAACTCGACGTTGCGATCTTTGTTGGTCAGTACAACCGTATTGTACCAAGGGCTGTACCGGACCACGCGCTCCACTTCGCCATATTCGGCGACCATCGTGGGTCCCATCATGCCGGAGGTCTCTGCGGTTTTGAACATGGAGCCATCCTCTTCCAGGCTGATCTTGTTCAGCCTGTACATTCGGTCTGCCTTCGAATGAAAGTTGTCGAAGGAGCGCTCGTCCATCACGAACATGAGGGCCAATAGGCTCGTCATCAGACCGAGGGCCAGGCCAACGACCGTGATGAACGTATGGAGCTTGTGCTTTTTTACGTTGCGCAAGGCGGAGATAAGGTAGTTGGTCAACATGCTGAGTAGGGTATGATTATTGACTTAGGTATGTGACGGAAACTTCACCAGGACTGCCAGGTTACACGGTTAGACATGGGATGTGCCAAAATCGAGGATAGTTTTACCATATCAGGGGCATTTTCTGGAAATTCACGCAAATTGGATTATTCATTTTCTGTCCACTATTTGACGTGTTAAATCGTTATCCTGATATGAACCGTGTGCTGCTGGCAATTACTTTTCTCGTGGTCCAGCACGGCTACGCCCAAACTACACCCGAAAAACTCAACGCCATCACCGACCGTTCGAAGTGGAACAAGGCAGAACAGTCCATTCGCAAAGCGATGGTTAAAGATTCTCTCGACCCCGAGCCGGTGTACCTGATGGCACTTTATTTCTTTAACGGGAAGCATCCAACCTTCCAAATCGATTCGGCTAGCTATTATCAAAGAAGATCCGCGAAGCTCATGACCGGACGGGAGTTGGGCCGACGATCGATTATGGACATGACCTCAGTTCAGCGGCTGCGCAACTCCATCGATAGCGCGGCGTTTGAGCGAGCCAAAAAAACCGATTCGGAAGAGGCGTACCAGGATTTTATACTGCGGTATGCCGGCGCTAAAGAAGTTCCAGTTGCCATAGAGCTTCGCGATGAGCAGGCCTTTGTCAAGGCACTGAAGGCAAATACTTCAAAGTCGTTCAGGCAATTCATAGCGCGTTACCCTTCTTCCCATCGCGCCCGTGAGGCAAGAGATCGAATGGAAAAGCTCGAGTATGAAGAGGGTACGAAAGACAAACGGCTTTCAAGCTATGAGCGGTTTTACCATGCGTTTTCATCAAGCCCGTACCGGCCGCTAGCCGAGAAGAAAATATTCGAACTGACGACAGCACCCGGTTCGCCGAAATACTTTCTTCAGTTCCTCAAGAAATACCCGGAGAGCCGCTGGGCACCGCGGGCAAAAGCCCTGCTTTTTTCACTTGAGCGTGATGGTGAGGTTATTGGCAATAGTGCATGGAAGACCGATTCCCTTCAGCGTGAATCGGAGCAAACCAATGATGGTTACTGGGTGCCCGTTATCAAATCGGGTCGCTACGGGTTCATTGACGAAGGTGGGAAAGAAGTCATTGTTCCCCGGTTTAAGGAAGTCCCTGAAGGCTATCGCTGCGGCGAAATCACGGACCGCTACCTCGTCACCTCCGAGGGCCTGCTCGCTCGCAATGGGAAGATGGTTTGGAATGGGGCCCTGAAAGACTTTGATGACCTGGGCCTGGGCTTCATCTTCATTGCAACGGACAGCGGTGGGCTTGTCATTCATGAATCCGGCTTCCGTCTTACGCACATGCCGGTAGATGATGCGTTGGTCATCGCTAACCGGTTTGTGGGAATTAATTCCGATGATCGTTGGACGGTCATGACGCTGGTGGGCTTACCCTTGCTATCATCGGGCTTTGAAGATATTGCTGTACTGGATTCGGTTGTTCAACTCACCAAGGGCAACAAGAAGATATTGACTACGCCGGCACGAATCGCGCATTTGGCCGGTGGCTCTGATTTCAAGGAAGACTTTGTGTTTGACGAGACCCGGAAATGGGGTGACCAGCATTATTGGGTACGCAATGGTGTGCTCGAAGGCGTCATAGACCCTAACCTGAATTTTGTCATTCCGCTTGATCGGCAATCACTGCGTAAAACATCTTTCGGGTTTGTGACAACAAGAAATGACCGCGTTTATATACAGGGAATTGAGAAACTGAAGGATAGAAGCTATAAGCATGTCGCCGAACAGGGCGTATGGGTGCGTATGGAAGATCTCTCGGGCAAGCACTGGGTCTACGACCGTGGATTTGGAACATTG
>JANPES010000253.1:0-9313 GCA_031423035.1 Cyclobacteriaceae bacterium | reverse complement strand
ACCTTGTCCTTCTTGAAGCTCTCACTGAAATACCGAAGCGTCCTTTTCCGTTGATCCTTGGGTTGAAAATCTGATTTATTAGCCATTTCTTTGTGGGGTTGAAGCCCAAAAAGCGGTCAACTTATTTCAGTAGTCTACAGTGTTAGGTATTAGGTGCTAGGTACTGGGTACTGGAAAGTATTCATCTGTGGCAATCTGTGAAATCTGTGGCAAAAAAATCTCAGATAAAGCTACCTTGCTCGGCAAGAAGATAAACAGGTTCCTCCAATCCATCCGAGACCAACACAAAGATCCCAATAGCTACCAGTAGCCCGTCCAGTATCCAGCATCCAGTTTCCAGTATCCAGTATCCAGTATCCAGTATCCAGTATCCAGCACCTTCCATCGTGTCTACGCTCTCCCCCATCCGCTCCGAAGCCCGCACCAGCTTCCTCCTCGCCTACCCGGTTATGATCAGCATGCTTGGGCAGGTAATGACCGGCGTGGCTGACAGCATCATGATTGGGTGGACGGGTGCGATTCCGCTGGCGGCGGCCGCGTTAGCTAACAGTTTTTTTGGCGTGCTCCTTTTTTTCGGCATTGGTGTATCCTACGCCATGACGCCACTGGTTGCAGAGGCCTCCGGAGCAGGTGAAGACAAAAAGATAATTGAAAGTCTACGCCATGGATTAGTCATCAACCTGGTTATAGCTATTCTGCTCGTTGCACTTGTAGTCGCGGGACAGAACGTGGTGCATCATATCGGACAACCGTCAGACGTTGCTACGCTGGCAATCCCCTATATGTTGATTATTACCTATTCCATCATCCCTACCATGATCTTTCAGACCTTCCGGCAATTTGCAGAGGGGCTTCAGCGGACAAGGATGGCTATGGTTATCATGATTGTCAGCAACCTCCTCAACATTGTTTTGAATTATGTTCTGATTTATGGCATCTGGATTTTCCCGGAGATGGGACTTGCCGGGGCTGGATGGGCAACCTTCATCGCCCGGGTCGTGATGGCCATCTGGATGGCGGCCTATGTTTACTATGGACAACGTTTTGTCTCCTTCCGGGCAGGATTCAGCGTTGGCAACTACTCACGGGCGCTTTTTAACCGAATGCTTCACATTGGACTTCCCACTGGAGCGCAGTTCATTTTCGAAGCTGCCGCATTTGGTTTCTCCGCTATCATGATGGGCTGGCTGGGTGCAGCAAACCTGGCGGCACACCAAATTGCTCTCAACCTGGCCACGGTTAGCTACATGACAACGTCAGGCCTTGGCGCTGCGGCCACGATTCGCGTAGGCATGTTCTACGGAATGCGGGATCCGGTGGCGATGCGGCGGGCCGGGTTCACCTTGATCGGCATGGCCATTGTGATTATGCTGATGTGGGCGATTGCATTTATCACCGGCAGACACCTGTTGCCCAGTTTCTATATCGATGATCCGGCCGTGCTGGCCGCCGCGGTGCCGCTGATGATCATCGCCGGATTCTTTCAACTATCCGACGGCATGCAGGTTGTTTGTGCCGGAGCGCTACGTGGGATACAGGATGTAAAGATTCCATCAATGCTAATCTTTGTGGCCTATTGGGTAATCGCATTACCCTTGGGCTACGTTTTTGCCTTTCCGCTTGGATTTGGGGCGCTGGGAATTTGGTCTGGACTCCTCCTGGGGTTAACGCTAACCGCCAGCGCCATGGTTTGGAGATTCAACTATTTGTCTCACAAGCCAATGAATCTCCTTTAGCAAGGATCAAATTTTGTCTTCCGGTTGTATTTCTTCCATTGCAACACGTACCTTCACTCGCATCAATCACATGAACGAACCTGCCCGACCCGTTAGCCATTCTCAGACCACCATTACCGAACTGATGGTTCCTGCCTACGCCAACTTCGGTGGCAAGATCCATGGGGGAATCCTGCTGTCGCTCATGGATAAAGTGGCCTATGCATGCGCAACAAAACATGCCGGAACATATTGTGTGACTGTCTCAGTCGACAATGTCGAATTCCTTCAACCCGTTGAAGTTGGTGAGTTGGTCTCTATGCACGCATCAGTTAACTATGTTGGAAAATCATCGCTGGTGGTCGGCATTCGGGTCGAGGCCTTGAACGTAAAGACCAGTCATGTCAAACACACAAATTCATCGTTCTTCACCATGGTCGCCAAAGACGACAATGAAAAGCCAACGCTTGTTCCAAAACTTATTCTGGAAACAAAAGAGGACGTCAAGCGTTTCATCGAAGCCCTTAACGTGCGCAAAATAAAAAGTGAAATGAAAGAACAAATGAACGATGCAAAATCCCATATTGATGTTGCGCGAGCTGATGAACTATTGAAGAATGAACGTTGTATACTTGCTTTGAAATAGTCAAATAATCCACCAAAATCTTGTTGAATGAAAGTCATCATTACACTGGCGCTTTGCTTAAATCTGAGTCTCGCCGTCGGGCAATACCCAACCATTCTGTCGCAGCGTGAGCAATCAAAGGTAATTGATGATATACTGGAGGACCGGCTTCGTCAACTACTCCCGGGCCTGATGCGCAGGGAAGGGTTTGATATGTGGGTGATCATTTCACGCGAATACAATGAAGATCCGGTTATACGAACCATGCTGCCCGCCACATGGATGGCTGCAAGGCGTACAACCATGCTTCTCGCGTTTGACCCCGGCGCCGGCAAAGAAATGGAGTATCTGGCTGTTGCACGCTACGATGTCGGCAAGGTTTTCAAGCGTGCCTGGGATCCTGATGCCAACCCCGATCAGTGGGCCCAACTAGGAAAGATCATTGCTGAACGTAAACCAAAGAAGATCGGCATAAACAAAGCCGAGCATTTCGGCCACGCCGATGGGCTTACCGCAAATGACTACGACAATCTCCTTCGGGTTCTTCCTAAAGAACTAAAAGGGAATATCGCTTCAGCAGAAAAACTGGCCGTTTCCTGGCTTGAGTCACGGACAGAGAGAGAAATGGTCGTTTACCAACAAATCTGCCGGATAGCTCACCAGATTATTGCCGAAGGATTTTCAGACAAGGTAATTCAACCCGGCGCGACTACGACTGAGGATGTGGTATGGTGGTATCGCGAAAAAATCAAAGAACTAAAATTGGATACTTGGTTTCATACCTCGGTCTCGGTTCAGCGCAACGAATCGGATGCCATTACCTCCAAGCGGCCTCAGCCCCTGGTTATTCTCCCGGGTGATCTGCTTCACGTCGATTTTGGTATTACTTACCTTCGGTTGAATACCGACACGCAAGAGCACGCTTACATCCTTCGCGCCGGCGAAACGGAGGCACCTGAATACCTCAGAAAAGCGTTCGCCAAAGGAAATGCACTTCAGGATTATTTGACTGGCAATTTCAAGGAAGGGAAAACCGGCAACCAGATCCTCGCTGAATCGAGGAAGCAGGCAATTGATAACGGTATCACCCCGTCTATCTACACACACCCGATCGGCCTTCACGGTCATGCTGCCGGAACGACCATCGGAATGTGGGACATGCAAGGCGGCGTACCCCATACAGGCGAGTATCCCCTGCACCCGAATACGGCGTACTCCATTGAGCTGAACTGCGCCGTGCCGATTGCCGAATGGAAGAAAGAGGTTCGTATTCAACTAGAAGAGGATGGCTTCTTTGACGGCAAGGAATTTCGCTACATCGATGGACGCCAGACAGAGTTGATTGTTATTCCCAAACCAATTAGCAACGTGCGGTAGGGTGATACTCAATCGGTCAAAACGCACGCTGATACCAAGAGACACATGAAGTTTCTCAGGAGACTGAACACGATCCAAGGCATGTTTGGGTTCATGCTTTTCTTTGCGATCCTGCTTCCGTGGTTCCTGGTCCCCATCTACTTCCCAAGGAAGCATAGGTGGATCGGTGTCCTTAATCGGATCTGGGCAAAGGGCACACTGCTATTCTGCTTCCTGGGATACAGGGTTGTCGAACGATCCAAATTGGATCCTGAGAGGACATATATTTTCTGTCCCAATCACTTCTCTTATCTCGACATCCCTACGATGGGGCTCAATCCGATCGATTCCATATTTGTCGGGAAGAGCGACATGGAAAACATTCCGTTCTTTGGCTGGATGTACCGGCACCTTCACATCACGGTCGACCGGGCCAAACTCCGGAGCAAATATGACACTTATATAAAATCCGGGCTGGCGCTTGACGAGGGCAAAAGCCTGGTCATCTACCCGGAGGGTGGAATATTTTCGCCTTATCCGCCCCAATTGGCCCGATTTAAAGAGGGGCCGTTTCGACTCGCTATTGAGAAACAAATCCCAATCGTTCCCGTCACCATACCCCGCAATTGGATAATTTTACCTCCCCATGAATTCCTGGTCAAGCTGGGAGTCGTAGAAGTAATTTTTCATGAGCCAATAGATACCAAGGGAATGGCCATTGGTGATGTTGAAAGGCTCAAGGAACAGGTATTTCAAGTAATCACAGATGAATTAAGTAAGAATGAAAATAGATCGCTCAACGCTTGACAAGATAGCTCACCTGTCTCGGTTGGAATTCAACGATTCCGAATCTGAGCAAATGATCTCTGACATGACAGAAATCATTACCTGGGTAGACAAACTTGGCGAAGTAGATACAACAAATGTTGCTCCACTTGTATCGATGAGCCAGGAGATAAACGTATTCCGCACGGATGCCGTCACGGAATACCTTTCTCATGATCGAGCACTTTCACAGGCACCCCTTCACGACGACGGGTATTTTCGTGTTCCCAAGGTTATAGACTAGCCATCCCTTATCATTTGCCCAAGGAAATAATTCCAAATGACCCTGCGTACCTTATTGAATTCCTGGCGGCCCGACTACCAAAAACTATTCTTCTTCTTTGTCACCATTTTTGCATTGGCTCTCCTTGGTGCGGTCATCTCCTTCTCCCTTTATCCCTGGCCAGTTTACAGCTGGCAACAATTGCAGGAATTGCAGACACAAGAATTACCCCTCTACGCGTTTGAGCGCGGTAACCTTGAATTCACACTCAGTGCAGAAAATTATGTGTTGTTCGAACGTTGGCTTGGCAACCCCATTCAACCCAATGTCATTGCCTTAGACGTTTACTTCATACTCTTTGGATTGAGTCTTTCCGCTCTTCTTGCGATACTCTCGGCCCTTCCTCGGTATTGGTTTTATGCCGGTACAACCATCATGGCTTTTTTGATCGCCCTCTTTCGTTGGGATGCACTTTCCCTGGCAGGGTCCGGGAATCCCATGATGGGGATAATTATCGTTTCCATTTTTTTGGGCGTGCTTTTCTTTTTTCAATTTTTCCAGTCTTCGGCTTCGTTTCTCAAGAGGCTTCTGGCCTTTACGGTGCTCTGCGCACTTCTTGGAATTGTGGTTAACGCAGCATCACCGGTCCTTCAGCCACTTCGCTACCTCGCCGTCAATACATTACCCATTGCCCTCGTACTCCTCATAATCTTCATCATGCTGGTGGCCCATCAGATTATGGCCTCGTTTGTGTCGCTCGCCCTGGCGAGTTCCCGCACACATCGCCTTAGGCAATTCCTGATCATCAGTACAATCTACCTGCTTAATCTTTGGGTCGCCTATTTGGACCGGATTGGATGGATGGACTGGGACTACACCATGTCGCCTTTTCTATTGTTTTTCTCATCCAGTGTCCTCGCCGTATGGACTATCCGTCAGCGTTTCCCGATCTATGAGTTCCTTTTCAAAAATGAGGTGTTGCTGATCTATTTCATCTTCGCATTCGGCACCATGGCATTTGCCACGATGGGCTACTTTATCTCATCAGCCAATGACATCGTTCTCCTGTCTTTGAACGATTTCATCCTGTATACGCACATTGGGTATGGCATGATGTTTCTCTTATACGTGGTCTCCAATTTTCTGGGAATGTTTGAAAAGAACCTCCCCATTCCAACGGTCCTATACAAACCCACGACCATGCCCTATTTCAGTTATCGCTTTGCCGGACTGATTGTCACCCTGGCCTTGATTTTCTATAACAACTGGGCTGCGCACTTTAATCATTTGACATCTGGGTTTTATACGGCAATGGGTGACATTCACTTTGGACAACCCAATGTTTCCGCACACACAGCGTACCGTCAAGCTCATGTCTATGCCCCGTACAATCAGCATGCGGCGACAGCCCTCGCCGCTCTGGAAGGAGCAAATGGAAATTATGGCAAAGAAAAAAACTACGCTGTTGACGCAAACCGTTTTCGCCCTACGGAATTTACAATCCTGAACGCAGATAACCTTTTTATCCTCTCCGGAAACGCGTACGAGGAAATCCGGCTGCTGAGAAAAGGAAAAAATCTGCATCCAGCAAGCGGCGTAATCCGCAACAACCTGGGGCTCGCATTCGCGCGAATCGGTATGGCGGATTCTGCTAAATTCTATTTTACAGAAGCGGCAAAGGATCATCGAACCCGGCGTTCGGCGGAAATGAATGTGTTGGGGCTCATCGTCAAAGCAGACATGCCCGATTATGTAGATTCAGTTTTTCAATTGGAATCTGGATCACCTTCGGTAAGAAGCAATGCGTTTGCCCTTGCCAACAGACAGGGAAGAACGTTGTCAGCAAAGGTCAAGCTCCCAAAAGATTCTATCCTAGACATTTTTTCAGCGTCCCTCCTCGCAAACTATCTCACTAATCAAACGAATCAAATCGATTCCGCTTTCCTTTCCACGTGCGTCCTTGTTGCTCAAAAGGAAAAGAACCTGTCCTTCCGCCACATGATTCTACAGTCGGCAGCAAAAGCTTGCTACGCATCGGGCCAGGTCAACAGGGCTTTTTCGTTGCTTCAAGAAGCAATATTCCTTGGTAGCAGTGTCGGGCCGAACAATTATGCCTTAGGGCTTATGGCCATGGATCAAGAGAAGCACGATGTTGCACTTTCCTATTTCTTGTACGCGCTTAACAATAGATCCGTCCCAGCTGCTCAGGCCAATGCAGTTTCTCTCGCTGAAGTGGGACGAATTGATGAAGCCCTTGTCGCCTGGGACACGTTAGGCAACCGGAAAGACACTACACTCCAGGCCGTAGTCGAAAGCATGAAACGCGTGCTCGGCGCTCCGCCATCGTGGTTTCCCGACTTGTCGGAGCGAGAGAGGCTATATTATGCTCGCTATCGGATTCCGCTACACGATTCAATCCTGTTCAGCCGCCTGGTTGGACAAATTAAAAATGAAGACTTCCGTGCAAAAGCGTTTCTGCATCGCGCCAGGCAATATTTTGCCGATGACGAACTTTCTCTTTCCGTGGCACAATACAAGAACCTTCAAGGGCTACACTTGACCGATACCCGTCTCTTTGCCGAAATAAAATATTTTGAACTTCGGCTTCTGGCTTCCCAAGGCCGAATGGATGACCTTCAGGCCATTATCAAACAAGGCATTCTCTTTGGGCCCTACCGGGAATCTGAACGGGTTTACTACGAAGCTCTGAAACAAGAGGCTTCGGGAGACATGACTGCCGCAGGACGAAATTTTGAGTGGCTGGCCCGAAACAACTGGTATTTCGACGATGGGATCGTCGCTGCGTCACGGTTTTTCAAGCGCGACTCAAGGAAATCCTACGGGATACTCGCCGACGCCCTTCAAGTAAACCCACGATCAGCTAAAATACTCAAGGCGTACATTCCTGTCGCTCTTGCCCGAGGCTTCGATCCATATGCCGTCAATGCACTGGAGACCCTTCGGGGGATTCTCGCTCCGACAGCTTTTCAAAAGTATGTGAATCAAAATCAGCTCTCCGGCCTGCTTCTTCAATGAAGTGTATTCTTTACCTTTGCGCACTTTAGCCACCTCCTATGGAAATAAAACATGTGCCGCTCGAGAACCTTCATGTGAAACTTGGCGCGAAAATGGTGCCCTTCGCTGGCTACCTGATGCCCGTCCGCTACAGCTCGGACATTGAGGAGCACATGGCGGTGCGAAATAGCGTTGGCGTATTCGATGTCTCACACATGGGCGAATTCACCGTTCGTGGACCCAAGGCACTGGATCTTATTCAACGCGTCGCCAGTAATGATGCCAGCAAACTGGTGGATGGCCAGGCACAGTATTCCTGCCTGCCCAACGAAACCGGCGGGATTGTGGACGACCTGATTGTGTACAAGAAGAAAGAAAACGATTACCTCATCGTTGTCAATGCCTCAAATATCGAGAAGGATTGGAACTGGATTTCACGGTTCAATTCCCAAGGGGCAGAAATGAAAAATATTTCGGATGACATTTGTCTTTTCGCAGTCCAGGGGCCTAAAGCTGTGGGGATTCTTCAGAAGCTAACCCCTGTGGATCTGTCCACTATCAAATATTACCATTTTGCTGTCGGTTTGTTTGCCGGGACAGCGGATGTGGTCATCAGCAATACGGGCTATACCGGTGCGGGAGGATTTGAAATCTATGTTCACAAAGACGCAGCCGAAAAAACCTGGAATGCGATTTTCGAAGCGGGAAAACCGGAAGATATCAAACCCATTGGGCTTGGTGCAAGAGACACGCTGCGGCTGGAGATGGGCTTTTGCCTTTATGGAAACGATATTGACGACACGACATCACCCCTCGAGGCGGGATTGGGCTGGATCACAAAATTCACGAAGGACTTCACCAACGCTGAAAGCCTTAAGGAGCAAAAAGAAGCCGGCGTGAAGAAGAAACTGGTTGGCTTCCGAATGATCGACCGGGGAATTCCCCGCCATGATTATGTAATCAAGGATGCCGGCGGCGATGCCATTGGAAAAGTGACGTCGGGCACACAGTCACCTATGCTGGGAATCGGAATTGGGTTAGGATATGTTGCGGTGGAACACTCCAAGCCAGGCGCTGAAATTTATATAGACGTACGCGGCAAACTTTTGAAAGCCCAAGTGCATAAGCTCCCCCTGATTGAGGGGTGAACGTATTGCCACATTAGGCCCATGTGACATTACTCCCAATAGCCCCTTCGAACTCTTCCGCTGGACTAAAGTCCATCCGTTTCTACTACACACAATCCCCGCCTTAAAAGGCGGGGCAAAAAAAGGCGGGGCAAAAAAGGCGGGGCAAAAAAGGTGGGGCAAAAAAGGTGGGCCAAAGAAGGCGAGGCAATAGAACCCCAAAACATTACTCGCCCTGCAGGACTTACTCTTGCCGCGCCCTTTAGGGCGTGGACAAGGAGATCAACATAGCTTGGGCTTTAGCCCCAAACTAAACCACTATCGACTGGAAGTCGATAGGTTGCAATAAAGAATGAAATTCTTACTCCAGGATAACAGTATCAGTATCAATATTTCCGGGCTTTCGATGGTGCTCAAGATACTCTTG
>JANPES010000252.1:0-8764 GCA_031423035.1 Cyclobacteriaceae bacterium | reverse complement strand
TCAATCACGGCGCGCCAGCAGGTATATCGGGATTGACAAGGAGGTCGTTGGCGCAGGGAAGAAACTAAAACGCGCTTTTTGCAAGGATCATGACGGACGTACCATCAGTGAAACTGATATTGAAGAATTGACGCGGGTGTTTGGGGTTCAAAATAGTTTTACGATCCATCGGGCAGACCTCCATCGCATACTCTCAGGTTTACTTTTGCCGGGAACCATTCAGTTCGGAAAATCTGCTGTCGATTTTAATCAGCATACGACTGGCGTTTCTGTTTCGTTCTCAGATGGAACTACGCAGGAGGCAGACTATCTCATCGCTGCCGATGGGATGCATTCCATCGTTCGAAATAAACTTGTTCCAGAAACAAGACCACGATACTCCGGATATACCTGCTGGCGCGCCGTGATTGACGACCTACCCCCAGGGATAAACATGGAAGAAATGTGCGAGACGTGGGGGCAGGGAAGGCGCTTTGGAATTGTTCCTCTTGCAAACAACCGCGTCTATTGGTTTGCAACCTTAAATGCGAAGGCCAATGATCCCCGGATGAGGGATGCCCGAGTGGAGGATATCTTAAATTTCTTCAACCGGTTCCATTTTCCCATTCCCGAAATTCTCGTACGGACCAAAGACCAACAATTAATCTGGGGAGATATCATCGACCTGAAGCCGATTCGCCAATTCGCCTTCGGACGCATAGTTCTTATCGGAGACGCTGCCCACGCTACGACACCCAACCTCGGGCAGGGTGCCTGCATGGCGATTGAAGATGCAGCAGCGCTTACAAACAGTCTTTCGAAATACGAACCGGAAGAAGCGTTTCGGAGATTTGAGATTCACCGGATCAAAAGAACCACAGGCCTTGTTAACCAGTCGTGGGGAATCGGAAGAATTGCACAGTTGGAAAATCCAATCCTGATCGCGTTGCGCAACGCGTTATTCCGTAGAATTCCTCAGAAGATAATCCAAAACCAACTTAAGGCGCTCTATGACGTCTCGTTTCAGCCGTAAGCGTGAATTCACCACTCGTTCTCTTAGCTAACGACCATTGGGTAGTGCATTTGATTCTACCTAACATTCGTTCTTCCTTGAAATTTATTTTGCCTTCACGTTGATTCTCTCCAGCATTTTTTCATTCTTGTCGCATCATAAGAAAGAAGATCAGTGAAAAAGAAAATAGTATTGTCTCAAAAACACCTTGAATCCGCTACGATGATATTTCATCAGCTGTCTTTGCTGATGTTGATTGTCATTATTATTCTCAATCCAACGGGGTGATGTTGAATGCCTAACCAAAAAGTAGAATTCACAACCGCCCTGACACTAACCGGGGCGGTTTCATTTTATAGAAAGCCAGACCAACTAACGATTGTTATCAAATCATATGCAACAGTATTATTCCGAAGACACAATTCTTTTTCTCGATGGAAATTTTGTCCATGCAAAGGATGCAACGACTGATCTTTTCGGACAAACACTTCATTATGGATATGGCGTATTTGAGGGAATCCGGTCGTACCAGACCATCCACGGTACGAAAATATTCCGGGCTCAGGCACACTTTGACCGTCTGCTGAATAGTTGCCAGTTGATGGGAATTCCGCTGGAGTACACCGCTGAGGAATTGACACAGGTTTCGTATCAGGTACTGCAGAAGAATAGCCTATCCAATGCCTACCTCCGTCCGTTGGTTTTTTGCAGCCCCAACATGTCACTCACCGCTCCGAAAAAGGTATCGATCCTGATCGCGGCCTGGGATTAGGGAAAGTACTTCAGCAGCAGTTCGCTCCGGCTATGCATTTCGTCCTATGAGCGTCCCAACCCCAAATCTATCCGTGTAGAGGCCAAAGCCTGCGGGCACTACGTCAATTCAATTCTGGCAACAACAGAAGCGAAAACCCGGGGATTCGATGAGGCGCTCATGCTTGATATGTATGGAAATGTAGCCGAAGGACCAGGGGCAAACTTCTTTTTAGAGAAAGACGGTGAACTGATTACACCAAAGCCTGGCAGCATCCTTCCGGGTATCACCCGGTCCGTCGTCATGGAGATTTGCACGGAGTTGGACATACCGGTTCAGGAACGGACTGTATCGCCTGACGAATTGAGCATGGCTGACAGCGCCTTTTTTAGCGGTACGGCCGCGGAAATAACTGCCATTGAATCTATCGACGACCAGCCTTTTCAGAAACCCTGGAAGAAATCATTGGGTAAAATTGTTCAGGAGGCTTATCAAAGCATCGTGCTGGATAAGAGCTACAGTTACGGGATTGTTTGATTAGCTGTACTATGGCACTCAACAAGTACAGCAAGACCATCACGCAGGACATGACACTGCCCGCCTCACAGGCGATGCTGTATGGCATTGGTCTGACTGAACATGACCTTGGCAAAGCTCAAGTCGGTGTCGTCAGCACAGGCTTTGACGGCAACACGTGCAACATGCACCTGAATGCGCTCGCCGCAGAAGTGAAGCAAGCAGTATGGAATCAGGAACTGGTAGGCTTGATTTTTCACACCATCGGCGTGAGCGATGGCATCTCCAACGGCACCGAAGGCATGCGCTATTCCCTGGTAAGCCGGGAGGTGATCGCCGACTCCATAGAAACCGTATGCAATGCCCAGTACTATGATGCGCTGATCGCCGTCGTTGGATGCGACAAGAATATGCCCGGATCCTTGATCGCCATGGGAAGACTGAACCGTCCGGCCATTATGGTGTACGGAGGTTCTATCGCCGGTGGTCATTGGAAAGGTAAATCGCTCAATATTGTTTCAGCTTTTGAGGCGTTGGGCGAAAAGCTGGCGAACAAGCTTTCTGACGAGGACTATAAAGGGATCATTCAGAATTCCTGCCCCGGAGCGGGAGCCTGCGGTGGAATGTATACAGCTAACACCATGGCCTCGGCGATTGAAGCGCTCGGCATGGCGCTTCCCTACTCATCCTCCAATCCTGCACTTAGCCCGGAGAAAAGCAATGAATGTCATGAAGCTGGGAAAGCTATTCGTCTGTTGTTGGAACGTGACCTCAAGCCCCGGGATATCATGACGCTGGAGGCCTTCGAGAATGCAATCACCGTTGTGATGGCATTGGGAGGCTCTACCAACGCGGTACTTCACCTGATTGCGATGGCCAAATCCGTCGGCGTAAAAATCACACAGGAGGACTTTCAGCGCATCTCCGACAAAACACCCGTGCTTGGCGACCTGAAGCCCAGTGGAAAATACTTGATGGAAGACTTGCACCGAATTGGAGGAACACCCATCGTATTGAAATATTTATTTGAACGCGGGTACCTGCATGGCCATTGCATCACCGTTACCGGGAAAACCATGGCAGAAAATCTTTCAAACATTTCCTCACTCGAGTTTCAAAAGCAGGACATCATTCGATCAGTGGATAATCCGATCAAGAAAACAGGCCACCTCCAAATCCTGTACGGCAATCTCGCAGAAAAGGGAGCCGTGGCGAAGATCACAGGCAAAGAAGGAGAGAGATTCAAAGGCCGCGCATGTGTCTTCAACGGCGAGTTTGAAGTAGCAGGCGGCATCAAGTCAGGAAAAATCAAGGCGGGCGATGTCGTCGTAATCCGAAACGTTGGTCCGAAGGGCGCTCCCGGAATGCCGGAGATGTTGAAACCCACCAGCTTGATCATGGGTTCCGGCTTGGGAAAATCTGTCGCCCTCATAACCGATGGGCGGTTTTCCGGAGGCTCCCATGGCTTTGTGATCGGTCACATCACACCCGAAGCTTTTGCAGGAGGATTGCTGGCACTGGTTGAAGACGGCGACTGGATTGAAATTGATATTAAGAAGCACGAGATCAATTTACTGGTTGACGAAAAGACAATAGCGATTCGGAGGTCACATCACAAGGTACAACCGCTACGGGTGACCAGCGGTGTTCTTTTCAAGTACGCCAAACAAGTAAAAACTGCCGCCGATGGATGCGTTACTGACGAAGACTGAAAGCCGGCAGGGCACAAGCCAAACGACAAACCGCTCCGGGGCGGAAATCGTGCTACAATGTCTTGTGGCTGAGCATGTGGATGTATTGTTCGGCTATCCGGGAGGAGCGATCATGCCCGTCTACGATGCCCTTTATGATTATGCCGATCAGTTGAACCACATTCTTGTCCGCCATGAGCAAGGCGCAGTTCATGCAGCTCAGGGATACGCACGTGTTTCGGGAAAGGTGGGTGTTGCCATCGCAACTTCAGGTCCGGGAGCGACCAACTTGATTACCGGTTTGGCGGATGCGTTGATCGACTCAACACCTATTGTCTGCATAACAGGACAAGTGTTTGCTCATTTATTGGGCACAGATGCTTTTCAAGAAATTGACGTCGTTAATACGACAATTCCGGTTACCAAATGGAATATACAAGTTACCGAAGCGAAAGACATTGCCCCCGCGATTGCAAAAGCCTTCTTCATTGCAAGGACAGGCAGGCCAGGACCGGTGTTGATAGACATTACGAAGAATGCTCAGAATGAGCGGATCGAAGAGCTGGACTATGTTCCCTGTGAATACATCAGAACCTATACGCCCAAGCCCGAACTACAGATTTCACAATTGATTGCGGCCGCCACACTAATCAATAATGCAAAGCGTCCATACATCCTGGCAGGCCAGGGAATCGTGTTGTCCGGCGCCACGAAGGAATTAATCGCGTTTTCAGAGAAGACAGGAATTCCGGTAGCAAGCACGCTGTTGGGCTTGGGAGGATTTCCTACCGATCATCCAAATTATGCCGGCTACCTCGGAATGCATGGCAACTATGGCGCGAATGTAAACACCAATGAATGTGACGTGCTTATCGGAATAGGCATGCGATTCGATGATCGCGTTACGGGCAATATTGCCACCTATGCCCGACAAGCACGGGTAATTCATATCGACATTGACAAAGCGGAGATCAACAAGATTATCAAGACCGATGTCGCCGTATATGCCGATGCAAAGGAAGCGCTACTCGCCCTCACTACTCACTGTGATGCAAATCAGCACGAAGCGTGGCGGGAGAGTTTTCAGCGTTTGAATCACATTGAGCACGACAAGGTAGTACGGCACGAAGTCGGAAAGAATGGAGAATTGATGATGGCTGAAGTAATTCATGCGCTTTCCGAGCTCACTGGGGGCAAAGCAATCATTGTCACGGATGTCGGACAGCATCAGATGGTTACTTCGCGTTACTATTCTTATAAGCGGCCGCGTACTAATGTCACCTCTGGCGGAGCAGGAACGATGGGGTTTGCGCTTCCAGCGGCCCTTGGAGCAAAACTGGCAATGCCTAAGGAGCAAGTTGTGGCCGTGATTGGCGATGGCGGTTTTCAGATGACCATTCAGGAATTGGGGACGATCATGCAATATGATATTCCGGTAAAGATCATTGTCTTGAATAACAACTTCCTGGGCATGGTAAGGCAATGGCAGCAGCTCTTTCACAGTCGGCGATATTCGTTTACTGAAATGCAAAATCCTGACTTCATACAAATTGCCCAGGCCTACCGCATCCCGTCAAGAAAGGTGACTCAAAAAGATGAGCTACACGATGCCTTGGAGGCGATGCTGACCTCGAAAACATCTTTCTTCCTCGAAGTGGTGGTTGGCCGTGAAGACAACGTATTTCCCATGATCCCGGCCGGGGCCGGTGTGGCAGAAATGTTGTTGGAGATACCAAGCGAAACATCAAAACCCAAAAGCTGATGAAACAAGACTTAACCCTACACTTGATCGCCGAGAATAATTTTTCTGTGCTCAACCGGATCATCAACATACTGAACCGCAGGCGGGTGCGCATCAAGAAATTGATAGCTCACGAAAATGAGGAAGACTTTCGTCGGGGCGGTGTGACCATGGTGGTTCACACGACTAATGATATGGCTGAAAAGGTGAAAGTCCAGCTTGAAAAGCTCATCGAAGTGGAAGAAGTCCGGTATCATGAAAACGCTCCGCGTGCTGAACCTTCCATGAACGCTCACGAAATAACGTATTCACTTTAACCCTCCAACGCGAGACGCTACGGCGGGCAGGCACTTTAGCACCTAACACTTCAACACCTCAACACTAACACATTAAAACCTACACTATGGCACAGATCAATTTTGGCGGTACACTCGAAGAAGTAGTCACCCGCGAAGAATTCCCAATGGAAAAGGCACTTGACATTTTGCGAAACGAGACAATCGCCATTATCGGATATGGTGTTCAGGGACCTGCGCAGTCCCTCAACCTGCGCGACAATGGATTCACTGTCATTGTCGGCCAACGGGAAGGCGGCAAGAGCTGGGCAAAGGCCATTCAGCACGGATGGATTCCTGGCGAGACCCTGTTCTCTATTGAAGAGGCAGCCAAGCGCGCGACTATTATCCAATTCCTACTCTCTGATGCGGGGCAGATTGCCGCATGGCCAGTCATTAAGAAACACCTGACGCCGGGGAAGGCACTCTATTTTTCACATGGCTTTGGGGTGACGTTCTCAGAGCAGACCGGTATTGTGCCGCCGAAGGATGTTGACGTAATCCTCGCTGCTCCGAAAGGCTCGGGCACATCTGTGCGGAGGCTATTTCTCCACGGCAAAGGGATCAACAGCAGTTTTGCGGTTTTCCAGGATGCTACAGGAAATGCCCGCCAGCGGGTCATCGCACTCGGCATTGGCGTGGGATCTGGTTACCTGTTTGAGACCGACTTTCGGAAAGAAGTGTATTCCGACTTGACGGGTGAACGCGGAACGCTCATGGGGGCCATTGCCGGAATTTTTGAAGCACAGTTCGAAGTTCTCCGCTCCAAAGGTCACAGTCCTTCTGAAGCCTTTAACGAAACGGTAGAGGAACTCACGCAAAGTCTCATGCCGCTGGTTGCTGAAAATGGAATGGACTGGATGTACGCCAATTGCTCCACCACCGCGCAACGTGGTGCGCTGGATTGGAAGAAGAAGTTCAAAGCTGCAACACTCCCTGTATTTAAGGAATTGTATGAAAGCGTGGCGAGTGGAGCCGAAGCGAAACGGACCATTGACACATGCAGTAAACCGGATTACCGCGAAAAGCTATCGGAAGAATTGAAGGAAGTCCGCAACAGTGAGTTGTGGCAGGCGGGAGCTGCCGTTCGATCACTTCGGCCTGAGCAGGAGAAAGTGGAGGCGGCGATGATCAATTAGCGTGGCTATATTTAAAGTAAATAAACCAATACTTCTATGAAACGCACTGCATCGGCACATTGGGAAGGCGACTTGAAATCCGGACGAGGAAGTGTCTCCACCCAAAGCTCTGTTTTGAACAAAACTCAATATTCATACAACACCCGTTTTGCGGATGGCGTTGGCACCAACCCGGAGGAATTATTGGCAGCAGCGCATGCGGGCTGCTTTACCATGGCGGTCTGTGCCATCCTCTCCCAGGCAGGAATTGCCTCAACTTCATTGGATACCGAAGCAATAGTCAACATGGAAGGCTTGGCAATTACCGGCGTGCATCTGATCATCCGTGGCAAGGTGCCAGGAATCACATCAGATAAATTTATGGAGGTTGCAAAAGGAGCGGAGAAAAACTGCATCATTTCCAAAGCACTCAATGTGACAATAACTTCTGAGGCCACACTGATCAGCTAGTTTGCAAACGGGCTAATGAATTTGCAATAAGTCGAACTAACACTTGTAAGCAGAGACAAAGAATTTTAACAAAAAACTAAAACTGGAAGCCAAAATTTAGCATCTTCGCCTCATCAAAGAATAAGGGAATGCGCCCTGTCATCACATCGTGTTGACAGGGCGATTTCGTTTTAAAGGGGTCGTTGCAAACGAACAGTTGTTGTGAAGCCGAAAACAATTTTTGAAAAGATTTGGGACGCGCATGTTGTCAAGAAGGCCGAAGGATTTCCGGATGCCTTGTTTATTGACCGCCATTTCATCCACGAAGTCACTAGTCCTCAGGCATTCGATGGGCTCCGGCAGCGCGGGATACCCGTATTTAATACTTCACGCACCACGGCAACGGCCGACCACAACGTACCGACCAAAGATCAGCACCTTCCTATCAAAGAGGCGCTTTCACGACATCAGGTTGAGACGCTTCGCAAGAATTGCAGCGAGTTTGGCGTAGAACTTTATGATCTGGGACACCCGTTTCAGGGCATTGTTCACATCATCGGACCGGAGTTGGGACTCACGCTGCCGGGAATGACGATTGTATGCGGAGACAGTCACACGTCCACCCATGGAGCCTTCGGCAGCATTGCGTTCGGAATTGGCACCAGCGAAGTGGAGCAAGTACTGGCAACACAGTGTGTGTTGCAGCAAAAGCCGAAAACCATGCGCATCGAGATCAATGGTGCTCTCGGCCGGGGGGTTGTCAGCAAAGACATTATTCTCTACATCATCTCCCGTATTTCTTCCAGCGGCGCGACCGGCTATTTTGTAGAATACGCTGGGGACACAATCCGCAACCTGTCGATGGAAGCGCGCATGACTGTCTGCAACATGAGCATCGAGATGGGTGCGCGTGGTGGATTGATTGCCCCGGATGAAACGACCTATGCCTACATCCACGGAAGAAAATTTGCGCCTCAGGGAGAGGCGTTTCATACCGCGGTCACCCAATGGAAAGCTTTGTGTACTGACGAAGGGGCCGCATATGACAAGGTGTTGAAATTTGATGCGGCTGATATCGCTCCAATGATTACCTATGGCACGAATCCAGGCATGGGTATGCGTGTCACGGATCGAATCCCGACACCAGAAGAGTTGGGTGCTTTGATTGATC
>JANPES010000251.1:0-3874 GCA_031423035.1 Cyclobacteriaceae bacterium | reverse complement strand
GTGCAACCCAATCGAACCATCCTGGAGACGGCACTTGACAAAGGCATCGACCTGCCATATTCTTGTCAAAGTGGGCTGTGCACCGCGTGCCGTGGCAAGGCCATTTCAGGCACAGTCAAACTGGACGAAGAAGAGGGGCTCTCCGCCAGCGAGCGCGCTGAAGGTTACGTGCTTACATGTGTCGGGCATCCGATGACAGATGATGTGGTGATCGAGATTGGCTGAGACTGACGGGCCCCCAGGATGCTAGATTCTGGAAACTGGATGCCAGAAACCGGACAACTGCCTCAGCACTACCTCCAGCTATTGCGGACTAATCCACTTTTCTAAGCTCCATTCCCTCAAGAATTAACTTCTCCACTTTTCCGAATGGCGTGAGTGTGAACTGCCCGACAGCCTTTCCGTACCAAGCTTTTTCCCATGGGCCGTAGAACGTGTCGAAGTTCCAGTGACCCAGAGTAGCTGATTCCATATTGTTGACGTTGACCTTCAGGCTTGTGCCGCTCAGGGTGACCTCAACTGTTCCGAACAACGGATCGGTATACTTTCCGGCATAAGCGGACAGTGGAAGTGAGGGCGTTGTATTAGGCACGCGCATACCTTCGAGTCGCGCCACTTCTTTTTCCTGTTGGTCGTTCAGGCCTTTGTAGAGGGTAAGAAATTCTGTACTCCAGTCACGGCTCCCGCCGAGGCCGAAGTGATCGAAGGCTTTGTACATGAGTGCATGACGGACTTCGGCATGATCGTAGTTGCCAAGGAAATAATAGCCGATGCCCTGGTCGGGGAGTTGGGCATTCAGTGCAATCAAACCCGAGAGGCTTCCCGTATGAAAGTTCACTTTGTGGCCCTTGTAGTCGTGCTGAAACCAGCCGAGCCCATAGGTGGTCCAGTTGGGCTTGGTGAGTTTGGCCGTCGGGTAGAATCCACTTTCCGTAACGAGGGTTTGGGGCTTGAACATCAATACCCACGTGTTGGGCTTTAGCAATCGTCCGCCTGTATACTTGCCGCTGTCGAGCATGCACTGCACCCACTTGCTCATGTCTTCGATGGAAGACCATACGGCCCCGGCAGCACCCACCGCTTCATCATTGGTGTAGCCGATGACCTCAATCTTTCCGTTGATCTTAGCATGGGGTTTTGTGTAGTTGTCGTCCTTGATGTATTTCATTTTGCTGGCCGTGCGTGCCATGCCCAAGGGCTTGAAGATGCGGGACTGGATGAATTCGTGCCAGGTTTGGCCGCTGAGTTTTTCAATGACTCTTCCTGCGGCTATGTAGAAGACATTCTGATAGATGAATCCAGCCCGCATCGAATAGCTTGGTTCTACCAGGCGCATCCGTTCCAGGATTTCTATTTCAGGAATATCCATCATGCTCCAGAGGAAGTCGGTGTTGCCGACGCCGCTGTTGTGAAGTAGCAGGTCTCTGACTTTGAGCTCGCGGGTGACTGATGGATCGTAAAGCTGGAATTCGGGGAGGTGTTTGACGACCGGGTCATCCCACTTGACTTTGCCTTCGTCGACGAGCATACCCAGACACACCGCTGTCATGGCTTTGGTTGTTGAGCCTATCGAGAACAAGGTCTCGTTGGTGACCGGCTTGCCAGTGCTAAGGTCACGCGTTCCGAAGGACTTGATATATATCACCTTGCCATCTTTGACGACGGCAACCGATGCTCCGGGAACTTCCCACTGCTTAAGTGCCTGCATCGCGTAGGCATCGTATTCTTTTACCTTTTGGTCAAGATTGTTGGGAGCCTTTTTTTGACCAAATGCCGAAATACTGAGACTGAACACTGCTAGAAAGAATAATTTTTTCATTGGGGCGTATATGTTCCTTGAAAGTAGTGGAATAATTGGTCAATTTGAAAATTTTGAAAATGTAAGTCTGGCGAACTATTTCTACAAACTCTGTGAAGCCCCAGTGGTTTCTGTGTAAAACAGCTATTCCACAGAGTTACACAGAGGTAGCGCAGAGGGCACGGAGAAATGCGGGGCGCTTGTATCTCCGGTCTGAAAATTCACAATCCAACCAGGCCTACTCCCTCAGACCCAATTGCCTCAAGGACAGGAAATGCAATCCATATGCCAACGGCACGAGCATTCCGGGCAAGAGTACAAACGGAAACCTAGCCACCAGCACATTCGCCGGCTCGTTCATGAATACCCGAAGCGGAGTGGGCAATGAGAGTATGGCGATGATAACAATGTTGAGGAGCAAGCCCAAGGAAACGAAGTTGTAGATGTATAGCACCCTTCGGCTGTTGGCGAGGAAGTAGGCAACGAGTGGTGCGCATAATCCCGCCAGGATATCGAAGTTACGGCCCTCGAACGTCATGTGAACCGGCAACACATTGGCAAGGAAAGCAGCCCAGAGAAGCAGCTCGACAAATACCCTAAAAACTTGCAATCGGATGAGGCTTCGCGCAGGGATGTGAGGCAGTAATTCTTTCACAGGCTTAGAGAGTACAACCAGTATTGTGGTTACCAGAGGAATTCCCAGAACGATCATTATGCGCGGAGGGAAGGCGGAGAAGTCTTCGAAGAATCCCGTGGCCGAAACGCCGAGGATGAATGCGGCCCAGGCAGCAAGCGTAATTGTGAACTTGTTCAATACCCTTCTCTTCCTTGCCCCATCCCAAGCGGTGAGTGCGATGCCTTTCTTGAGCTCGCGAATGACAAGCCCATACATGATTACTGTGAGCGCAATAAATCCAAACCCAGACGCTGCGTATACGGTGGAGTTCATACCAATATTTTTCTTTGTTTTTCCTTTGCGTCTTTGCGCCTCCGCTGTTAATATTTTCTCTGCGCCTCACCGCCTCTGCGGTTCCTTAACTCGCAAAACAATATCCACACCCACGCTCCTGTGCCCTGCCGAGCGCCCACACACCGGACGGAACGATTTGCATTCCCGGCAGAAGGTTGGCTACCCATTCCTTCCTGATTTCAATGGGGTCCAGGTTCATTGCCATTCCCACATTGGTACTCCAGACGGTCAATGCCATATTACAGACGCAGAACATCACGCCGCTGGCCTGAAGTTCTTTGATGCCAATGGCGATGGGGCCAACTCCTGGCGCTTTGTATTCGCCAGGTTTTGGTTGTTCAAATGGATTGCGAAGAGCAGGGGCTTTGGTGGCAAGATCTTCCGCCTTGACGGCATCGCCCAGTTTATATTTCTCCCACATGCCGCTGGCAAGGGCATAAGGAACGGCCGTATGTCTTAATACGACCACCGCGCTGCAGTCCTTTTCCGCCGTGCCCGTCATTCCATTGGTGGTAAGAAACACACGGGGCCAGGCAAACGGAGTTATTCCATGGGGTTGCGTCACATCGAAAACCATTTTGTGCTTGCCTTTGATCGTATCAAACCATGCTTCAAGTTCTGAACCTTGTACGGGCTCAGCATCTACAGATAGTGGGGCGGCGAGTGCCGTTATTCCGATGGCAGCGCTCGCGGCAATGGAGCCCAGGAACTGCCGGCGATCAGTTTTTGGGTTAGGATTGGTTTCTTTCATAGTTTATTGGGTAGGCTGTTATTGAAATCACATTTAATGTAGGATTTTTCGATGAATATGAAAACCTCTGGGAGGTCACTGTCAAAGTGGACGTCTCCATTTACTTCAAAGTAAACTCACCGATCGACATGCTAACTCACCCCCTGCCCCCTCTCTACTTGCGTGCCTGCCGAAGCCTTGGCGTAGGTAGGTAGAGAGGGGGTGGCACACCTTGGTGTGACGGGGGTGAGTTAGAGTATTTGAAAATACCCGCCATCCTCCCTCATTACGATACTATTTTTTCATCTCCTGCTTACAAAAAGACAACCTGCCTACGCCGAGCTTCGGCAGGCAAGCAAATGACGGGTGGGTTACT
>JANPES010000250.1:0-27122 GCA_031423035.1 Cyclobacteriaceae bacterium | reverse complement strand
ATTCCCATGAAGTCCAAAGTTTTTATCTTTCAGATTCTAAACTCAAACCTATGAAAACTTTGATGTTCCTGTGTGTCTGCATCGCTTTCCTGATGGGCTCCTGCGCGGAAAAGAAACCCGTGGATCGGATGAATGATGATCAGCTACATGCCTACGCTGATGAGTTAGCGCACAAGTACATCATTACCGACGGACATGTTGACTTGCCTTTCCGCTTAAAGGTCAACAATTTCATTGTGGACCGCGAATACATGGGAATTCCAGTTAAGACTGACGCGGGTGATTTTGACTATGAACGTGCAAAAAAGGGCGGGCTGGATGCTCCGTTCATGTCTATCTATATCCCCGCTTCGTATCAGTTGCAGCCAGACAACGGCAAGGCGCTTGCCGACTCGCTGATTAACATGGTCACGGGTATTGCCCAAAGCCTACCCGATAAATTTGCTTTGGCTAATTCGGTCGAAGAAGTTCAATCCAATTTCAGCAAAGGGATCATCTCGCTGCCGATGGGAATGGAAAACGGCGCCCCGATAGGCAATGATATCAAGAACGTCAAATATTTTTACGACCGGGGGATCCGCTACATCACACTGACGCATGGAAAAGACAATCAGATTTGCGATTCATCCTACGATACATTGCATACCTGGAAAGGGTTAAGTCCATTCGGCCGGGAGGTGGTTGCTGAAATGAATCGGGTCGGGATCATGGTTGATATCTCTCATGTTGACGACAGCACATTTTACCAGGTCATGAAGATGACGAAGGCGCCCTGTATCGCCTCGCATTCTTCTTGCCGCATCTTCACACCGGGTTTTCAACGAAACATGAACGACGACATGATCCAAAAACTTGGAGAAAATGGCGGTGTCATTCAGATCAATTTCGGATCTACTTTTCTCGATTCAACAGTGGTAAAGCAAAACAATGAGAACAGGACAAAACTGCGGGTGCTCTTGACAGAAAAGGGGTTGAGCATGAGAGATTCGCTTGCCAAACCCATAATTGAGCAATTCAGAAAAGACAATCCATCCCTGTATGCCGATGTCGAGACGGTGGCCAATCACATTGACCATGTGGTCAAGCTGGCAGGAATCGATCATGTCGGCATAGGTTCAGATTATGATGGCGTGGGCGACAGTCTGCCGACAGGATTGAAAGATGTGTCTCAATACCCGAATCTCATTTACGTGTTGCTCAAACGGGGCTACACAGAATCTGATATTGAAAAAATTTGTTCCGGTAATGTCTTCCGGGTTTGGAAGCGCGTTGCGGAATTGGCAGCGCAATCTATGTAAGTTGCAATGGGACCATAGGTGTCAGAGTAGATTTGATACAGTGAGAAATATGCAAAGCTTCAGATGGATATGGCTGGCAACAGTCATATTCTGCTTATTTAACGTATTCACCTTTGGGCAGTCCCAAGAGAGATTCTTTCGGCTTCCCGAGAAAGCTGCAGCCAAGGACTACGTACACGGCTATGTGTTGGCAAAACTCAAACCCACTCACCGCAACTTATTTCGTCAGGCAAATGGAAGAACTGCTTCTGGAATTCCAGCGAAGATCGGGGCGAGGAGCACCAGAGAAATGATGCCGGCGAAGGCTGTTAATCAAGGTAGGCTCAACAAAGGGCCGCGACGTCAACAATCATCTATTGATCCTGGACTTTACTATGAACTTGCGTGTGAGCCTGGCCGGAACATTGAAGACTTTATTAATGACTTGTATCAGACTGGCTTTTTCGAAGTAGTTGAGCCTGACTACGTAAATCAGATGGTCTTTACTCCCAATGATCCCTCACAATCGAGCCAATACTACCTTCAGAATATTCGAGCCTACGAAGCCTGGGATATTACAAAAGGGGATGAAGGCGTTACGATCGCTATTGTTGACTCAGGTGGTGATCTGGATCATCCGGACTTGGCAGGAGTAATTGCATCAAATCCGCTTGACCCTCCAAACGGCATCGATGATGATGGCAACGGCTACATTGACGACTACAGGGGCTGGGATTTCATGGGGACCGACACACTCAATATAACAGATCCTGATTTTCTCGGTGACAATGATCCACAGTTATTCTCCGGTGGCCTGCTGGGGCATGGAGTCAACGTTGCGGGTTGTGCCTCTGCCGGAACCGACAACGGCACGGGCATCTCCGGCATTGGATTCAAGACCAAGATCATGTTTACCAAACACTCGGCGGACAACCAAAAGATTACAAGCGGAAGCATTTACCGGGGATACAGTGGTATATTATATGCAGGGATACGTGGGGCAGAGATCATTAACTGCTCTTGGGGTGGTTCCTTTCGCAGCGAAATTGTTCAGGATCTCATTAACTTCGTTACCCTTGACCTCGGTTCGCTGGTAGTGGCTGCAGCCGGCAACGATGGCTTGAATGCACCTTTCTATCCCGCCGCCTACGACAATGTGCTTTCGGTTTCAGCGATTGACCAGCAAAACATAAGAGCAAGTTTTACCAATTCTGGTCCCACAGTTGATATCGCCGCTCCCGGGGTGGCAATATTTACAACAGCATTTAACGATAGTTATACAATCACCCAGGGGACTTCATTTTCGTCACCCATTGTGGCGGGTGCTGCCGCATTGGTGAAGGCTCATTTTCCTGCTTACTCGCCTCAGCAGGTTGCCGAACAATTGCGCGTAACGGCTAATGCAACAAAACTTTATTCCGCAAACCCCAGCCAGGTAGGAAAACTTGGGAAGGGAGTGCTGGATATCTTTGCAGCGCTCACTCAATTTTCCCCTTCCCTTCGGTTATCAAATCCAAAGCTTGTCAATGCGATAGGTTCTCCTGTTTCAGCGGGCGAAAAGGGGTTCCTGACTTTCTCATTTACCAACATACTGGCCGAGACCACTTCGGCACTTGAAATCACGATCACGGAGAGTTCTCCTAATGTTGAAATACTCAAAGGGACCATCAGACCTGGTATTATTCCCACAGGCGGAGTTATTACAAACAAATTGACTCCTTTTGAAATTCAGATCGGCAGTTCCGTTCCCATTAATCTTCAGGTCCCCATCACCATCACGTACAAGGATGGTGCCTATGTTGATCAGCAGGTGGTGAACTTCATTCTCAATCCCTCCTTTATTGATGTGGATGAAAATCAGGTGACAACGACAATCAGCAGCACAGGGCGTATCGGGTATGAAGATACCGAAAGTGCTACACGGACCAAGGGGTCTGGATTTGCATTTGACGGCAATTCCCTGCTTTATGAAATGGGCATCATCATGGGGTCAGGCACAGGCGCGCAGCTCTATAATAATGTCCGAAGTACGAGTAGCTCCTTTGATCAGGATTTTGTTTCCATTGGATCCAAGATAAAGGAGATCATCCCGGGTGACCGATCCACATCCGAAATATTCGGCACGATAAGCAACAGTTCAACGCCAGGTTCCCAAGGCTTTCAGTTAAAATACCGAAGCCTTGCCTGGAAGGAAGATCCATATGATCAATTTGTGATCCTGGAGTACATCATCTCGAATCCTACCGCATCTCCAATCACTAATTTTCACTTTGGCTTGTTCGCCGATTGGGATATTACTGAAAGTGGAGGAGAAGATGCCGCCAATTGGGAAAACGATCTCAAACTGGGATATGTCTTTCCTGCGCAGACAGCCGCGAAGCCACATGCAGGAATTCAATTACTAACAGGGGCTCCCGAATATTATGCGATTGATAACAATCAGGCGATAGCTGGCGGTACCTCATTCGGGATTTATGACGGCTTTACGGATAACGAAAAGTTCCAAGCCATATCCAGCGGACTTGGCCGGTTGCAGGCGGGCGTCACTGGAAGTGGCGGCAATGATGTAAGTCACGTGGTAAGTTCAGGGCCCTATACGATTCCGGCTGGCCAGCAAATTACAATCGCCTTTGCTCTGCATGGTGCCCCCAATCTTGACGATCTTCGGCGTTCAGCAAAGTATGCTGACAGTGTTTACAACTACACGCTCAATGCCCCTCAGCCTGCTGTTGCTGAAGTCTCCATTTGCTATGGGGGCACAGCGTCAAGCACCGCCACAGGGGCAACGGATTATAAATGGTACAAGACATTTACCGGCGGGACCTCTTTCTTCACCGGCTCCACGTTTAACACCGGAATCCTATTGAATGACACAACTTTCTATGTATCCAATGCGGAAAACTTCTATGAGAGTATTCGTACGCCAGCCAAAGTAAATGTTAGGGCAAACCCGACGATTTCATCCTCTGGCTCTTCAGTCATCTGCAGCAACGGATCGATAACCTTGTCTGTAGCCGATGCTGACACTTATTTATGGAGTACTGGTGAAACAACCAAAACGATTCAGGTCAGTTCCGCGGGCACCTATTCTATTACGGTTGAAAGCACATCACCGGCTTGCCAATCTACTTCTGCACCAATCACTACTTCTGTGGTCCTTGCTCCGTTCTCGGATTTCAGCATTGGCGGAGAATTGAAGTCGTTTTCTCCCATCCAGTTCACCGACGAAAGTACCGATGCGGTATCCTGGGAATGGGATTTTGGAAATGGAACTACGAGCATAGAACAAAATCCTGCAATCAACTTCATGCAAGGGCAACTGTACGAAATCGAGTTGACAGTTACATCAGCTCAAGGGTGCCAACACAGTTCCACGCAGGCAATTGACGTTATCACAGGACTTGAAGTTGCAACTGCCGAATCCCTCGAAGTGTATCCAAATCCCTTCAGCTCATCGGTTTTTGTTTCTTTTGATGGAGGATTTGCCGGACCCAAGTCGATCCAATTGCTGACACTCCAGGGTCGGGAGGTTTTTCATGAAGAGGGCATTATCGGCTCCCGGCTCGAGATCCCAATCCCAGACCAACTCCCCGGCATATATGTTTTACGTGTAGCCGGCATGAACGGGGTCGTTACCCTGAAAGTTGTAAAAATTCGCTGATTCAAGGTGGGTTTACCCTTTGAGAATCTGAATAATTAAACTGTCGTACTTGGCCCATCATCCTGAATTTCCTGAGTATTTTTGTCGCCGATTTAACTAATTCCCTCATCCAGAATGCCCCGCGACAGAAGCATCCGCTCCGTTCTTATTATCGGCAGCGGACCTATTATCATTGGTCAGGCGTGTGAATTTGATTACGCCGGCACCCAGGCCGCCCGCTCCCTCCGGGAAGAAGGCATTGAAGTCGTACTGATCAATTCCAATCCGGCCACGATCATGACAGACAAGATCAACGCAGATCATGTCTACCTCAAGCCGCTGGAAAAGAAATACATACGGGAAATTCTGGAAAATCACCATATCGACGCCGTCTTGCCTACGGTGGGTGGTCAGACCGCGTTGAATCTCTGCATCGACTGTGAGAAAGCCGGAATCTGGCAGCACTACGGTGTACGGATTATCGGTGTTGACATTATGGCTATCGAGACCACCGAGGATCGGGAAAAATTCAGACTCAAAATGCATGAGTTGGGCGTTGGCGTCTGTAAAGGCGCTACAGCTACCTCGTTTCTCCAGGGAAAAGAAATTGCACAGGAAATCGGCTTCCCGCTGGTCATCCGCCCATCGTATACGCTGGGTGGGACAGGCGGTGGATTTGTAGAAAGAATAGAAGACTTCGATGAGGCCATCAACCGCGGCCTTCATGCGTCGCCCATTCATGAGGTACTCGTCGAACAGAGCATCATGGGCTGGAAGGAGTATGAGCTTGAGTTGCTCCGCGACGGAAAAGGAAACGTCATCATCATTTGCTCCATTGAGAACTTTGATCCGATGGGAATCCACACCGGCGACTCCATCACGGTTGCTCCTGCCATGACACTGCCGGATACGGTATATCAGCACATGCGCGACTTGGCCATCAGGATGATGAACGGCATCGGTCAGTTTGCCGGCGGCTGCAATGTTCAATTCTCCGTCAATCCGAACAACGATGATGAAATCATTGGAATCGAAATTAATCCCCGTGTGTCTCGTTCTTCGGCACTTGCATCCAAGGCAACAGGCTACCCCATTGCAAAGATTGCGGCCAAACTGGCCATCGGGTACAACCTGGACGAATTAAAAAACGCGATCACAGGAACAACTACGGCCTACTTCGAACCCGCGCTCGACTACGTCATTGTGAAAATTCCGCGTTGGAATTTCGACAAGTTTCAGGGTGCCAACCGCAAGCTCGGACTCCAGATGAAATCCGTGGGCGAAGTCATGGGCATCGGAAGGAATTTTCAGGAAGCGTTGCAGAAGGCCTGTCAGTCGCTGGAGATTCGTCGTAATGGGCTCGGAGCCGATGGTAAAGAACTCACAAAACAAGCTGACCTGCTTTATAGTTTGGAGCATCCCAGCTGGAATCGTCTCTTTCATGTTTACGATGCCATGAAGCTTGGCATCTCGATGAAGACCATACAGCATCTGACAAAAATTGACCCCTGGTTTCTCGAACAAATCTGGGAACTCATCGAAATGGAAAAAGAGATTGAGAAATATAATCTCGATACGCTTCCCAAAGAACTCCTCCGCAAAGCCAAGGAAAAGGGCTACGCCGATCGTCAAATTGCTCACCTGATTCGCTGCCTGGAAAGTGAGGTCCATAATAAAAGAAGATCCTTGGGTATCAACCGCGTGTATAAACTGGTAGACACGTGTGCTGCTGAATTTGAAGCAAAGACGCCGTACTACTACTCCACTTTCGATGCGGAAAACGAATCCGTAGTTTCTGACAAGAAGAAAGTCATTATTCTTGGCTCCGGACCTAACCGGATTGGTCAAGGCATTGAGTTTGACTATTCCTGCGTGCATGGCGTGCTCGCCGCAAAAGAGTGCGGGTACGAGACCATCATGCTCAATTGCAATCCTGAGACAGTTTCCACCGACTTTGACATTGCAGACAAGCTCTACTTTGAACCCGTATTTTGGGAACATCTCTGGGACATCATCCAGCACGAAAAACCCGAAGGCGTCATCGTTCAGCTCGGCGGACAAACTGCTCTTAAGCTTGCCGAAAAACTTCACAAGTACGGAGTGAAAATTCTCGGGACTTCTTTCGAGGCCCTTGACCTGGCCGAAGACCGGGGGAGTTTCTCAACGCTGTTGAAAGAAATGAACATCCCGTATCCTCATTTCGGCGTCGCCCGCGATGCCGACGAGGCACTGGAAGTGTCGAAGACCATTGGCTTCCCGCTCCTGGTCCGTCCTTCGTACGTGCTCGGTGGACAGAGCATGAAGATTGTCATCAACGAAACTGAACTGGAAAACCATATTCTGGATATCTGGAAGCACCTCCCCGACAACAAGGTGCTGCTTGACCATTTCCTGGACGGCGCCATTGAAGCGGAGGCGGATGCAATCTGCGACGGCGAGGACGTGTATATCATCGGTATCATGCAGCACATTGAACCCGCTGGTATTCACAGTGGCGATTCGTATGCTGTACTTCCCCCCTACAACCTGGGAGACTTAGTTGTCAAGCAGATTGAAACCCACACCAGGCGAATTGCACTGGCCTTGAAGACAGTTGGCTTGATCAACATTCAGTTTGCAATCAAGCAGGACAAAGTATACATCATTGAAGCTAACCCACGCGCGTCGCGCACAGTACCTTTCATCTGCAAGGCGTATGACGAACCTTATGTCAACTACGCAACCAAAGTGATGTTGGGCGCCAAGAAGGTCAAAGATTTCAAGTTCAATCCCACAAAGAAAGGCTACGCCATCAAGGTGCCGGTCTTCTCGTTCTCCAAGTTCCCCGAAGTCAGCAAGCAGTTGGGTCCGGAGATGAAGTCAACCGGTGAAGCCATCTACTTCATCGATGATTTGATGGATGATTATTTTATGAACATCTATTCGGAGCGGAATCTGTACCTCAGTCGGTAATGGTATTCTAAGAGATAATCCCTCTGCTGATAGATTCGAGGCAATTATCGAGCATGTTAACAGGTAGCTCCTAAGGAGCTTGTCTGCAATATCTTCCTGAATTCATGCAAGCAGTCAGACCAAAAGGACTGGAAACCAGAATTGGTCTGTAGGGAGACGCAACCCGAGTCACATAGCTGTGCAAAGCAACCTTTCTCTCCGCGTCAATTGCTCACTCAATCCATTCAAATAAATACTTTTCATCATAGGCAATCTCAAACTCATTCAATAAACCAAGATATTCAGCTCGAAACGTCTGTTTACGGTGGTGCTCCTCCTGATTAAGAATGTACTTAATCACATTGTCAATCTGGTTGCGTGAATAGGAAAAGGCTCCATATCCTTCTTGCCAATTGAATTTTCCAGGCATCCATCGCCGGCCATTGATAAAATTGGATGAGCCCGCTTTGACATCCCGTACCAAATCTGAGATTGCTTGATGGGGCCTTAAGCCCGTTAACAAATGCAGATGATCGGGCATACAGAAGATAGAAAGCATCTTGTGGTCGCGCTCTTGAACAATCCCCGTGATGTATTTGTGAATCTCTTCACGATATTGATTTGAAATCAGGTTCTGGCGCCCGCGAACGGCGAAAACAATCTGAATGTAAATTTGGGTGTATGTATTGGGCATAATAACAGGTCGCTCCTACGGAGCTTTCTTGCATAATTACATGGATTGCTACAAACAGACCGCCCCTACCGGGGCTGGAAAACAGGACCAATTAATCCCGTGGCGTATCGAAAAGCCAGCTCCAGGTGCAACCATAACCCAGCTCCGTAGGAGGCGGCCTGTTTTGTAAACCCGTTCATGAATCGATTGCCCAATTGTAACCCCGCTCCGTAGGAACAACCTATTTGTATTACTGAATGTGAATTGCTTCTTGTGTCGGGTGTGCCTACAGGTCGCTCCTACGGAGCTCGGCGACACACATTAATCAAATTCCTACAATCAGGTCGCCCCTACGGGGCTGGAAAACAGGACTAATTGATCCCGTGGCGTATCCAAAAGCCAGCTCCAGGTGCAACCATAACCCAGCTCCGTAGGAGCGACCTGTTTGTAGAACCCGTGTCATCAACCCAGAACATAAGCTCCGTAGGAGCGGCCTGTTTTGTAAATCCGTTCATGAATCGACGGACGAATTATAACCCAGCTCCGCAGGAACAACATATTTGTATTACTGAATGTGAATTGCTTCTTGTGTCGGGTATGCCAACAGGTCGCTCCTACGGAGCTCGGCGACACACAATAATCAAATTCCTACAATCAGGTCGCCCCTACCGGGGCTTGGAAACTGGGCTAATTAATCTCGTTGTGCATCAAAAAACCAACTCCGTAGGAGCACATGTCTGCAGGACCTAGTCGCAGAAATACGGAAATGTTAAGGTGCACCGAATACTCAGCTCCGTACGAGCGACCTGTCTGTAGAACCCGTGTCACCAAACCAGAACATAAGCTCATTAGGAGCGGCCTGTTTTGTAAACCCGTTCATGAATCGATTGCCAATTGTAACCCAGCTCCGTAGGAGCGACCTGTTTGTAGAACCCGTGTCACCAAACCAGAACATAAGCTCCGTAGGAGCGGCCTGTTTCTTTTCACATGGGGATGCCTATTCCCTCCGCAGAGAATTTACCGGATTAACAACCGCCGCCTTGATTGATTGATAACTCACTGTCAGCAATGCGATGGCGATTGCCAGAAATCCCGCGATCAGAAATGCATCGATGCCGATGGCGATACGATACGCAAAACCACTCAGCCACGAATCCATGATATACCAAGCCAGTGGACCAGCAAACACCAAAGCGATGATCACCAGTTTGCTAAAGTCTTTTGAGAGCAAGAGCACCACGCCCGGAACCGATGCCCCCAAAACCTTTCTAATACCAATTTCTTTGGTGCGCTGACTGGCCGTGAATGCCGACAGGCCAAAAAGTCCTACGCAAGCGATGACGATGGCTAGGCCGGAGAAGACCCTGAACATTTTTCCTGATTGTTTTTCCTGCGCATATCCTTTGTCCAGGTTGTCTTCCAGAAACTCATACTTGAATGGTCTTGCCGGTACAAGCTCCTTCCATAGTGTCTCGATTTTCCCAATCGCATCCGGCTGCATGCTCTCCTTCATGCGAATAGCGATGTAGTTAGTATTGGAACGGGGGCCAAAGACCTCATTGCTGAAGATTACCAAAGGTGTAATCTCATCCCGTAAAGACTGGAAATGGAAATTGCCCACAACTCCAATTACTGTATAGAGGCGCTCAACGTTCAAAGAGTCACCGCCAAAAATTTGAAAAAGATCCCTATTTGACAATCGTTGACCCACAGGATCTTTCAGGTCAATGGTCTTAACAGCCGATTCATTAAGTATGATGCTCAGTGAATCCTGGGTCTCTTTGGAGAAGAACCTACCCTCTCTGATTTTGAAGCCAATTGCAGGAGCAAAATCATCGTCAATAACCATTGACTTAACCGTAAGCACTTCGTTTGAACCAACGGGTTGGAACATCTGGCCAAATACATCATCGCGGTTCCCTACGCGTGCGCTGGTGCCCGCCGCAGCTTTAACCTCTGGCATCTGTCGCACCTTCTCCAGGAATGCTTCCGCATTCTTGTCCAGCGCAAACGCGCGATCCACCATCATGACGGATTCTTTGTTAAAACCGAGATCTTTATTTTGCATGAAGTTCATTTGCCTGCCGACAAGCAGGGTGGCGACAATCAGGAAGACGGAAATCATAAATTGAAATACAACCAGACCATTTCTCAGCCATGCTCCGCTGGAACTTCGGCTAAACGAGCCTTTCATCACGTCTACTGGATTGAATGATGAAAGTACGAAGGCTGGATATAGGCCAGCTAATATTCCAACCATCACGGCAAATCCAACGAGACCAAGAATGACCTTCGGTCCAATCACAAATAGAAGATTCTTTTCTACCAGGTTGTTGAACATCGGGAGCAGCAGGTAGGCCGCAGCGACGGCGAGGATTGTGCTCAGCACTGCCAGAAGGATGGCCTCGAGCAGGAATTGCACAATCAGCTGATTCTTCAGTGATCCCATGACCTTGCGAAGCCCCACTTCGCGGGCCCGGGAGGCTGAGCGAGCAGTGGCCAGGTTCATGAAGTTGATGCAAGCGATGACAAGGATCAATAGTGCGATGAGGGACAGTCCATAAACGTACTTCCTGTTTCCGCTGGGGGTCGTTGTAAATTCCAGATTGGTTGGATCCAGGTGAATGGATGTCAACGGTTGAAGAAAGTACCTATACCCATTTCCTGCCTTTTTGTAATCTTCCCAGGATTGCTTCAACTCCCGCTCAATCTGTCCCGACGCATACGTGTCAACCATCTTTGGGAATTGGGATTCCAGAGCCCTGGCATCACTTCCCGGCTTGAGTTTGACATAGGTATGCGAGTCAAAACTAATGTAGTTCTCAATGGCATTGAACTGCGCAGAGTTGAAGGAGGCCATAAACTCAAACTTCAAGTGCGAGTTATCTGGAAATTTTTCAAATACGCCGCTCACTTTAAACTCACCAAAATTTCCTTTCAACACTTTATTTATCGGATCCTCTGCGTTAAAATATTTTTCGGCCATTGCCCGGCTCATGATCACCTGATTGGGTACTGCCAGGGCTGTCTTTCGATCGCCTTTAATCAACGGGATGTCAAAAAAGGAAAAGAATGATGAGTCTGTAACATAAAAATTGTCCTCTTCGAAGGTTTTCAACTCTTTCTCGGGCGTCTCGTAGTTGATGATTACGCCTTGGTTAGGTCCCAATAGGTGCAAGCTGTTTTCAACTTCTGGAAAATCGCGTTGCATCGTTGCCGCATAGCTGTGGGGTACCGCAGCGTAAAACGTCGAGTAGTTGGGGTACTTGCGCTCCAGGCCTAACTTGTAAATCTGATCGGCTCCTGGCAGAAATTTATCATACGATGTCTCATACTGAACGTAGAGGACGATGAGCAAACACGCAGTGATGCTGACGGCGAGCCCGACCATGTTGATAACCGTATAGACTCGCTGTTTGATCAGGTTTCGGACAGCGATACGGATGAAATTGCCAAGCATGGGATAAAGACGATAGTTTGGGCTAATAAGTTTGATATATAGGGCATTTTCAGAGCGTAAATGCCTCAATCGGCCAAATCAAACCCCAAAGTCTTTAGAAACTTTTACCTTTGGCCTTCGGTTTAGGGCCTATGTGGAAACTGATTATTATTCTGGTGCTGGTGATTTACCTGCTGAACAAGATTTCGGTAGTGCTTTTTAGGGCTATGGGAAGGCCTCAACCCCCTCCACCTAACTTTCGCGGAACGGCCAATGGTGCCAGTAATTCCAACGGCAAGCAGACACCAAAACGCAACGGTGGAATAAAAGGAGGTGATTACGTTGACTACGAAGATGTCAAGTAATCTTGAGTTCTGAATCCTGAACCCAGCACGTCGCTATGTCCATCGTCCACTTTTACAAATACCAGGCTGCCGGAAATGATTTTCTGCTTGTTGATAACCGGAAGGGGCAGCACACATTCTCGACCGAACAGATTTCAGCCCTCTGCCACCGCCGCTTCGGCATTGGGGCCGATGGGATCATCCTGCTGAATGAAGATCCTCACGCCGAATTTCGCATGGTATATCACAACGCGGATGGAAGCAAGAGCTTCTGCGGCAACGGATGCAGGGCCGTGGTTGATTTTGCGCATCGCCTGGGTCACATCGGAACCAAAACGGTCTTCATGGCGCACGATGGAAGGCATGAAGCTGAAATCCTGGGTGAAGGGAATATCCGCGTATCGCTGAACGATGTACGTGCGATTGAAGAAAAATCAGCTACTGACTTTTTTATCAACACGGGAACAGAACACCACGTTCGCTTTGTGACGGACCTCGATCATTACCCTGTCGTTGACGAAGGACGAAGAATTCGATACAGTGATTTGTATCAACCACATGGAACCAATGCAAATTTTGCAGAGCTATTGAATAACGGTGATGTCGCTTTTAGGATTTATGAACGCGGTGTGGAGGATGAAACTTATTCAAGCGGTTCTGGTGCAACCGCTTGCGCGCTGGTAGCTGCCAAAGTACACGACTTACCCTCCCCCATACATTTGACTACAAAGGGGGGGCCACTGCGGGTTGAATTCGAGCGGCCAACTCCAGAACATTTCTCCAACATCCACTTTACAGGTCCGGCACAATTGGTTTTTGAAGTCACCTGGAAAATCTAGTGGACTATGGGCTGGCCAGCACAATGGACTTTACGCGCAAATACCTGCCCTTCATCCGCGCGAGTATTTTTCATCTTTATTGCTTTCACCAATCAAGCGCTGTGTCAGAAAACCGACTCAGTTTCAAAATCCTATTTTATTGGGGTGAAAGCCCATTCCGGTTTCATTATTCCACATTCGACAGAAATCATCGACGTCTCCACATCAAAACCGTACGGATTCCAATTGGACGCCAGTCGAATCAATCGCTCACAAGAAGCATGGAACAAGTGTAACTGCTATAGCCAGGTGGGATTAAGCTTTACCTATTTTAATTACAGAAATCCAGAAGTCCTTGGCAATTCATACAACCTGATTGCCTACATGGAACCACTCCTCAGTTATCACAAGCGCCTGAACTTCCGCTTTCGCACCGGAGCCGGACTCACTTACCTGACCGAAATTTATAATGCGGATTCGAATCCAACTAATCTCTTTTTCAGTTCTTCTACAAGTGGATTTCTCATGGTAGGATTTTCTGCTCATTACAATCTCATGAAGAACTGGAATGTCAATCTTGGTTTCCATTACAATCATATTTCCAACGGTGGCCTCCAACAGCCAAACAAAGGGATGAACTTCCCCACTGCAAATGCGGGCGTCGAATACAATCTCAATCCCGTCCATCTCAAGCCACGAAACACCAAAGCCTCTATCGATCGTCGCCTGCATGGATATGCAGGCGTTTTCGCAAATCGACGAACCGTCGAGTCCACGGATACAGAACCCCAGGTAAACTTGTGGCAGCTTGGAATTAACGGTGGTTTCATCAAACGCTTCGCTACGATAAGTGCATGGATGGCCGGGGTCGAATTGTCGTATGATGCTTCTGTACAGGAAACTGGGGCAAGAAATGGAAACCAAACGAATCCAGTCTTGTTTTCGCTACTTGCCGGTCATCAATTCTGCTTTGGGCGATTTGGATTCAGTCAGCAATTGGGGCATTATACTTACAAAGACTTCGAGTCTCAAAACGCGTTTTTCCAACGCTATGGCCTCACATACCTTATTTCATCAAAAGTTCAGGTAGGCATTTCATTGAAAGCCCATGGAAAGGAGGCGCAGCAAATGGATGTCCGCGCGGGATATATATTTTGATACTTTTTTTGACTTTTGTACTGACAAAATGCCTTTGCCTGCAGTTTGGGCCTATAATTGCACCCCTGAAAATCTTAACTTTACATCCGCTTATTGGTTACTTGTTTTTGGTTGGTGATTCCTGACCCTCGATGAATACCCGAACAACGAATAACTGACATCGAACAACTATTTTTTCATGCTGAAACTCATTGCCAAATTATTCGGAACCAAGTCTCAAAAAGACATCAAGCGGGTCATGCCGCTGGTTGAGCAAACGATACAAGAAGGTCAGGCCCTGCTTGCCCTGTCCCACGACCAACTACGGGAACAGACCCGTCAAATTGAAGCCCGCATTGTCAGCGCCTTGCAGCCGATCGACCTTCAAATCGCAGAACTTCATAAAACCATTTCCGATAGTCCGGAAATGGACCTCCACCAGAAGGAGGCCGTCTTTCAGCAAATTGATGCCCTTGGGCTCACCCGGAACAAAGAACTGGAGAAGGTCCTTCTGGAAGTCCTTCCAAAGACATTTGCTATTGTCCGTGAAACCGCAAGACGCTTTAAGGAAAATGCTTACCTGGAAGTAACGGCCAACGAGAGTGATCACCGTTTTGCCGCACAACATGAACATGTGAAGATTGCAGGCGACAAGGCACACTGGCACAACCAATGGCTGGCGGCTGGCAATCTCGTCACCTGGGACATGGTACACTATGATGTACAGATTATTGGAGGTATTGTTCTTCATGAAGGGAAGATTGCTGAGATGGCCACAGGTGAAGGAAAGACGCTTGTTGCTACATTCCCGGCCTTTCTGAATGCGTTGGCAAGGCGCGGCGTACACATCGTTACCGTAAACAACTACCTGGCAACCCGCGACAGCGAATGGATGGCGCCGCTGTTCCAATTTCACGGAATGCGCGTGGACTGCATTGACAAACACGAGCCTAACTCCAATGCCCGACGGAATGCCTATCAGGCAGACATCACATACGGGACCAACAATGAATTCGGATTTGACTACTTACGCGACAACATGGCGCGCGATCCGGAGGAAATGGTACAGCGCGGCCACCATTATGCGATGGTCGATGAAGTAGATAGTGTATTGGTTGATGAGGCCCGCACTCCGTTGATTATCTCAGGGCCTGTTCCCCGTGGAGATGAACACGAGTTCTATGATCTAAAGCCGAGAATTTTCAAAGTTGTGGAAGTTCAGAAAAAACTCGTGACCCAATTTCTGAATGATGCAAAGAAATTCATATCCGAAGGAAATGACAAAGACGGTGGCCTTGCCCTCTTCCGTGCCCACCGCGGCATGCCCAAATTCAAACCCCTGATCAAATTCCTGAGCGAAGCTGGGAACAAACAACTCTTGCAGAAAACGGAGAACTACCACCTGCAGGACAACAAAAAGGAAATGCCTAAAGCGGACCTGCCGCTCTATTTTATCATTGATGAAAAGGACAATAGTGTTGAATTAACAGAAAAAGGAATCGACCTTATCACGGGTGAGGGCGAAGATGTGCGCTTCTTCATCCTTCCTGAGATCGGCATGGAGCTTAACAAAATCGAGAAGGACCCCGGATTGGACGGGCCTACACGATTCGAGAAAAAAGAAACCCTGATTCGCGACTATTCAACTAAAGCACAGCGAATTCATAGCATCAACCAATTGCTCAAAGCGTACACGTTATTTGAAAAAGATACAGAGTACATTATCGTCGACGGTAAAGTGAAAATTGTCGATGAGCAGACGGGGCGAGTCCTGGAGGGAAGACGCTATTCCGATGGTTTGCACCAGGCCATCGAAGCAAAGGAGAACGTGAAAGTGGAAGATGCGACGCAGACTTATGCCACCATCACACTGCAGAATTATTTTCGCATGTACCATAAGTTGGCCGGTATGACCGGAACCGCGGAGACGGAAGCAGGCGAATTGTGGGATATCTACAAATTAGATGTCGTGGTCATCCCCACCAACAAACCCGTGACACGGGTGGACATTGACGATCTCGTGCACAAAACCATGCGTGAAAAATTCAATGCAGTGGTTGAGGAAATCGTTTTGCTGACCAGCGAAGGGCGTCCGGTTCTTGTTGGAACAACGTCTGTCGAAATTTCCGAATTACTGAGCCGCATGTTGCAAATTCGCAAGATCAAGCACAACGTGCTAAATGCAAAACAACACCAACGCGAAGCAGAGATTGTTGCCGAAGCCGGAAAGCCGGGCACCGTGACCATCGCAACCAACATGGCTGGCCGCGGTACAGACATCAAGCTCACTCCGGAATCACGTGCTGCCGGTGGTCTCGCGATCATTGGAACGGAACGTCACGAATCCCGACGGGTTGACCGTCAGTTGCGTGGCCGGTCAGGCCGACAAGGAGATCCGGGAACTTCGAAATTCTATGTTTCACTGGAGGACAACCTCATGCGGCTTTTCATGCCAGAGCGTATCGCCCGCATTATGGACCGCCTGGGCTTGAAAGAAGGAGAGGTGATTTCCCACTCGATGGTCACCAGCTCGATCGAACGAGCACAGAAGAAAGTAGAAGAAAACAACTTTGGTATCCGAAAGAGGCTGTTAGAGTATGACAACGTGATGAACTCTCAGCGCGATGTCATCTATCGGCGCCGGCGCAACGCCCTCTATGGCGAGCGCCTTCAGCTGGACATTCTCAACATGTTGTACGACACGTGCGATGACGTTGTGGTAAATTCTAAAGCAGGAGAATCCCTTGACAACCTCAAGATGAGCGTCCTGACAATTCTTGGCCTTGATTTTGCAATTACACAGGAAGAGTTCGTTAAACTCGAGCCCCAGCCCTTGACGGAGAAATTGTTTGAGCAGGCGCTTGATCACTATGAAACGAAGAACAAGATGGTGGCCCAGAAATCACTTCCCATCATGCAGGATATAAATCGGACGCGCGGCGCCACGATTGAAAATATTCTGGTTCCCTTTACTGACGGAGCAAAGCAAATCGGTGTTGCTGCCCCTTTGAAGAAGTGCCTGGAGACGAACAATGGAGAACTCATTCGGGCTATGGAGAAAATGATCACGCTGGCTATCATCGACCAGCAATGGAAAGAACATCTCCGTGACATGGATGATCTCAAGCAAAGTGTTCAAAATGCTGTGTACGAACAAAAAGACCCGCTGCTTATTTACAAGTTTGAGGGTTTTGAGGCGTTCAAGCGATTCATTGCCAAAGTGAACGAGGAAACGATTTCTTTTCTCATGAAGGCCGAGATCCCTACACAAGACCAGGAACAGGTTCAAGAAGCAAGGACACAAAAAAGACAGCGGTATAGCGAACAAAAAGACGAGTCACGGTCTCTACTCCAGGGGGGAGGCGAGGCCACTGCGCCACAACGCGAGGTGGAACAAAAGATAGTTCCTGTAAAGTCTGAACGAGTTGCTGGCCGCAACGACAAAGTGACGGTTCAGTATCCGGATGGCCACGTGATGAAAGATGTTAAGTACAAGAAGGTAGAAGACGATATTAAGAGCGGGCGTTGCATTGTAATTGAGCAGTAATGGTACAGGCATCACAAGCGGACCCAGCGCGAACATGGACTGTCTTTGGAGTAAGGGCTGTGATCCTGTTGATGGTGCTTTTCGGATCACTTTCCCCTTGCCAGGCACAGAAACCCAGACCCTACTATCACGAGGATCTGTATTCCTTACGACCCAAAATTGAAGAACCAAGCGACTCTTCTATTGAGGTGCCTGCCCATCGCCCGAAAGACTTTGTGTCCCCCACGTTGAATGTTAATAACAAGGTTGACAATGTTCTGGATAGCATCAACAGGTTCAATGTGACCCGCAAATTTATCGACGGGTATACCATTCAGATTTATTCAGGGCAGAACAAAGAGGAGGCACTAAATACCCAGAAAAAGATGTCTGCCGAACCCAGTCTGAGACCATTGTTTGAGTACAACCAACCAAAATTTCGCGTTCGCGTTGGCAATTACTATTCACGCCTTGAGGCCCAAAAAGACCTTGTGCGGCTAAAGAGGCTCTTCTCTAACGCCATTCTGGTGCCTGAAAAAATTCTTGTTCGCTGATGTCATTGCTGGAGACTATCCGGAAGGAGTCTATGTCGAATGCACCGGATGTCATCCGGTGGAGGCGTCACTTGCATGCTCACCCTGAGCTATCCTACAAAGAATTTAATACGGCCAGATTCGTTGCTCAAATGCTGCGCGAAATGGGCATCTCTCCGCTGGAGGGAATTGCAGGCACTGGAGTGATTGCACTGATTGAAGGGCGAAATCCATCGAAAAAAATAATTGCACTGCGCGCAGATATGGATGCCCTGCCGATTCACGAGGCAAATGAGAATACGTATCGTTCACAAAACCCAGGGGTCATGCATGCATGCGGTCACGATGTGCATACCACCTCCCTGCTGGGAACAGCCAAGATTCTTTCTGGCCTCAGAAATCAGTTTGAAGGAACCGTCAAGCTGCTCTTTCAGCCAGGAGAAGAAAAAAATCCGGGAGGCGCCTCCCTTATGATTCGCGACGGTGCACTGAAAAATCCAGCCCCTACCGAAATCATCGGACAGCACGTTATGCCTCTTTTGCCAGTGGGCACAATCGGATTTCGTGAAGGCATATACATGGCCAGCTCAGATGAAATTTATATCAAGGTGATCGGCAAAGGGGGCCATGCAGCAGCTCCTGAACTAATTATCGACCCGGTTCTAATCGCTTCGCACATTATTGTTGCCCTCCAGCAAGTGATAAGTCGCAATGCCAACCCGCGACAAGCAACCGTCTTGTCGTTTGGAAAGGTCCTTGCCGAAGGCGCTACCAACATTATTCCCAGTGAGGTGAACATCGCGGGAACGTTCCGGGCGTTGAACGAGAGCTGGCGGAAGGAAGCGCTTGAAAAAATCGAAAAGATGGCAATCGGTATCGCTGAAGGAATGGGTGGGCGATGTGAGGTGACCATCTCCCATGGCTATCCCTACCTCGAGAACAATCCTGAGCTCACCCAGCGAATCCGAAAAGCAGCCGAGGAATATGTAGGAAAATCAAACGTTGTAGACCTGGACTTAACTCTGGGATCAGAGGATTTCGCGTATTATTCCCATGTTATGCCAGCATCCTTCTACCGGCTGGGGACGCGCAACGAAGCAAAAGGAATTAGTTCATACGTTCACACCCCAACCTTCGATATCGATGAAGACGCGCTCGGGATCGGCCCCGGACTTATGGCCTGGATGGCAATCTGTGAATTGTCTGAATAATCCTTCCGAATTAAGTCTCTGTTAATTCCTTTCAGGTTGGTTGTGGGTTTCTATCTTTACACGGCTTCATGAAGGAAAATCCCCCCATTACGGAACAGGTCCCTCCCCGGCCCGCTACCTGGAAAACGGTTGCTCGGAACACTGCATACATTCTGTTTGCCTTGTTAATCTTCTTGTTTGCGCTTGAACTAATGCTCTCCGCGCTGCAGCACTTGGGTAAGACGGCGGCCGAGACAATTATTCTTGCTACCTCCAACCCATTCACTGCCCTTTTCATTGGCTTGTTGATTACGGCAATCATTCAAAGCAGTACGGCAACTACTTCGATGACCGTGGCCCTTGTTGCATCTGGCTCACTCACATTACAAAGTGCGATTCCCATCGTCATGGGTGCCAATATTGGAACCACCATTACAAGCACCATTGTCTCGCTGGGGTTTCTCCCGCGCAAGAAAGAATTTCGGAGAGCTGTCTCCGCAGGCACCTATCATGACTTCTTCAATATTCTAACGGCTAGTGTCCTCTTCCCGCTTGAATACTATTTTCAATTTCTCTCAAAAGTTTCTCAGTTCATTGCTACTCAGTTCTTCAATCAGCCCATCGGCCTGTCGGGGGGAAATTTCAGTTTGATTGGCGGCGTTAGCCATTTGACAGACGTGATTGCGCTGACCATAGACAATGGGTTCGTGCTTATTGCCCTTTCGTTTGTGATACTCTTTGGGTCCATTCTCTTTTTCAGAAGGGTGCTTACCGATTTGCTTGGCTTTGGATTGCCCAACCGGTTTCAGCAGTTCTTCTTCCGCAATGCGTGGAAATCTTTTGGCTGGGGTGTTCTGACCACGGCTGCCATCCGTTCGAGCACGGTGACTACCTCGCTCGTCGTTCCCCTGGTCGCGAAAAAAGTGGTCAGTCTGCGAAGTGCGATCCCATTCATTTTGGGTGCCAATATCGGCACCACCATAAGTGCATTCGTTGCGGCCATGTTGAACTCCAATACTGCTATCAGCATTGCGATTGCCCATTTTCTGTTCAACTTTATCGGGGTGATGCTTTTCGGTGTTATCCCCGGTATTCGAGAGCTGCCGATCTCACTCGCTACAAGCCTTGGCCGGCTCACCATGAGATACCGACTGATCGGATTTCTGTACCTCCTAATGACCTTCTTTTTCATCCCCTTCTCCCTGATCTATTTCAATCAGGACACCGTGTCCGTTACCGAGCTTACTTACCAACATACTAAGAACAATCAAACAACCTATTCAACGATAATTTCCAGAACATTTGAAAATCAGTTTGTCAGCAGCTGGTCTGAATATCCGAAAGAATCAACTGCGGGCCCATCGCTAATGTACTCTGTCTACCATAAAAACAATCTGCTCATCATCAACAACGAACTTTTTGAATTGAATCGTCCCGGGTTTTGCCGCGATGGGGAAGACACCGGTGGAAAATTCACAACGTGTATTACAGAAATCATCCCCCGGCTGCAGGTGAATTCAGAATTTTCTGTGGACTCTGTGTTTGTTTTTGAAAAGAAATATGAGGGTGGAATGCCGTACTCCACACTAAGCTACATCAGTTCAGGGGCCCACCTGCTTGTCAAGCGTGATACCCGTGATTCACTGGGTAACTCGCTGATTCTGGAGCAGCTCATTCGTATGGTTAAGAAGTAGGCCTTCTGCCACCATGGCCTTTGACAATTGACTGCGGACCATAGACTAAAAGTCCCATTTTCAACCCAAAAAACTCAAAATCCGCTATATTGCACCTATGGATAAAATCGCTGAATCTATCCTCAAATTTCTGAAGCTGGACAGCCTGGTAAATCATGTGACCGGGTATGTAGAGGCCCGTATAGAGCTGATGAAGGTTGAGATCCGCGAAGATCTTGCCAAAACGGTTGCTCGGGCCATTGTCCTGATAACTCTCATTTTTTTTGGTTTTCTCTTTTTACTATTTCTCAGTATCGGCCTTGCTCACTTTATCATTTCTTATGTGCACAACGCTTATCTGGGGTACTGGGCCGTCGCCGGATTGTACGGGGCATTTTTTCTTCTTCTCGTCCTGCTTCGCAAACCCATTTACGAGCGATTTGAAAGGCAGCTGATGGAGGTGATCAAACGAAAAGAGAAATAAAGCCATGGAATTGCTCGAGACACAGGACCCCGATAAGAAAAGACTCATTGAGACTTCTGACCGTCACAAGCGGGCTATGGAAAAGGAGATCGGCGACTTAACTGAGAAAACCGACCGCATGCTCAAGAATGCGCTCATCATCGGCGGTTCATTGGTGGTGACTTATTTTGTGATCAGCGCCCTCTCCCAAAAACGCAAAAAGAAGAAAAAGAAAATTGCTAATGCCGAAGCGGCCAAGACTGGAGAAGGGATGGATCCTGTTGTCGATGACGAAGTAGACGATGGCCCTTCGGTGCTGGGGCAGGTGGGCACTCAACTTCTTAACCAGGCCTCACTCGTGATTCTGGATATTGCCCGTCAAAAACTTTCCGAATACCTCGCCACACGAAAAAAGCCGGATGAGCATTCTTGAGGTTATCCAGCAACGACACCAGGTGGGGAAAAAGTCGATCGCTGTATTGGTCGATCCCGACAAGGTTGACGACGCATCCAAACTGCGACATCTTATTCACCTGGCAAACGAAAATTGTATTGATTTCTTTTTTGTTGGCGGAAGCCTGATTACAACATCCAATCTCTCTGATGTCATCCAGGCCATCAAGGAAGAGGTGAGTATTCCGGTAATCCTCTTTCCGGGGAGTTCCTTACAGATTGATCCTTCCGCCGATGCAATCCTATTCCTTTCGTTGATCTCTGGTCGCAATCCTGACTTGCTCATTGGACAACATGTGCAAGCCGCTCCGATATTGAAGAACAACCGGATCGAAGTGCTCCCTACAGGGTATGTGCTTATCAGTTCTGGCCGCATTTCTTCCGTGGCATACATCAGCAACACCACGCCCATTCCTGACGATAAGTATTCCCTCGCTGCCTGCACCGCCCTGGCCGGCGAGATGCTGGGATTGCGCATGATTTATCTCGATGCTGGTAGCGGTGCCGAACGTGAGATCAGTGAAAAGATGATTTCAGCCGTACGCAATACGATCAGTGTTCCCTTGATTGTAGGCGGAGGCATCAACACCGCGAAGAAAGCGTTGAGCGCACTAGAGGCTGGAGCCGACATGATTGTCATCGGCAATGCATTGGAGAAAGATCCAGACTTACTCACCGAAATCAGCGACCAGGTATACGACTGGAACCAGCGAATGGAAGCGGGAAAATGAAGGAGGGTTGCAGGTTGCAAGTACTCAGGTGGCTGGCGGGCGCAGAAAACAAGAACACTAATCCAATATTAGCCCAAGCATTTTGAATTCTGGCTGGCATTTCCTCATCATGATTTTAGCTTCGCTCGTCACCTTCATCGCGATGCTTCGGTTAGTTATGTCCAAAGTAGAATTCAACTTATACCTCAAGACAATTGCAGCCCTCTCACTGATCGTTGTTGTCCTGGGAATGGTCTTTGGAAGATTTGGCGCAATGGCCGGCCTTCCCTGGTGGATCTACTATCCCGTGCCGATGTTGACAACGGTAATCCTTCCTCCCTTGGTCCTTAAACTCAATATTCAAAAGACCATCGCTTATTTGATCTTGAGTTTCCTGTCCGCTCCCTTCATTCATGTCTTTTTTTCACTTTTTTTGGGATGGACAGAGTATATGCCTTTTTGGAAAATCCCATTTGCTTGCGGCCAGTTTTGAAAGCAACACTGGAAAAGCAAAAACGAGTTGTTCTGAGACATTTATTGTAGTGCGCTAATTGGCCTGCCAATTTCAAATCCTATTCCTTAACTTAGAATTGATAAATCCACAATGGGAAAATCGGATACTAAAGACCTCCTCCGCTTCCTCAAGGCCTTCCCTTCCGACATGCAGGAGCGGGCACTTTGGCTTCGCGATTTTGTTTGGGGCCTCTACCCCACAGCCAATGAACTTATCTATGACAACTATAACGCGCTGGCCTTCGGCTGGTCTGTCACCGATCGCGTAGGCCATCTCTTCTGCACGATTGCCGTAGGCCGAACCAGCGGAAACATTCACTTTGGGTTTTATTGGGGGGCTTCACTGAGCGACCCGAAGAAATTCCTCATCGGAAAAGGAAATCAATACCGATACATTCTGGTGAAGAACGTCGATGCGTTTCCAAAAGCGTACATGAAGAAGCTCATGAAAGAAGCCTATGCCAATTCAATAGCCAAAGTAAAAGATAAGAGTCTGGTGATGAAGGGCAAAACAATTGTAAAATCAATATCTGCTGCAAAACGTGCTTTGGGCAAAAAGAAAGCTGTTGCAAAAGCGAAATCAACTCCAAAGGGGTGAAGACTGCCATTAACTAATCTGTGTTCATCTGTGTAATCAGTGGCAAAAAATGGAATGCTTGGAAATAGAGGTTCCCAAGATTGGAAGGAAGCTTGCCACAGATGACACAGATTATCACAGATAACTCTTCAAAACCTGTACCTTCGGTAGATCATGCCAACACCTGATCTAAACTCTCAACCTCATGAACCGAAAAGATTTTATTGTCACAGCGGCCATCCTGAGCAGTGCTTCCCTTCTTCCCAAGAACAGCGTTCTAGCGCAGGGACTTGAGCAAAGCGGCATGGACCGACTCACTGATGACGCCGGAAACTTTGCCCTTCAGCCCCTGCCCTATGCTGAAAGTTTTCTGGAGCCCCACATGGACCAGGAGACTTTACATCTTCATCATACCTTTCATCATGGCGATGCGGTGAAGGCAGCCAACAAAGACCTTCAAATGGTAAGGAAGGCCCTGGACGAGAATAACGTTGAGACGGTTGATTATTGGACCAAAAAGCTTTCCTTTCATCTGTCGTCGCACATCCTCCATACCATTTTTTGGTCTAATCTGACAAGTTTGAAGACAAACCCAAAGAATGAGCTGCTGAAACAAATCGAAATGGACTTTGGCAGCTACGACAAACTAAAACTCCTCCTTGCCCGCACGTCCAAGGGGGTGGATGGGAATGGCTGGGGAATATTGGGATACCATCCGGCAACTAGAAAGTTGATTGTGCTGCAATGCGAGAATCACGAAAAACTGACGGTGTGGGGAGTTATACCCATCCTGGTTGTCGATGTATGGGAGCACTCGTACTATCTTAAATATCGAAATCGCAGAGGGGAATTTGTCGACAACCTGTTCAATGTTCTGAATTGGGACAATATAGCCGATCGATTTAATTTCGCCAGAAAAATAGGTTAACGTTCAACAAACCAAGATACCAATGAATCGAAAGATCATCCGCAGCACACGTGCGCTTCTGTTGCTTACGCTATTAGCAGCCTGCACAAATGTTCCACCACCAGGCAATGGAGGAAGTGAGAAATCTACATCTTTGGCCGCGACGGAATTTCAAGTCGACCCTTTCTGGCCAAAGCCCTTGCCTAATAATTGGATCCTTGGCCAGGTGGCCGGCGTCGCCGTAGATGCAAACGATCACGTATGGATCATTCAACGCCCGGGCTCGGTTACTGCCGAAGAGGCCGGTGCCGTTCAAAATCCTCCCCTTGGAGTTTGTTGCGCTCCAGCTCCTTCCGTAATTGAATTCGACCCGGAGGGAAATGTAGTGCAAGCCTGGGGTGGTCTGGATAGCACGCAACAATGGTTCAAGAGTGAGCATGGAATCTATGTTGACGCCGCGGAAAATGTTTGGATCGGCGGTAACGGCGTAGAAGATCAGGTAGTCCTAAAGCTTTCTAAGCAAGGAAAAATACTATTGCAGATCGGCACATGGGGGGTCTCCAAGGGCAGTAACGACACGACATTTCTTGGGCGACCCGCCGACATCGCCGTTGATATCCCGTCGAATGAAGTGTATGTCGCCGACGGATATGCCAACCGTCGCATCATTGTATTTAATGCAACAACAGGAGAATACAAACGTCACTGGGGAGCCTATGGCAAAGCGCCCGATGATCAGCCGCTTTCTGCTTATGATCCTTCCGCCCCAACGCGCGCTACGTTCGGAAATCCAGTTCATGCGGTAGTCCTTTCGTCTGATGACTTTGTGTACGTGGCTGATCGCACCAGTAACAGAATACAGGTTTTCCAAAAGGACGGGACATTTGTGAAAGAAGGTTTTGTGGCTACATCAACACTTTCCATGGGGTCAGCGTGGGACATTGCGCTTTCGCGCGATTCATCCCAAACCTATCTCTACCTCGCCGATGGCGTAAACAAAAAGGTTTGGATTCTCAATCGGACGGATTTCAAAGTCGTAGGATCGCTAGGCCGCGGTGGGCGGCAGGCGGGTCAATTTGGCTGGATACACAATCTTGCCATGGACTCAAAGGGGAATCTGTACACAACAGAAGTGGAGACAGGTAAACGCATTCAGAAATTCAATCCAGTCCCTAATCCCTAAATCAATAACCGGCTACTTTGTCCCCGAAGCACTACGCTGGCTCAGGAATTTTGCAACACGCAGTGCTACATTGTCCCGAATGTTATTGTAAAACAGATTCATGTCCGCCCGATGCCACACTTTTGTGCGTAGCAAGCCCCGACCCCTGATGTAAGGTTTGTTAATCCACAGCATGTTCTTGTGATTCTGCGCATCAGCCAACTGATGGGCCATCGTAAACTTCGGTCCAACTCCACCGGTATTCAATTCTTTTGAAGCAAATGCCTCGCTGGTATTCCACAACAGCGGGTTAACGGATAGCGCTTGCGGATAGTACTGATCATACGTCTTAGGGAAAAAATTGCGTGCAAATGTATTCCATGTCGCCCAGGCGCCAAGCTGGTCCGGGGTCTCCGACGGCTGTATATTTTTGAACGCATCGCGTGGTATCGCCCTGCCTATCAAGTAGGCCATAACCAGTTGCTTTTGCAATTCCTTGCCATCGACAAAATCCTGGATCAGCCGCATCGTGTGATAACTGCCTTGACTATGCGATGCCATGACAAGCGGACGTCCCTGGTTGTAGTGGTCGAGATAATACTGAAAGGCCGTCTTAATATCCTGGTAGGCGAGCTCCAGCGACTGCTCCCGATCCCCTGCCTCCGGTGTATAGAATGCATACAGATGTGCCTGGCGGTAGTACGGCGCATAGACCCGGCACACGCCATTAAAAATACTGGCTTGGTTAAGAATGGCTGATTCCTGAATTTGTCGGTTCAATGCTTCATCGGCAACATTCGCATTCCAGGGATACCCCGCATCCGGTTTCCCTGTGTAAATAGTCGGGTAAACAAAAAAGACATCCGCTGCGGCTGTTGATTGGTTGTTCCGGAGATCGGATTTCAGCGGGATGCTGTCGGCTGCATCACGTTTATCCGGCAAGGCAGCCCAATGTGCTGATTTGGTGTAGTCCGGTGCAGGCGGAATGGCTTGTTGATCGTAATGCGTATTGACTTGCTGAATTTGACTTGCGCAACTTGCAAGGACAATTGACAAGAAGCCTAGCGCCAGACTGCGGATCATGGCTAACGAAGAAGTTCGCGCGAAATTACCATCTTCTGAATCTCGGTAGTACCCTCATAGATCTGCGTGATCT
>JANPES010000249.1:0-1742 GCA_031423035.1 Cyclobacteriaceae bacterium | reverse complement strand
CCAATGGCTCAGTCTATTTTAATGTTCGTAAGTACAATGAAAGTCATCATTATGGAATTCTCTCCGGTAGAAACATCGAAGAGTTAATAGAAAGCGGAAGAGACCTGGATAGCCAGGATGAGAAGCATGAGAAAATTGACTTTGCTCTATGGAAAAAAGCTTCTTCGTATCACATCATGCGTTGGCCATCTCCCTGGGGCGATGGCTTCCCCGGATGGCACATCGAGTGCACAGTGATGAGCACGAAGTATCTCGGCGAGACCTTCGACATTCACGGCGGCGGCATGGATCTCAAATTCCCGCACCACGAGTGTGAAATTGCGCAGGCCGTCGGAGCCAACGGAAAAACGCCTGTAAGATACTGGCTGCACTCTAACATGCTTACTGTCAACGGTCAGAAGATGAGCAAGTCGCTGGGCAACAGTTTTCTGCCATCCGAATTATTCTCAGGCAATCATCCCATGCTCGAGCGCGGATACAGCGCCATGACTGTCCGGTTCTTCATGCTTCAATCGCACTATTCGAGCACGCTGGATTTTTCTAACGAAGCACTCGGCGCCGCAGAGAAAGGGTATAAGAAACTTGCAAACGCACTCAAGTTGATCAAGGCGATGACGCACCCCGGAAAATCTACCCCGGACAAGGAACTAAGCACTTCGCTCACCAGCTTGGTGGAATCATGCTATCAGAACATGAGTGATGATTTCAACACCGCCAGGACCCTGGCTGTACTGTTTGAAATGTCATCCCGTATCAACGACCTTAAAACCAGAAACATTCTCATCGAAAAAATTGATTTGCATGTCTTTGAATCCTTTAAGAAGGCCTATGTTGGTTTCATGGAAGATGCACTCGGCCTCCGTGAAGAAAGCGGAACCGACGACAAACTCCTCGATGGAACTATCCATGTACTCATTGAGTTAAGGAAGAAAGCCAGAATTGACAAGAACTTCGCCCTCTCAGACAAGATTCGTGATGACTTGAAAGTGATTGGTGTGCAGTTGAAGGATGGAAAGGACGGAGAGATCGGGTACAGTTTTGAGTAGCTGGTGGCCGTTGGCTATTGGCTTTTGGCAGATTAGGGCACTAGCCAATTGTGTAACTAACCAGTTGATATTACTGTGAACAGCTAGAAGCTAGCAGCCAAAAGCGCTTATGTTGAAACAGATATTCATAATCCCAATACGACTCTATCAGGCCACTCTCTCCCCCCTCCTTGGCTCTCACTGCCGACATATACCCTCTTGTTCTCAGTATGCCATCGAATCCATCCAGGAATGGGGCGTGATCAAGGGTATCTGGTTGGGTGCTAAACGGATCGGGAGGTGCCACCCATGGGGAACAAGCGGATTTGATCCCGTGCCAAAGAAGAATTCTAAAACTTAGCCTGCAGTCTGAATTTTATCCTCTCTGCTCTCTGCGACCCGATTTACGTAGTACATTTTCATCATTCCCTTGTTTTTCACTTCAAGTTCACCCCGGTAGGCGCAATCGAATTTATCTTTGATCAACAGATAGGTGTTTTCAGATACATTTATTTTTCCTGGCTCTGAATTGGATTCCATCCGCGAGGCAATGTTTACCGTATCACCCCAGATGTCATATGCGAATTTTTTAGTGCCCACCACCCCCGCCACCACTGGACCGGTATTAATTCCGATACGGACCTCAAATGTATGAGCCACAACAGTTGATCTCTTGGCCTCATTGACAAACTCAGCAAATTCAATTGCCGCGCGCAC
>JANPES010000248.1:0-1916 GCA_031423035.1 Cyclobacteriaceae bacterium | reverse complement strand
GTTATAAAAATCCCGAAGATCGGAATTCACTGGCTCATGAGGTGCACGGATCAAATGTGGTGAAATCCTTTTCATCCTTCCTTCCAACTGTCCCTGGTGAAAGAACCGCAGACCCGGTGACAAAAAAGTAATTACTGCTGCTGCTTTATGTTGATCGATTCCGAAGGTTGCGGCCGCTCTTGGTTCATCATGATTTTCCAGGAAGCGGGTAAGTTTCTTCTGGTAATTTGGATCGGCATAGAAATGTCCGCGAATAGACGGAACATGACCTTCTCGCAAGCGATCATATAACCTTTTATCATAGGTATAATCAAAACCCTGTTGTTGAAGTGTCCACTCCATGTCCCAGTATACCTCGGCCAGGAAATAAAAATCAGGATGTTTTTCCTTTACAACTTTTCTTACTTCTGGCCAGAAGGATTGTGCCTTGCGGCCCCACGTTCGTTCAAATACTTCGGGAAGTATTAGCATAGCCATATCGCATCGCACTCCATCACATTGGCTTGAGATCCGTACTAATTCTTGTTTCATTGCTTCCGCGGTAGCAGAATTGCTGTAATCTAATTGCAACGTATCAGGCCATCCCGCAAAATAAGGATCACGACCATAAGCAAGAATGATTGGTCCTTGCTTGCGATCTACGCGAATGTAATTCAGTGGATTTTGTACAAGATCACTTTCAGTACCGGACACAAAATACTCAGGATACTCTTGTACCCATCGATGATCGGGTCCCATGTGATTGGGAACAAAATCAAGCATCAACTTAAGTCCACGTTTTTTTAATTTTTCGCGAAGACGCTTCAAAGCCTGCTCTCCGCCAAGGTTAGGATGCACCTGGTAATCCGCAATAGCAAACCCGGAGCCACCAATATCCTCTTCCTTCAGGTCAGGCAATGTTTGTTCAAACTCATGGCGCCACTCCGGGTTTTCAAGGGAAACTTTTCGTGCTTTTTCACCGGTGGTCCACACGCTTAAGAACCAAATCCAATCAAAACCCATCGCAGCCAGGCGGTCCAGTTCGGTATCCGGAATATCATCAAGTGTTGCAGGTCGGCCCAGGTTTTTGGAAAGTTCAGTGAGCCAAACGCGGGTGTTGATTTGATATAAGGATGGATATTTCGTTTGGTTCATTTTGATACTGTGAAGTTGTGCGACTGTTTCTTATTTTAATATTCACCCGCGGTTAAAGTTCATAACTTCATCCATTGAGTTATTACAAGTAGCTCATTGGCTTTTGTTCTAATACATTCGCTGTTCAGAGTAGAAAAGATATTATAATTCCATCTGCATCATCGATTATTGCCAGGGACTCCCTTTCCCAATTGCCGCAGCAGCTGTTGAGCACACATGTATCCGGGTGTGCCAGCGATCGAGCCGCAAGGATAGGCTCCTGCGCCACAGTAAGCGAGGTTGTCCCACTTGCCAAACTGATAGAAGTGCTGTTCAGGGTCGGTGGAGTATTGCCGTTCAAAGAAGGTTTGCCCTCCGACCATCATGGTGTGATCGAGGTTGCCTCCCGGAAAATGGAAGAGCTGTTGCAGATCCCGGGGAAGCAGGAGCCGGCTCCAAACACAATCCTCAGGGTTGGCGATGTAAGTAAATAGTTTTGCTTTGACGGCAGCTTCCACTTCCGGCATCGCTTCGCCTCGCTGATTGAGCGCCACATTTTTGAAAAACAATGTAAGACGATCCAAAGGCTCGGCCAGTCCGAGCTGGCGCATCGCAGCACCTTCGCAGTAGATTTGGATAAAGCCGGGCTCGTAGTCAGCCTCGCCCGTTGTCACTCGAAGTGTGGCCCGCTCGTAGTCAGCCAGTGTATCGACTGAGAAGATAAAGCGGAATACTGTATCGCCTCCGGCAGAAGTCATTCCCTCCTTCCACCTCACCGGCTTTCGAAACATCAACGTCAACTT
>JANPES010000247.1:0-8877 GCA_031423035.1 Cyclobacteriaceae bacterium | reverse complement strand
TATGGAGCCGTTGGCGTGATCGTCCGATCGATGGGCATCAATGCCGAAGAATACCCACACACTGGCGGCATGCGGTATGCGACCGGTGTCCCGATGTTGCCGGCCATGGCCATCAGTACAAAACACGCGGACTTGCTGAGCCGACTGCTAAAAGAGGACAAAGGAATTTCATTCTACATGGAAATGCATTGCCAGATTTTGGAGGACGCCCCTTCTTTTAATGTAGTTGGCGAAATCCGGGGGAGCGAGTACAAGAACGAGATTATTGCTGTGGGTGGGCATCTCGACTCCTGGGACCTGGGCCAGGGTGCGCACGATGACGGAGCGGGCTGTGTTCAGTCCATCGAAGTGCTTCGGATCTTTAAGGCAATGGGGTACAAACCGAAGCGGACCCTACGGGCAGTCATGTTCATGAATGAAGAAAATGGACTTCGCGGCGGGCAGCAGTACGCGGATCTTGCGAAGAAGAATAGGGAAATCCATATTGCTGCGATTGAGTCCGATCGGGGAGGATTTACACCGCGCGGCTTTACCATCACTGCACCCGAAGGTCAACCCGAAAAACGTGTGCGGATCCAATCCTGGAAACAGCTCCTGGAACCGTACGGGTTGTCGGACTTCAGTTCACCCGGCGGCGGTGCGGACATCGGACCGCTCGCGCCACAGGGCGTAACGCTTATTGGTTACCTGCCGGATTCCCAGCGATACTTCAACTACCACCATACACGTGAAGATACTTTTGACAAGGTGGACAAACGCGAACTGGAACTCGGCTCAGCTTCGATGGCGGCGTTGGTTTATTTGATTGACTATCACGGATTGAAGTAGATTGCTGGTCACCCACTGGATTCAAGTTTGAACCATTAGCGTCTTACGGCAAACAGCGCATGTAGATCAGCGTGATTTGCTAGAAACGAACCACATCGGCATGGCGGAAAGAAAATGATGAGTTAGAATGTTAATACGTCCAGCACAATTTTCCAGTTGCTGCCTTCGAGTTTCCACACCCTCACAAATGTCGCTTTTTTTGTTGCCAGCTTTCCTTCTTTCGTCAGTGATACTTCAGTTGTACCGTACACATAGCCCAAGTCGCCAGAAGTTGCCGTCTCTGTGCCAAGAACCTTGGCCTTACTTTGCGAAGGACAAGCGTTAATGAACTCGTCAAGCGTTGATGATCCGACAAACGGTAACTGGCCGGTGACCATCAGATGTACTTCGGAACTTACAAACTTGTGGTAGGCCCCCTTCCGATCTTTAGTTAGCTCTTTTTGAAATTTACTTTCGGCAGCGAGGGCCGCGCCGTCTTCCTTCGATTTTTCATATGCTGCTGTCAGTGGGACTTTGGTCGTGGACCATTTCACGGGTTCTGCTGGCGCGCCGTGACTGATGCCGATGTCCAGGACATTCTTCCAGGAGCCATCGGGTTGCTTTTTCCAGATGGAATTGAATTCACCAAAGGCTGCCGGTTTTGCATCGGTTTTCTTGGCCCGCAATTCCCATGGTCCGGTGTTAAATCCAAAATCACCTGACCCGGCAATGTCGCTGTAGCCAACCTCCCAGTATAGCCAGTCATCACCCACCGGTTGCTGTTGGATACGCGCCTTCCCTTTGATTGGTCCGTTGGGTCCCTGGGTGACGGCGCTGTCACTGAGATAATAAAGAAATGCATCACGCCGGTTCTGCGTCTTCGCCATTTCGATAAAGGCCTTTTCGGCGTCAACCATAGCCTGTAGATCTCGGTTGGATGACTGAGCGCAAAGCGTACCGAGGGGTGGGATGAGCGCGAGTACAAGTAAAACTTTTTTCATAGGGCGGGGACACTATCGTTAGCCACCGGTTACACGGATGAACACGGATAAAGGTTCTCCCTGACCAGGTCTCTGGTTGCGTTGGACTTCCATTGAACGACAAGTAACCTTGTGCCGATTCTTAAATGGGGTTGAGATTTACTACGCTTTCGCGTACTCTTCCATCGGCAGACAACTGCACACCAGATTTCGGTCACCGTAAGCGTTGTCAATGCGGCTCACACTGGGCCAAAACTTAGCTTCGCGAACAAACGGAAGCGGATACGCGGCTTTTTGACGGCTGTAAGGCAGCGTCCACGCGTCGGCTGTAATCACGGCCGCTGTGTGCGGTGCATTTTTTAATACGTTTTGAACTTTGTCTGACTTGCCCTCTTCGACCTCTCGGATCTCTTGGCGTATCTCGATCAGGGCATCGCAGAATCGATCGAGTTCTTCTTTCGACTCGCTCTCTGTCGGTTCGATCATCAAGGTTCCGGCAACCGGGAAGGATACGGTAGGTGCATGGAAGCCGTAATCCATCAATCGCTTCGCGATATCTTCTACTTCAATTCCTGCCTTCTTGAATTCACGACAATCAACAATCATCTCATGCGCACAGCGCCCGTGCGTTCCTGTATACAGAATGGGATAATGTCCTGTCAGCCGGTCCTTGATGTAGTTAGCATTCAGGATAGCAATTTTAGTGGCGTTAGTCAATCCTTCTCCGCCCATCATGGCGATGTAGGCGTAAGAGATGGCCAGGATACTCGCGCTTCCCCAGGGAGCGGCCGACACAGCGGTTATGGCGTGATCGCCGCCCGTCTTAACCACCGGATGACCTGGGAGAAAGGACTTCAATTTATCGTTAACGCAAATGGGTCCCATGCCTGGCCCGCCGCCGCCGTGCGGGATGCAGAATGTTTTGTGAAGGTTCAGGTGACAAACATCGGCTCCGATGTTGGCAGGGGAGGTGAGCCCGACTTGGGCATTCATGTTGGCGCCGTCCATGTAGACAAGCCCTCCGTGGCTGTGAATGGTTTCGCAGATTTCAACGATGGATTCTTCAAACACACCATGCGTAGATGGGTAAGTCACCATGAGGCAGGCGAGTTGATCCTTGTATTGCTCAGCCTTTGCTTTCAGGTCGGCTATGTCAATCTTTCCCTCGGCGTCAGATTTAACAACGATTACTTCCATGCCAGCCATGACGGCACTGGCTGGATTGGTTCCGTGTGCGGAGGAAGGGATCAGGGCAATGCTTCGATTGCTGTCCTTTCGGCTGTTGTGGTAAGCGCGGATAACCATCAGCCCTGCATACTCACCTTGTGCCCCGCTGTTGGGCTGTAACGAAACGCCGGTGAATCCGGTAATTTCTTTCAGCCACTCTTCCAGGTGTGTGATCATTTCATGATACCCTTTGGCTTGATTTGCAGGCGCGAATGGGTGCATGTGTCCAAGTTCAGGCCAGGTAACGGGAATCATTTCCGATGTGGCATTGAGCTTCATGGTACAAGACCCAAGCGAGATCATGGAATGAACCATAGACAGATCTTTGTTCTCAAGTTTCTTGATGTAACGCAGCATTTCATGCTCGCTGTGGTGCATGTTGAATACCGGATGCTGGAGGAATGCGGAGGTTCGCTTCAACGTTGTTGGCCAGGTGATGGTGTCGGGCTCCACACCATGTCCGGAAAAAGTTTTCTTTGTAGCGGATGCCAGAACATGAAGGATGGTGTTCACATCTTCGGTTGAAGTGGTTTCATCCAGGGAGATACCAATTCGATTGTTTCCCAGGTTACGGAAATTGATTTCCCGTACCGTTGCTTCGCGCTCTATTGCTGCCAGATCAGGAACAACCACTTGGAGCGTGTCAAAGTAGTTGGCATTTTGCTGCTCGAGGCCAAGATCCTTGATGCCATTGTCCAGCAGTTTGGCCAGACCGTGGATGCGTCCGGCAATTTTTTTCAGTCCCTGAGGGCCATGATAGACGGCGTACATTCCAGCCATCACCGAGAGTAGCACCTGGGCGGTGCAAATGTTTGAGGTAGCTTTTTCACGACGGATGTGTTGCTCGCGTGTCTGCAAAGCCATACGGTAAGCCGGATTTCCGCTGATATCAATGGATGCGCCAATAATCCGGCCTGGCATAAGCCGCTTGAATTCATCATGAGTGGCGAAGTAAGCTGCGTGCGGTCCGCCAAAGCCAAAGGGAATGCCAAACCGCTGGGAAGAGCCTACGGCGATGTCGGCACCCATTTCTCCTGGCGACTTCATCAAAACAAGACTCATCAGGTCGGTGCCCATGACAACAAAAATCTCCTTTTCGTGAGCCGCGGTGATAAAATTAGTGTGATCCTGGATTCCACCTTGCCCGTTGGGGTTCTGAATGTAGACAGCGAACACATTGGGATCGGTAACATCAAACTTGTCCAGCTTGCCAACTACAAGGTCAATGCCGATGGGGCCGGATCGCGTCTTTAGCAAATCGATGGTTTGGGGAAACACGGTCTCATCAACGAAAAATTTCATTGCTTCTTTTTTGGAACCTTTCCGCGAAGCAAACAGCAAATGCATTGCTTCCGCGGCTGCAGTAGCTTCGTCCAGCAGTGAAGCATTGGCAATTTCCATCCCGGTCAAATCGATAACCATCGTTTGAAAATTAATCAATGCTTCAAGTCGGCCTTGCGCGATTTCTGCCTGGTAGGGGGTATAGGCGGTATACCAACCCGGATTTTCAAGAATGTTTCTTAAGATAACACCGGGCGTGAATGTGGCATAGTATCCGGTACCAATGTATGACTTGAAGATCTTGTTTTTAGAAACGGTCTTTTTGAAATGTTTTAGAAAATCTGATTCCGATTGGGCAGCGGGCAAGTCAAGTTTCTTTTTCAACCGGATTCCTGGCGGCACGGTCTCCTCAATCAACTTGTCCAAAGTATCAGCCTTGACCACCTTAAGCATTTCATCGATTTGATGCTGGTCGGGTCCGTTGTGGCGAGATTCGAATTTTTCGGAATAGTGTGGATTGATCTTCATGTGTTGAACGTCTTATGGCCAAAACCGGGGTACTGGGAGGAGAAGTTGCCATGGCCCGCGGTGCCCAAGACAACTTCTTAAACAATGAAAGTCAGAATTCGGCCTGACGGGGAGCCATTAATTTTCAGTCCGCTCAAACTGGGAGAAGAAGAAGCCGCCTTCTATCTCCGCATTTGCGTCGGAGTCTGAACCGTGAATAGCATTTGCATCAATGGATTTTGCGAAAAGGGCGCGAATCGTGCCGGGGGCCGCCTTGGAAGGATCGGTGGCACCAATCAGTTTACGGAAGTCTTCAACCGCGTTTTCTTTTTCCAGGATCATGGGTATGATGGGTCCTGAAGACATGTAAGCGCATAGCTCTTTGTAGAACGACCTTTCTTTGTGGACCGCGTAAAACTTGCCCGCCAGAGAAGCTGTAAGCGCTGTTTTTTTTAAGGCTATTATTTTGAATCCCGCTTCCTCAATCATCTTGGTGATTGCTCCGCTTCTTCCAGCGGAAACAGCATCGGGTTTGATCATGGTAAAAGTTCTGTTCGTAGCCATTCTTTTGGTTTGTTTTTTTCGTGATTTCTAGTCTTACTGCCCTTTTGCTTTTGCGCTGATGCGACTGTTTTTCGGCCGCAAAACTACAAAAGAAGGCAGAATCGGGAAGGGTATTATAATCATTTGTTCTCTGATCGATGTGTTTTGGCGGTTCCGGGGAGAATAAACTTCAAATAGTCCCTGAATCCTCAAATCTGATTATTTTTGCCCCCTTCATGGAAAATATACAAGCCTTCAAGGCCCTACTCGACTCCCCCAAGGACATTGTCGTGGTGACACACTACAAGCCTGACGCTGATGCGCTGGGGTCATCCCTGGGCCTGGCTGGGTTTCTCAAGAAGAAAGGCCACCGTGTCCTTGTGGTTACCCCAAGTGATTACCCAGCCTTCCTTTCGTGGATGCAGGGTAATGAAGAGGTGATTGCTGTATCAAATGAGTTCCTGGGTTCATTTGAGCAGGCTAAAACAGCAATTTCAAAAGCAGACATTCTTTTCTGCCTGGATTTTTCCAATTTGAAGCGAGCACAGGACCTTCAGGAGCCAATCCGTCAATCCAAGGCCATTAAAGTGCTTATCGATCACCACCTCGAGCCGGAGAAATTTGCAGACTACGAGCAGTGGACTACAGAAGCCGCGTCAACGGCAGGGTTGATTTATCAGCTCATCGGGCAGATGGGAGAAACGGGCCTCGTCGATGAAGGAATTGCGAATTGTCTGTATGCAGGTCTTATGACGGACACCGGTGGCTTTCGTCATTCAAATACAACACAAACGGAATTTCTTATTGCTTCCGGATTAGTAGGTCTCGGCGCTAACCCAAGCTTGGTTGCGAAGTTGATCTATGATACGAATTCCCTGGAGCGATTAAGGCTCACCGGTTTTGTCCTGAGCAAGAGACTTCAAGTGCTTCCGGAATTTCGCACAGCATATATCGTGCTTAGTGCGGCAGATCTGAAACAGTTTGACTATCAAACAGGTGATACGGAAGGTCTGGTAAACTATGGTCTTTCCATCTCAGGTGTACGACTTTCAGTACTTTTGCACGAACGGAAGGAGGAAATAAAGTATTCTTTCCGCTCCCTCGGCGATTTTTCGGTGAATGAAATGGCTCGAAAATATTTTGAGGGAGGGGGCCATAAGAATGCTTCAGGAGGGACGTTTAATGGGACATTGGATGCAGCACTAAAGAAATTCTTAGACCTTTTGCCGGAATACAAAACAAAACTTAACGCATAATTCAAACTATTCACATGAAAATCACCCAATTCGCGATTTTACTAATGCTATGCTGTCTGGCCTGTACAAATGAGCGGGAGGCACCGAACGGATTAAAGATCAAAGTCTTTAAGGCGGGTACTGGATCATACGCAGCTCCCGGAGAGTTTCTGGTGACCAGAATGATCATCAAGGATTCAAAGGACTCAGTTTGGAGGGATACGGAAACTCAGGATGTGCCCATGATTATCCCTGTAGGAGATACATCGGCCATTGCAAAGGAGAAGGGGGTAGAGAGCGCTTTCCGTGTCATGAAAAAGGGTGATAGTGTCTCTATTGAAATTGATGCAAAAACCTTGTTTGGTGAGCAGCCGATGCCTCCCAAAGTCAAGCCAGAAGACAAGATGACATTTATTTTTAGTGTTAAGGATATTACCGATGAGCGCGGGATCAATGCGATCCAGGAACAGATCCAGGCAAAGCAGTTTGAGAATAACAGAAAGTCTCAAGAGGGCCAAATGACTCTGGATACCCTTGCCATTGACTCCTACCTGACGGCCAAAAAGGTGAACGCTGTTAAGGATAAGTCGGGTTTGCGATATGTGATTACCCGCATGGGAAAAGGTGCCAGGCCGTCGCTTACGAGCACAGTTAAAGTAAATTATCGAGGTACCTTGATGGACAATGGCGAGGAATTTGACAAGTCTCAAGCACCCCTGGAATATCCCCTAAATGGGTTTATTCAAGGTTGGCAAATTGGATTTCAGTTGCTCCCAAAAGGATCCACAGCTACCTTATATATACCCTCTTCGCTGGCATACGGACCAAGTGGCTACCAGCCAAGCATACCGCCAAATGCTAACCTTGTTTTTGAAGTAGAGCTTATTGATTTTAAAGATTGATGACATGAAGAAAATTATTATTGCAGCCCTCGCGCTGCTTGTATTGGGATGCAGCACAGACAATGTATTGTCTCCTGAAGATCAACTCAAAAAGGACGTCGCGGCGATTGACAAGTACTTGGAGAAGAATGCAATTACCGCGGTAAAAGATCCTTCCGGGATGCGTTTGGTCATCGAAGAAGTGGGCACAGGCACTTTCCCGAGTTTGACGAGCAAGTTGACAGTAAAATACACCGGGAAGTTTTTGAGCGGGGCAGTTTTTGATCAGTCTCAAGTCAATTCTGCCGGCACACCAGTCCCTTTTGAAAGCCCTCTTTCCGGGCTCATTTTAGGTTGGCAAATTGGCTTTTCCTTCGTGGCTAAAGGAGGGAAGGCAACATTCTATATACCTTCCGGCCTGGCTTACGGTCCCGGAGGCAGAAGCAGTATTCCGGGGAATTCAAACCTTATTTTTGACGTCGAATTGATCGGCTTTACGAATTAGGAAGATCGCTAAAGGCATGACGCTTTGCTTCGCGACAAATAATGGGCACAAGATCCAGGAAGTAAGCGCCGTTCTGGGTAAGGAGTTTCGATTGCTTACCCTGGAAGAGGCCGGCATAAGCGAGGAACTGCCTGAAGAGCAAGTTACGCTGGAAGGCAATGCACGCCAAAAAGCACAATACGTATTTGATCGATATGGTAAACCTTGTTTTGCCGATGATACTGGCCTTGAGGTTGATGCCTTGAATGGTGCTCCAGGCGTGTATTCTGCGCGCTATGCCGGCCCTCAACGAAACAGCGAGGACAATATCCGGCTTCTTCTAAGAAACCTCGCCGGAAAATTCCCGCGGACGGCGAAGTTCAGGACAGTTATTTGGTTGGCATTACCTCAAGGTCAGTGGTTCTTTGAAGGTGCAGTGCATGGTTCGATCATGGAAAATCCCAAAGGTACAGGTGGCTTTGGCTACGACCCCGTGTTTCTTCCGGATCAATCTGCCAGGACAATGGCTGAAATGACCCTGGAAGAGAAAAACCGCATCAGCCACAGGGCGTTGGCTGTGCAGCATCTTAATGAATTTCTTCGGATGCTTTAGCACATTCTGCGTTTTGTTTGCCATTTTGCACTCGTCAAACGCACACGTGAAGAAGCCTTATACAATTGGTATCACCGGTGGAAGCGGCTCAGGAAAAACATTCTTTCTTGAAGGGCTATCCTCGCGTTTTACCAAAGAACAATTGTGTTTGATTTCGCAGGACAACTACTACAAGTCCTGGGATCTTCAACCCATAGATCAAAACCAAGTCATGAATTTTGACCTTCCCGTTTCAATCGATCGGGAAGTGTTTCATGCTGACTTAATGAAGCTAAAAGCAGGCCAGGTCGTGCACAAAAAGGAATACACATTTAATAAT
>JANPES010000246.1:0-2372 GCA_031423035.1 Cyclobacteriaceae bacterium | reverse complement strand
AAAGTTGAACCGGATAGCGATTTTCACCAAGCGATAGGGTTGCGCCGGCATAATAGACAGGCCGCTCCACGTACTTGGGAAGTGTCAACCGGTATACACTCAACTTGGAGAGAGACTTGAGGTCGCTGGGTTGATAGGTTGATGCTGAAAACGCATAATTCAATCCCATGCTTTCGTTGTTAAAATAAACCATCCCATCACGCTGCTGAATGGCGAAGGCCACGGACCATTCTGCCTTCACCGGGATGAGGCCATTGTGCCAAAAGAAAACCAACTCACCCCCATCCCGATCAGCAACTTCCATGTCGGGCAAACTAAATTTCTCCTTGTAATGCTCGTATTCCTCATCGAGTCCACTGAGCTTGGCCGTCCGCACCAGGTCCTTCTTCAATTGGTCCGGAGCGCTCACCTGAAAGAGATGCGTGAACTCCCCTTCATAAACATCATAGGCATTCCGGTACGCAATGAAGGCATTGTTATAGTCCGTGTCCGTCTCGTAGATGATACCCATCAGTGTATGTACAAACGCATCCTTGCGATACTTGTCGGGTGTCTCATATCGATCGCTGAGCTGCTGCAGGCGAATGTTGAGCCGGCGACATTCCACCAGTGCCTCTTCCGTCTTGTGAAGTTTCAGGTAGTTGATGGCCTTGTAGTAGAGCAATAAGAGATGCTCATGATCTTCTCCCCTGTATACTGCAAAATTAGGATTGGTAAAGTAGGTTGCTGCCTCGTTGACATAATTGATCCTGTAGTCTTCCCCAAAATTATAGCCACGCTCAAAGTAATGATTGCTTTCTGCATACTTCCCCAAAAGTGAAAGCACCAACCCATTATTAACGAAGTACAGAAACTGCTTCTTCCCTGCTCCTTCGGATGGCTTCTCTTGAAGCGTCTTCAAAGCCTTGTTCAGATCTCCATGCTCGAAGACTTCGTTGAACGCAAGGTTTGAGCGATAGTATGTGGCGCACGAACCGATGACAGCGGCTCCGATGCAGGCAAGCAAGAATCGGTTTATCCAGGAGCCCTTCATTGCGCTGCTTGTTTAACCCGTCAGTTTTTAACGTACTTCTTGATTTCTTCCTGTCCGTACCAAACCCGCTTGTTGCTCTCCATGTCGGTGAGGTAGAGCGTTGTCACGTAATTGACAACACGTTGCTTCTCGTACACATCGGTTTCGGAAGTCATCTCGCCAAACAGCATGAGGTTGGCGCCTGTCTCCATACCCCACTGTGCAACCGTGGAAGGCTTTGCAAAATCCCGTTGGTTAACCCGTTCAACCCTGAGCTTGTCGCGAAACGCCCCGGACTCTACGACTTCAGCCGTACCCGAATTGAACAAGGCGAGCTCAATGCGTTTAATATAGTTCTCTGTATCGATGTGCTCGCTGGTTCTGTTTCTTACCAGTCCGACAATGATCGCAGGCTTCTTGCCCAGTTGGGTTGTATATTCCTTGAACTTCTCACTGTTCAACAGGTTGTTGATCATTGCGGTGGCTACCTGTCGCGAGTCAGCATCATTCCACCTGCCGCTAAGGTCAATGGTTTGTCCCGGATCCACACGCGTAACCGATCGTGCGCACGACATCAGAACGATGGAAAGGAGAAGAATAAGAAAGGTCTTCATGATGATTCTAGAAAACAGAACAAAATCCCTGCCAGCCGTTACTACAGGCTTTTGAGCTGATGTATTATGCTTTTCGGCTCAGCAGATGAAAACACAAAGTTTCCGGCTACCAGCACATCGGCACCAGCCTCCAATAGCGGCTTCGCATTTGCCTGGTTGACGCCACCGTCAATTTCAATCAGGGCTTGCGAACCCGTTTCAGCGATCAGCTTCTTCAACTCCTTGATTTTCTGATAGGTAGATTCAATAAACTTCTGCCCTCCAAAACCCGGATTTACTGACATGACGCAGACAAGGTCAATTTCTTTGATAATATATTCAAGCTGGTTTACTGCCGTATGCGGATTCAGTGCCACCCCTGCCTTCACTCCCAATTGCTTGATCTGCTGAATATTCCGGTGCAAGTGAGGACAAGCTTCAATGTGAACAGAAATGGTTGCCGCTCCGGCTTTCTGGAAGGCCTCAACAAATCGCTCCGGTTGGACGATCATCAGGTGTACATCCATCGGCTTGCGCGCATGCCGTTTGACGGCTTCAACAACCGGCAGCCCCATGGAGAGGTTGGGAACGAACACCCCATCCATGATGTCAATATGAATCCAATCCGCTTCACTTTCATTGATCATGGTAATCTCGCTTTGCAGATTGGCAAAGTCGGAGGTCAGTATCGAGGGGGCTATTATTGGCTTCATAGAATTACCCTCAAAAATAGCACATTAATATTTCACAAAGCGAAAAGTATTGAG
>JANPES010000245.1:0-2883 GCA_031423035.1 Cyclobacteriaceae bacterium | reverse complement strand
AATCATGCTGTAGGTGGATCATTTGAGCCAGGCTCTACATACAAACTGGTTACCATGATGGCCCTGCTGGAAGACACCAATGTAGAGCTCACAGATAGCATCAAGACGGGCCGCGGAGAATTCAATTTTTACAACAAGACGGTCAAGGATCACGAAGAAGGCGGCTACGGTACGATCACAGTGCAGCAGGCCTTTGAGGTATCCTCAAACATCGCCATGGCCAAACTCGCTGACAAAAATTTTGGCCTCAAGCCCCAGAAATTTGTCGACTATGCAGACAAGTTGCACTTGTCGACTCCGCTCGGCTTGCAGATCACGGGTGAATCTTCTCCTAAGATCATACGACCCAAGGATAAAGACTGGAGTGGTATTACTCTCCCTTGGATGGCGTACGGGTACGGCTTTGAAATGAGCCCCATGCACATCCTTGCTTTATACAATGCTGTAGCGAACGATGGAGTGATGATCAGGCCGATCATCGTCAAGCGCATTCAGAAGGCGGATGATGTGGTGGAATCATTTGAGCCAGAAGTACTCAATTCAAAAATCTGTTCCAAGAATACGCTTAACCAGTTGCGGCTTCTTCTGGAGGGCGTCGTGGACCGCGGTACAGCCAAGAACCTTAAAAATGCTCACTATCGGATTGCGGGGAAAACCGGAACGGCCCAGATTCTGGAGAAAGGTCATTACACAAAAAAATACGTTACCTCTTTTGTGGGGTATTTTCCTGCTCACGAACCTAAGTACTCTGCGATTGTACTCATCAAGAATCCGAGAGGCATTTATCAGTATGGTAACAATGTAGCGGGCCCGGTTTTCAAGCGAATAGCGGATAATATTTATTCCAGGGATCTCCAACTCCACATGGCGATGGAGAAGAAATCTGTGCTTGATCCCGGTGTTTTTCCCACGATCCGGGCAGGGCGCCAGGATGAATTGACAATGCTCTGCAATGAGCTGGGCGTATCCAATCACACAAATACGGAGGAGGAATGGATCAAGGCTGTGCGAAACGGAAATTCAGTCAACTGGAGAAAGAACCCGGTCATCAAGGGGCTTGTACCGGATGTTCAGGGTATGACCCTGCGAGATGCAATTTATTTGCTCGAGAAGAACGGCCTCCGGGTTTCGCACCAGGGGAAAGGGCGGGTCATGGATCAATCTCTGTCACCCGGAACACGAATTTCAAGAGGTTCGAGAATCTATTTGCAATTGAGCTAATGACTGAGGTACGCGACATATTGTACAACGTTCGGATCACCTCGACAGTGGGGGATATGAATGTCGATGTGAAGGGTATCGCCTTTGATTCGCGGAAAGTAACCGACGGATTTCTGTTCGTTGCCGTCAAGGGCACACAGTCTGACGGACATGATTTCATTGACAAGGCAATAACCTTGGGTGCATTAATCATTGTCTGCGAGGCTTTGCCGGAGAGCACCAACCACCTGGTGACCTACATTACGGTCAAGGATACGTCCGCGGCCTTGGGGATTATTTGCGGGAACTTCTTTGGTAATCCCTCCCGCAAACTGAAACTGGTCGGTGTAACAGGAACAAATGGGAAGACTACTGTGGCTACCCTGCTGTATCAGTTATTCACAGCGATGGGCCGGAAATGCGGACTGCTTTCTACCGTGGAGAACCGGATCCTCGACAAGGTCCTTGCGGCAACCCATACGACTCCAGACCCCATACAGCTCAACCAACTCTTGTCTGCCATGGTGGAAGCTGGGTGCACACATTGTTTTATGGAGGTTAGTTCCCATGCGGCAGCCCAGGGTCGGATTGAGGGATTAAGTTTTACGGGTGCGTTGTTCACCAACATCACGCATGATCACCTGGACTATCACCGGACATTCGAAAGTTATATCCGGGCAAAAAAGATATTCTTTGACCGGCTTTCATCCGATGCGTTTGCGCTCATCAACGTGGATGACAAGCGGGGCATGGTGATGTTGCAGAATACCAAGGCAAAGAAGTACACCTACGGGATCAAAAAGATGGCTGACTACCGGACCAAGGTCATGACCAATTCTCTGGATGGCCTGGAATTGGTGATAGACAACAAGACGGTGTGCTTTAAGCTGATCGGCGATTTTAATGCATACAATCTATTGGCTGTTTATTCAGCAGCCGTGTTGTTAGGTGAGGATCAGGAGGATGTGCTGTTGCGTTTGTCGTCCTTATCGGGTGCAGTAGGAAGATTTGAGCGGGTTCTTCCCGGATCAAAATTCACAGCCATTGTTGATTATGCGCACACGCCGGATGCACTTAAGAATGTTTTAGAGACCATCACGAATTTCAGGACAGGTACGGAGCAAGTGATTTCCATTGTTGGTTGTGGTGGAAACCGTGACCGTACCAAACGGCCGCTGATGGCCGCTATAGCATGTAAATATTCTACTAAAGTCATTTTTACATCCGACAACCCGCGCGATGAAGATCCGATGGAAATCATTCGCGAGATGCAAAAGGGTGTGGGCCCTACCGATGCAAAGAAGACATTGGTGATGGTCGACCGTGAAGAGGCAATCAAGACAGCGTGCATGTTAGCAAAAGAAAAAGACATTATTCTGGTTGCCGGGAAAGGACATGAAACCTATCAGGAAGTGAAGGGCGTGAGGAAACCCTTTGATGACCGTGAAGTGGTACTGCGGATGCTCAAAATGTTTGCCAATTAATGCTATACTATTTTTTCGACTATATCGAACAGCAGTTTAACTTCCCCGGTGCGGGCGTGTTTCAATACATTTCCTTCCGTGCCGGAGCCGCCGCCGTGCTGTCTTTGTTGATTACGATTTCATTCGGAAAGTATCTGATTGAGTATCTCCGCAAGAAACAAGTAGGGGAGGACATCCGCGACTTGGGCCTGGAAGGACA
>JANPES010000244.1:0-4313 GCA_031423035.1 Cyclobacteriaceae bacterium | reverse complement strand
CATCAACATAATTTCACGAATCAGGAATCCCGCCCAAAGAAACGACCAAAGAAATGAAGTCTGAACCATGAACGGAACAATTGCCCACGTGAGAATCCATGTCATAGAGAATAGGCCTAGCCGTGCCCTGTCTCGTAGCCGGTATCGCTTGCCCACCGAAAGGTGTCTAAGTTTTTGGTAAAGAAACTTCCGCCAGGTTGATTTCGGAATTGACCGCACAATTCCCCGCGTTTCTAGATTTACTGCAGTATTCCCGGGCACAGCATGCTGATTGACAAAAAGGTCATCATCCCCTCCGTTAATCGTGAGGTGCTTATTGAAACCTTTGTTGTCCAGGAAAAGTGATTTCCGATAAGCAAGATTCCGGCCGGTTCCCATATAGGGCCGGTTCAGCAAGGCCAGACCCATGAACTGTATAGCTGTAATTAATGACTCAATTCGAACAAATGCATGGAGGTACCCGGGCAGATCCAGGTACGGCGAATAGCCAAGGACTATCTGCTTATCCGCTGTCATGTGAGCGGCCATGGCACGGATCCACTGATTGCCAACGGGACGGCAATCCGCGTCGGTCAGGAGGACCCAATCGTAAGCAGCCGCCTTCACGCCAAGCGTAATCGCAAATTTCTTTCCCGTTATATGATCTGGTAAGTACTTAACACGAACCATCTTGAGTCTTGGATGATCTGCTGTGGCCTGAAGAAGATAGTCGTAGGTGCTGTCATTCGACCGATCCTCCACCACGATGATTTCAAAGTCCGGATAATCCTGCTGAAGAAGCAAGGGAATAAGCTCCTTTAGGTTTTTTTCCTCGTCGTGTGCACAAACAATCACAGACACGGCAGGCGTTGCATCAGGCCTAGCCTCTCGCTTACGTAAAAACGTTATCAGGAAGGCGATCAAATAGAACAGCTGAATGCCAATCACACTCCAGAAGGCAATGACAAGAACAGAGATCAGCACGGGTTCCATTTTTTGAAGCCCCAAAGATAGCTGAATTCACCAAGGTTGGTTGCAAGCCCTTAATCGCATTGCCTTTATCTTCATTGCTTTTCCGGCTATCTTTAACTTTTCAAACTTATCCATCCGATCCCGGTCCTTTCGATACATGAAATTTCAACTGCACGCAAAAGACCCGATGTCAAAAGCCAGGGCAGGCAGGCTCACGACCGACCATGGCGACATACCTACCCCCATCTTCATGCCGGTCGGCACAGCCGGTTCGGTAAAGGCGGTCCACCAGCGTGAATTGGAAATAGACATTGATGCCAAAATAATCCTTGGCAATACGTATCACCTCTACCTCAGGCCGGGGCTTGATCTTCTGCAAAAGGCTGGCGGCCTGCATCGCTTCACAGGCTGGCAGCGACCGATGCTTACTGACAGTGGAGGCTATCAGGTTTATTCCCTCGCTGACAATCGCAAGATTTCCGCCGAGGGCGTGACTTTCAAATCTCACATCGACGGGTCTACACATTTCTTCAGCCCCGAGGGGGTGATGGACATTCAACGGAAGATCGGAGCAGATATCGTTATGGCTTTTGATGAATGTACACCATACCCTTGCGAATATAGCTACGCCAAGAAATCATTGAAAACCACGCACGACTGGTTGACGCGGTGCGTAAGCCGGATGGCGGCCACATCGCCTCACTATGATTATGAACAGTTGCTTTTCCCCATCGTACAGGGAAGCACCTATTCAGACTTACGAAAAGAATCTGCCGATTTTATTAGTGGACAAAATCAAACCGGAAACGCCATCGGAGGGTTATCTGTGGGGGAGCCTGCAGAGGAGATGTATGCAATGACAGAACTGGTTTGCTCAATCTTGCCCGAAGACAAACCACGCTATCTCATGGGCGTGGGGACACCGGAAAACATTTTGGAATCCATCGCCCTTGGTATTGACATGTTTGATTGTGTGATGCCGACCCGAAACGCCCGAAATGGGATGCTCTTTACATCCCAGGGGATCATCAACATCCGCAATGAAAAATGGAAGGACGATCTGAGCCCCATAGATCCGGCAATCGGAGGATATGTCAGCACATTTCACTCCAAAGCGTATCTTAGGCACCTGATTATCAGCAAAGAAATTTTAGGCGCGCAAATTGCTTCTGTGCATAATCTTACCTTCTACCTGTGGTTGGTGCGGGAAGCCAGAAAGCGGATCGAGGCGGGAGATTTTTCGAGCTGGAAGGACAAAATGGTCAAGATTGTGGCTGGCAGGTTGTAGATGAAGACAAAAGAATTGAATGAAAATTCTTGACCGATATATCCTTAAGAAGGTACTCTCCACATTCTTTTTTGTGGTCCTTATTCTTATGGCCATTATCACCGTTATCGACATCACGGAGAAGATGGACAAATTTGCCAAGAACAACCTGGATGCCCAGACGATCTTCGGCTACTACGTGGATTTTCTTCCCTGGATTGCCGGGTTGATTACACCAATCACCATTTTCATTGCCATCATCTACGTTACTTCCCGATTGGCTGGCCACACCGAAATCATCTCAATGTTCAGTAGTGGGATAAGCTTCCGCAGGCTCCTGCTCCCCTACTTTGCCGCCGCACTCGTTGTGGCCTCTATCAGCTTTGCACTGAATGGGTGGGTCATTCCAAGGGCCACGAAGTCCCGGCTTGCCTTTGAACTCCAGTACTTCAACAACCGATACTACTTCGATGCCCGGAATATCCACCTCCAGGTGGCCCCCCAAGTTTATCTCTTTATCCAGAACTATAACAACGTGGCGAACATGGGCTATCAGTTCAGTCTGGAGCGGTTTGATAATAATATCTTGATCGAGAAACTTACGGCAGATAATATTTCATGGGACTCGGTGAAACACACCTGGACTTTACTTCGTTGGAAAATTCGCCGGATCAATGATGTATTCACTGCCTCACCAACTGGTGCAACTGCCGGATTTGGACTTCTTACTTCGGGAGCTACCCTGGATACCGCGCTTATCATTTCACCCAAGGATTTCGAAGCTCAGGAAAGAAGTTACGAAGGAATGACAACTCCCGAACTCAACGAGCACATTAACAAACTGAAATTCAGGGGAGCCTCGGGGGTTCAGATGTACGAGGTCGATAAACAAATCAGGTTTGCCGCCCCGTTTACAACATTCATCCTGGTGTTCATGGGGGTGACAGTTTCCTCACGCAAGAGTCGCGGTGGAACAGGGCTCCAGATCGCCCTCGGATTTGTTCTTGCCTTTATCTTTATCTTGTTCTTCCTGCTTACCCGTTCGTTTGCTGAGACGGGCAGCATGCATCCGATCGTCGCGGCGTGGACACCAAATATAATCTTCAGTGTCGTCTCTGGCGTATTATACGGATACACTCCCCGATGAAGGCTGGCTCTCCCGACTTTCTCAGACTTCACTTTATCGTAATCCTGTTTGGGTTCACGGGGATTCTCGGAAAACTAATATCAATTCCCGCGGTAGAATTAGTCTTCTATCGAACCTTTTTCGCCTTCATTGGCCTGGGGGCCTTTTTTTTGCTGACCAGGCGATCGGTTCGGGTTTCCCGTGGTGATCTGAATGTCCTTCTCGGCACTGGGGCTATCGTAGGTCTTCATTGGCTCACTTTTTTCGTTTCTGCACGCGTCGCCAATGTGTCGGTCAGCCTGGTTGGATTCGCAACCGCCAGTTTCTGGACCGCCTTCCTGGATCCACTCATCAATCGAAAGCAGATAAAACTTTTTGAGATCCTGATGGGCCTGTTTGTGCTGGCCGGTCTCATGATCATATTTAGTTCAGGCTTTGAATACTCGATTGGATTGTTGATTGGAATTCTCTCTGGCCTAACTTGCGCCATTTTTGCCATTATCAACGCGCGTCTGGTCGAACGGGTGGACGCTTTCACCATTACCTTCTATGAGATGATCGGCGCCACTGTGGCAGTGGCGCTGTTCTTTCCAATTTATCAGGAATATTGGGCCGAAGGTCAGCAACTCCGACTTCTACCCAGCACAATGGATTGGGTCTGGATTCTTGTTTTGTCCTGGCTTTGTACCGTGTATGCTTATTCGGCATCAGTAGAACTCTTCAAGCGAATAAGTGTGTTTCTATTTCAAATTACCCTCATGATGATCCAGCGTCGATGGAGTACGACCTCCAAGTAGCGCGCGGGGTCGATGTCCTCGGATGCGGCTCTCTTTTCGGTCATTGGGGGCGGTCTCCGCTCAGAAATAGCTTTGCGGCACGTAGACGACGTCGTTGGGCTCCAGGGCGATGTCCTTCTCTTTCTGCCCGTGGCGAGTGATGGCGGAGACCTCGACGACGAAAGTCTGGCCC
>JANPES010000243.1:0-7992 GCA_031423035.1 Cyclobacteriaceae bacterium | reverse complement strand
ATGCCTTCAATTCTTACTATGTTCCCGGATATGGTGTTGTCGGCCAGGTCATCACATGGGGATTTAACTACCAGGTATTTTGGAGAATCCCTTTTGCAAAGAAAAAGAAACCAATTGGTTTGCCGGAGGGTTAACTATCCTTAGTTCTTCCTGAAGAGGGAATCAACAAACTCCGTCTTGCTAAAGACCTGCAGATCGTCTACGCTTTCACCTACACCGATGTATTTTACCGGAATTTTGAATTCGTCGGAAATACCAATGACCACACCCCCTTTGGCCGTGCCGTCAAGTTTGGTTATTGCCAGGGCGGTGACTTCAGTTACCTTGGTAAACTCACGCGCCTGGATAATTGCATTCTGACCTGTACTGCCGTCCAGAACCAACAATACCTCATGTGGGGCCGCTGGAAGTACTTTTTGAATAACCCTCCGGATTTTTGACAGTTCGGCCATCAAATTTACTTTGGTATGAAGACGACCAGCTGTATCTATGATAACAACGTCAGCTCCACTGCGAACGCCCACTTCCACGGCCTCAAAGGCAACAGCTGAAGGATCGGTGTTCATGCCTTTTGAAACAACAGGTACTTCAATGCGCTGGCCCCATAGCTTGAGCTGATCCACGGCGGCCGCGCGAAAAGTGTCCGCAGCTCCAAGCACAACTTGTTTTCCTTGCTTCTTAAACTGAGATGCCAGTTTGCCAATGGTTGTTGTTTTTCCAACACCATTGACTCCGACCACCAGGATGACAAATGGTTTGATCCCGTGGGGAATTTCGAAATCAGTGTTGTTCGCTGTCTGGTTTTCTGTAAGAAGTCGCGCTACCTCGTCCTTCAACAGGACATCCAGTGCTTGAGCCCCGACGTACTTATCCTGTGCGGCACGAACCTCTATACGCTTTATAATCTTTACGGTGGTTTCAATTCCCACATCGGAACTGATCAGGGCTTCCTCAAGGGCATCCAGCACCTCGGAATCAACAGTAGATTTACCGACGAGGGCTTTGGTAATTTTTCCAAGGAAGCTGGCGTTGGACTTGGCCAGACCTTTGTCGAGCGATTCTTTTTTTTCTTTTGAAAACAGACCACCAAATAGCGACATAGTATTTTTCCGCTTTAGCGGCAGGATGGGAGCGTAACAAAAAAGTCCCTCCCAATTTTGAATCGGGATCGGGACTCCTATTAATTCTTTAGTGGCCGATCAGCCCTTCTTGGCCAACGTGTCTTTTACCAATTCCATGGGGACGATTTCCTCACGGAAGGAATAGGAGCCGGTCTTTTCAGACTTTACGGCACGGATGACTTTTGCAAAGTTTTTTCCGTCTGTCTTCTTAAGCGATGCAACAACTTTCTTTGCCATGATTACTTAATTTCTTTGTGAAGGGTGTATTTCTTCAATATCGGGTTGTATTTCTTCAACTCGATGCGTTCCGTCGTGTTCTTACGGTTCTTCGTGGTGATGTGTCGGCTGGTGCCAGCCATACCGGTTGCCTTGTGCTCGGTGCATTCTAAAATCACCTGGATGCGATTGCCTTTCTTTGCCATGTCTTCGTCTGTTTATGCAAGCATTTTCTTCGCCCGGGCTTCTTTCAGCACGGCAGAGATGCCTTTGGAATTGATCGTTTTGATTGCAGTTGTGGACACTTTCAAGGTAATCCACTTGCCTTCTTCGGGAATGTAAAAGCGCTTGGTCTGCAGGTTCGGGTAGAACCGGCGTTTGGTCTTGTTATTCGCGTGGGAAACCTTATTCCCTGAATGCGGACGCTTTCCTGTTATTTCACAAACCCTTGCCATAAATCGTTGGTTTTTAAGCTTTTCCTGAAAAGGACTGCAAATATCGGGAAAAGACCCCTAATTATCCAACACCGATCTGAAATATAGGTCTGCCTCCCAGGGAAGCAACAACGATCATCGAATTACAAAGCGTATACCGATGGATTTGCCTCCGGCACTAAAACGGGCAACATAAAGCCCCGAGGCAATCCCCTGCAGGGGAAAGTTGGTAGGCTGGTTCCCTGGAATTACCTGAGAAAGTCCCACCCGCACCCCCACGGCGGTATATAGTTCTATTGTTACGCTCCGGTCTGCCAATAGGGTCAAGCTGCCACCGGGATCGACCGGATTGGGTGAAAGTGATATCACGGGGATGTCTTGAAGGGGTTCGCCACCATCATTTTTCAGAAACTGAAGACCACCTTGCCGATTGCCCACCACGATGGAAGGTCGGTCTACCCCAAGCACATTGGCGATGGCAGCTTTTGTGCTGCCGCCAAAATAGCGGGCTTTGTATTGGTCTGAGAATACATCGAAGATGATAGACGTAAGCGGCTCAGGGCTGAGGTCCTTTGATCGAAAATCAGCGTAAACAGCAAGATCGCCATCGTAGGCCCCGGTGACTATGTCATCTCGGCCATCGCCATCGAGGTCTCCGATCGCCACAGAAATATTCTGACGCGCGGAGCTGGGCCCCAGTCCTAGAAATGAATCGGTGATCAATGTATAGGTGTTGTCCATACCATTGTTGTGCCAGTAGTTAAGGGAGCCATCGGATGTTCCAACCAGGATGTCCAGGTGCCCATCCAGATCTACATCGACAACGGTTGCATTTGCATAGAAGCTCATCGATACATTCACCCGCTCAAATGGTTGACCCGAAAAGCTGGGAGCGGATGCGCTTTTGGAGAGCATATAGTATAGCCTGGTTGTTCCTCCCGATGACGCGGTAAAAGCAAGATCGAGCCCCCCGTTCTTGTCAATGTCAATGAACTGCGGGCGGATGTTGTAGAAAGAAGTGTAGGAAAGATCCGCAAAGTCATGGGTTATCCACTTGAAATGGGGCGTCGTGGGCGTACCGATATTCTGATATAGGGTGAGCGATCCCCGCAGGCTACTGGCATCAATAAATGTTCCTACTACAAGATCCAGGTCACCGTCCAGGTCAAGGTCAGCGAATGCGGGTGCAGACAAATCACCGACCTCTATCATTTCATCTTGAATGAAATTCCTCTTTATGAAGGCAAAGGTAGGCGCAAGATTGGTTCCTGTGTTCTTGTACAGCCAGAGCGATGACTTGAAATCGGTCTCAACATCCTCTCTGGTGTAGAGGTTGGGTGAAACAACCAAATCGGCCGCACCATCTTGGTCAACATCCTCCAGGTAGGGGGCCGGGTAGCTGAGGATCCCAACGGGAGCATTAGCTGGAAAAAGACTCAGGTTGCCAAGGACGGGTACTGCGGTTGTACCCTGGTTTTCCATGTGATAGATTGTTGTACAGGATTCCTCTGTGAACAGAACATCTTTGTCGCCGTCGCTGTCTGTGTCGAGACTGAGAATGGCTTTGCCCCCGGTATGATTGGCGCGGCCTCCAATATCCGCGCAGGTCTGACTTCCGAAAGCGATCTTCCCGCAACTGCACTCCAGGAAGCCGCCCCATTTAGACGTTTGCCGAACCAGGTCAAGCGAGTCGCAGGTGCCATAATTTTCCATACTGAAATTCCTGTGATACTCTGCCGTACCGGGGCCGATAAACCTCATGTTGAGCACATCAAGATCCCCATCGCCATCCATGTCAGTAAAATCAGGAAGATCGTTGCTCCCCGGAAGCAGATTGAACTTTGGTGCCGCCATGCTCATGTCACTTTTGGTCAGTAATACTTCACTCCTGATGAGGGGCGTGGCGGGATTGAAGAAAGATAGTTTTCTCCATGCAAATGGTTTTCCTGTCTCAGTGATTTGCTGAAAGACCAGTATCCCAATCTGACCAAAAGTGAAGATGTCTTTCTTTCCATCACAGTTGAAATCCCGAAGGGACACAAACGTGCTTAGTTCGGCAGGAAACAAGACCTCATATTCAGGGGCGTAACGATAGGAGTCATTAAGCCAGACAAAGGTGTTGATTCGTGAAGTGGTCTTTTCGAAGATGACCAGGTCGTTGGCACCATCAGCATTCAGGTCCATGGTGTTCACTTGCGCGCTGTTTAATCCACCGGCCCAGGCGTTTTTTAGGGCAACTCCATCGACTTCCACAGGGATCGATTGATCCATCGTATAGGTGAATTGGGCCAGGAGCGGCAATGGAAGGAGCCAAGCAGCAAACAGGAGGCGCACGCCAAATATTTTATACTCCATTGACGCTGGAAAATTTCTGACTGTTAACTTTCCTGACTTATTGTATCATGGAAATAGAAAAACTGTATCAAAAGTATTTAGAAACAGGTAAAGTTTCTACGGATACCCGCCAGATCACGTCGGGTTCGGTATTCTTTGCGCTGAAAGGCACTACTTTCAACGCCAACGAGTTTGCTGATGAAGCACTTGCCAAAGGAGCCAGTTATGCCGTTGTCGACGATGCCCGTTTCGCGGGAAACCCAAGTTGCCTGCTGGTGGAGGATTGCCTCACTACGCTGCAAGCCCTCGCGCAACATCACCGTAACCAACTGCAGATTCCGGTTGTTGGGTTAACAGGATCAAATGGCAAGACCACGAGCAAGGAATTGGTAAACGCTGTGCTTTCCAGAAAATTCAAAACTTTTGCGACGAAAGGTAATTTGAACAACCACATCGGCGTTCCGCTCACTGTATTGTCGATAGAACGGACGCATGAAATAGCGATCGTGGAGATGGGGGCTAATCACGTGGGGGAGATTGCGGCCTTGAGTTCAATCTGCAACCCGACTCATGGATTTATCACCAACATTGGCAAAGCCCATATCGGTACGTTCGGCGGCTTTGAAAACATCATTCGTGGCAAGTCAGAATTATACCATCACTTGATTCAAAATGACGGGACTGTATTTATCAATTCCCAAAATCCAATTCTGTTCAACATGGCCAAGCGGTTCAAGCGACCCTTGTTCTATCCTGCGATAGGCGACGATTATCATTGTGTGCGCGTCGAGGACGGATACTTCCTAACGGTTGACGCGGAGAACGGCGAGCGGATCAAAACACAAATTACCGGAGCTTACAATTTTGAGAATGTTGCCGTGGCTCTGGCAATCGGAAAATATTTTAATGTGGAGCCTCGCCAGGCCAATGCCGCTGTTGCTGAATATGTACCCGGCAACATGCGTTCACAAATAATTAAAAAGGGAACCAACACGATAATTCTCGATGCCTACAATGCCAACCCAAGTTCCATGGAGGCCGCCATTGACAACCTGGCCGGCATGAAGGATGCCCGGAAAGTGGTAATACTCGGCGACATGTATGAACTTGAAGAAACTGCGGAGGAGGAGCACCGCCGTATCGGAACTTTGTTGAGCGAGAAGGGCATTGGAGAGGCGTATCTCTGCGGGCCCCTGATGAATGCGGCTAAGGCTACGTTTAAGAAAGGAAGATTCTTCGAGACACGAGCGGAGTTGATGCAAGCGCTGCGAAGGGATCCACTGAGTGGAGCCATCATTCTTGTCAAGGGATCTCGGGGAATGAAGATGGAAGAGGTGGTCGAGGCACTTTAATACAAGCGGCTCGGGTCTTTCTTCGTGAACACTTTTACATTCTGCATTGGTTATTTTACATTTTACATTCTGAAACATAACCGCAAAATGTAAAATACTAAATGCAAAATAAAAAAGGGAAACTCAGACCTCGGCTGAAGGAGCTTTAGCCCGCCTTCCGGTAGGCACGCCGTGAAGACATTCGAAAGTGCCGCCCTTTTGGGGTATGTCAACCAAATTCAATTTTCCGTACCTTCATCGCGTGATTCAAATTGAGACGATTTATTTATGGACTTTCCTCAGATTCTAAAATTCCTGACGACACTCGCCCGGAACAATAACCGTGACTGGTTTGAAAAACACAAAGATGAGTACTTGCAAGCCAAGGAAAATTTTGAAGCGTTTGTCACCGCATATCTCGGCGAACTGACCAACTTCAATCCGGACCTGGCCGGGCTTAATCCGAAGAAGCTACCCTTCCGGATTTATAGAGACGTCCGGTTTAGCAAGGACAAGAGTCCGTATAAGACAAATATGGGCGCCGGTTTTTCACCGAACGGTAAGTTGATGCAGGAGTCTGGCTACTATCTGCATATTGAGCCTGGGAAGAGTTTCCTAGCCGGAGGCATGTATATGCCGGATCCTTCCAATCTTTCGAAAATCCGCCAGGAGATCGACTACAACGGTGATGCCGTACAAAGAATTTTCAGCAGCAAGACATTTAAGAAATGGTTTAAGGGCTTTGATGATTTTGATAAACTAAAGACCGTGCCTAAAGGCTACGCCAAGGATAATCCCAGGTTAGACTGGCTGCAACACAAGACGTTTATCGTTTCTCACCGGTTTACCGACGCGGAGGTGAAGGACAAGAAGTTCATGAAGAAGCTGGTGGAGGCGAGTAAGGCGATGAAACCGTTGAATGACTTCCTGCGGGAGGCGATGGAATAACGCAGGCTGTTGGGTGTTAGCTCTTGGCAGAGTCTGCTAAAAGCTAAGAGCCAAAGAATTCCTAGTTAATTCACGATTGGGTTGGACCACAGGTCCCGTCCAATGCCAGTGAACATCCACCATTACCTTTTCGCCCCTCACCTTCATCAAGTGTTAACATAACCCTAACCTTGATTCCAGAATTCGTGTTGCGCAAAAAGCTATTTTGATGGCTTCCAATAAAACGCTATGAAAGAACTGACAAAGAACACGCTTAAAAAGTGGGGCCTGAAACTCAAGAAAAGCATCGACAAGATGTCGGAATCCAAGGCGAGCCTGGACCCTCTGAATGGCTGTATACAAAGTGGAGATTTTGACGGAGCCATTGCTGCGCTGCAAAGCTTGAGGAAGTCACGGAAAAAGTTGAAGGAGAACGGATGAGCTCTTCAGTTAGGCGCGACCCATGGCGCAGAACATTTTTTAAAGAATCCCGCTGAAGGTGGGCGTCAGAAGACCTGTTGTCTGCCTTAGGCATGACGGCGCGCCAGAACCCTGGGATGAACACGCGCGCTAAATAGGTTGTTGCTGTGGCCGTATTCCAAAAACAAGCATGTAACCGATTATCCAGAATTCACCGATGGTAGCAGGCATAGTTAGCATATCAATCCATGAAAAGCGGAAGCCGGCATAACTTAAAAAGGCTCTGGCGATATAGCCGGCACCACCTATTATCAAGGTGCGACCCAGCCATACAGGCATCCGCTGCGAACTTACTACGATATATCCCATCGGAATCAGCCATAGACCAAAGAAAAGGCTACCAACACCCCATGCGTTTTTTATGATCTGAACCAAAATCTGAATCATGATCAGTTTGTCACTCATTACCAATTCAGCGTTTGCTACGTTGATAGCCCCACCCATGGCTATCGCGCTGATCATGATCACGCCTGCATTCATTGTGCCCCACGTGGCCAAGGCCCATGACGCAACATGATTGATGTCTTTAAACAGCTTAAAGAAATAAATCGCAGCCAGGGCTTGCGATATCACGATGGCGAACTCCAGCAAAAGGCGCAGCCGGGCAATCGTCTCATGCTCACTCAGGTTGGATACTGTTTGTGACAGATCACCAGAAACATAGATCTGTGGATGCAACACAAGAAAACCAACCACACCTGTAATAGCCAATACCAGATACCAGACCCCCGCTATACGGGCCGTACTAACCAATGCTTTTTGCTGTTCATTCATAGTAGTTGGACTTAAAGTACAATGACTGTTAAGATAGTAAAATGTTACAGGACACTCAATCTAAAAAAATGAAGCAAGATGCACCCTTTCCATTCATCGTATCATTTCTTCGGCTCTAAGACCCGACGGGCAAGCCTACCCGCCCGTAAGCCTCTGAAGGTGGGCGTCAGAGACACAGCGCCAGACCAAGTAGCTAAACGCGCGCTTTATGGGTTTCAAGTACGCCTTTCGGATGTGATGTCTCCATTTTTGTGAATCACACAAAAGGGATGGAGTTAAACGGACCTGATGGAGAACACGAAGGCGCGGGCATGCACCATCGGTCCGCCTCCGAAGAAGATTTGGTCTTCGAAAGGGTCACGGACTACAAGTCCG
>JANPES010000242.1:0-2811 GCA_031423035.1 Cyclobacteriaceae bacterium | reverse complement strand
CCGCGAAGGCGATGGCAAGAACAAACAACTGCTAGGAGGAAAGGGAGCAAACCTCTGTGAAATGACCCAGATCGGGCTCAATGTCCCTCCCGGATTTGTTATTAGCACCGAAGCCTGCCTCCGATATCTTGATGCGCCTGACAAGGGCCTTCCCAATGGACTCATGGATGAAGTGCGACGTCAGGTGAAAGAAATTGAGAAAGTCACCGGCAAACGTTTCGGGGATCCAGAAAAGCCCTTGCTGGTCTCTGTCCGATCCGGATCAGCCATGTCAATGCCAGGTATGATGGATACGATCTTGAACCTGGGATTGAATCAGAAAACATTGGTCGGAATGATCATGGAAACGAAGAATGAAAGGTTTGCCTATGACGCCTATCGCAGGTTTATCCAGTTGTTTGGCAAAGTGGCGCTCGGCGTACCCGATGAAAAGTTTGATAAACACTTTGAGGAAGTGAAGAAGAAGGCCGGCGTGAAAGTTGACATCGGCTTGAGTGCAACGAACCTGAAAGGAATCAGTGAGCGGTTTCTTAATGTAGTCAGTGAGACCCTGGGTAAACCATTCCCGGAAGATGTATTTGAACAGCTAGAGATTGCCATCCGCGCTGTGTTTAATTCCTGGATGGGTAAGCGCGCGATCGACTACCGCAGAGAATTCAAGATCACACCCGATATGGCCAATGGCACTGCAGTGAATGTTGTCACCATGGTATTTGGCAACATGGGCAATGACTGTGCTACGGGTGTTGGATTCACCCGCGACCCTGGCACAGGCGAGAATGTCATGTTTGGCGAATATCTCACCAATGCGCAAGGTGAAGATGTGGTGGCTGGAATCCGTACACCCAAGCCGGTGAGCGAACTGGCGCAGGAAATGCCTTCGCTGTACAAGCAACTGGAAGTTCTCCGAAGCAAACTGGAGAATCACTACAAGGAGGTTCAGGATTTCGAATACACCATAGAGAAAGGTGTATTGTACTGCCTTCAGACACGCAATGGAAAAATGAATACCACGGCGATGGTGCGCACCTCGGTCGAAATGAACCGCGCGGGATTGATTTCCCGTGAGCAGGCTTTGCTGCGGGTCAAGCCGGATATGCTGGAACAGCTGCTGCACCCTCGTTTGGACTCTCTTCACAAAGCAACGCCGCTTGCACAAGGATTGCCGGCATCTCCGGGGGCAGCTTCAGGGCACGTAGTCTTTGATGCAGACCGCGCTGAGCTCATTGGACGCCAAGGCGAAAAGGTGATCCTGGTGCGGGAAGAAACCAAACCCGAAGACATTCATGGATTTTTTGCTTCACAGGGAATTCTCACAAGTCGCGGTGGCAAGACGTCTCACGCTGCCGTTGTGGCCCGCGGGATGGGTAAACCCTGTGTTGCTGGCGCCGAGGGTATTCAGGTCGACACCAAACTTCGCCAGGCGAAAATCGGCGACAAAGTGCTGCATGAAGGAGACTACATTACCATCGACGGCGGAACGGGCTTTGTTTACCAGGGCATAATTCCCACCGTAGAACCGACATTTTCTGATGAGTTGAAAACCCTTCTGACTTGGGCCGATGAACTTTCCATGCTAAAAGTATTTGCCAACGCCGATACCCCGGGCGCCGCGAAGAAAGCGCTTGAGTATGGAGCGATGGGAATTGGCCTATGCCGCACGGAAAGAATGTTCAACGATGTGGAACGCCTTCCCGTAGTTGTTGAAATGATTTTGGCAGACACAAAGGATTTGCGTGAGTCGGCATTGAATCGATTGAAAGAGATGCAGCGGCAGGACTTTAAGGAGATTCTCCTGGCTATGGCCCCCCGTCCGGTAACGATTCGGTTGTTGGATCCGCCCATTCACGAGTTTCTTCCCACAGAAGATATTTTGCGTGATGAGCTTGTTCACCTGGACCACCTGAAAACTACCGTGAGTGGTGTTACAAATTTGTTTGGCAGCCTCCGGCTACTTAACGCCGACATCAATATGGCCGCCCAATCAAATGCACCTTTCAACATGATGGGAGAGGAACTTATCTCTCAAGCCATTCAAAAGAAGGGACAGATGTTGAAGAAAGTACGAGAACTACATGAGGTAAACCCGATGCTAGGTCACCGAGGTGTGCGGTTGGGCCTAACATTCCCTGAGATATATAAAATGCAGATCAGGGCTATCCTGGAAGCTGCAGCCGACTGTCAGAAAGTGAAGATCAATGTGCATCCGGAAATAATGATTCCACAAGTGTGTACCGCAGAGGAGCTTCGCGAAGTAAAATCCTTCGTGGATGAAATTCGAACCCTCATTGAGGCGGAAAACAAAGTAAAGCTAAACATCAAGTTTGGGACAATGATTGAGGTGGTCCGCGCTTGCCTTCAGGCTGAGGAATTGGCCGAAGTAGCCGAGTTCTTCTCTTTCGGCACTAATGACCTGACACAGGCAACGTTCTCATTCTCGCGCGAGGATGCTGAAAATAAATTCTTACCCTTCTATATATCGCATGGCATCCTTAAGGATAACCCCTTTGAAGTGCTGGATCGCAAGGCGATGGGTAAGTTGATGAAGATGGCGGTTGATGACGGCAGAAAAAAACGCGGAGACCTGAAAGTTGGAATCTGCGGTGAGCATGGCGGACATCCGGAATCGATTATGTTCTGTCATTACCTTGGGCTCAACTATGTATCATGTTCTGGGCCGCGGGTTCCAGTTGCCAGGCTTGCCGCTGCTCATGCAAAGCTGGGCGAGGCAAAGTACTCGGTTTAATTGAAGTTTTGGTGTCCTACACCTTATGGTGTAGGACACCACATAGTAAAATCATCTGGAAAATA
>JANPES010000241.1:0-18470 GCA_031423035.1 Cyclobacteriaceae bacterium | reverse complement strand
ATGTTGGAATAGTCATTGAACTTATACCGCGATGCAGAAATGTAGATCGTTCCCTTCTCATGCGGAGATACTTCAATGGAATGGATCATGCCTTCCGGCAATCCAGCCGGGGTGATGTTGCTCCAGGATTTTCCACCGTCTTTCGTGATGTATACCAGGCCGCAGTCACTGCCAGTGTAGATTACACCGGACTCACTTGCCGATTCAACAACGTAGTAAATTGTGTTGTAATTCTCACCTCCTGCGCCTTCGTTTGTTATCGGTCCGCCGCTCACATCCTGCTTGGTTGTATCGTTACGGGTCAGATCCGGGCTAATGACCGACCAGCTCATGCCTCCGTCAGTAGTTTTGAATAGCACGTTGGCGCCATGATACATTGTTTTAGCGTCGTGCGGAGAGTTAATCAAAGGGGCGTTCCAGTTGAACCGGTATTTCATCCTCTTCGGCGCAAAGGCCAGGTTGATCGACGGATATTCCTGAATGTCCTTTGATTCACGTGTGCGCGTATCCAGCACGTCAATCTGACCTTGATAACAACCGCCGTAAAGCAGTTCGGGCTTATTGAAATCATTGAACGCTACCCAGGCACTTTCGCAACCAGGTCCATTCATCCAATCCTTGTCGGTAATTCCAAAACTGCCATTTCTACTTGGTGTAGCCACGGACGAATTGTCCTGCTGTCCACCATAAACCCAATATGGAAATTGATTGTCGACGGTTACGCGGTAGAACTGCGAGGTTGCCTGGTTGTTGATAGGTGACCAGGTACGGCCCTGGTTATACGTGATCTCGCCTCCTCCGTCATCGGCTAGGGCTAGGTTTTGGTTGTTCTTCGTACTGATCCACAGATCATGCGTATCCCCATGACCTACACGAATGGTAGAGAACGTTTTGCCTCCATCGATGGATCGTGTCATGGGGGCATTTAGAACATAGACGATATCCGGGTTGGTATGATCGGCAAATACCTCCATGTAATACCAGGACCGGGAAGTGATATTCTGGTCGCTGCTGAGAAGCGTCCATTTCTTACCACCGTCGTCGGAGCGATAGAGTCCGGCCTTCGATTTTTCGGCTTCAACGATGGCAAAGACCCGGTTCGGGTTGGCGCGCGATACACTGACACCAATTTTCCCCATTTCTTTGGGAAGGCCCTCGTTAATCTTAGACCAGGTTTCACCCGCGTCGGTTGACTTCCACACGTTGGAACCGGGACCGCCGCTTTCTACTTTCCACGGATAGCGTCGGTGCTGCCATGTGGCCGCATAAAGAATCCGGGGATTGGTCATGTCCATACTCAGGGATGAGGCGCCCGTGTTATCATCCACACTCAATGTTTTTTTCCACGTCACGCCGCCATCCGTTGATTTGTAAATACCCCGGTCCGGACTTGGACCATGAACCGGGCCCTGGGCGGCTACATAAACCACGTCTGGGTTGTTGGGATGAATGACCACGTCGGAGATGTGACGGGTTTTTTCAAGCCCTATGTTCTTCCATGTTTTCCCTCCATCCGTAGACTTGTACACACCATCTCCGAAGGAAGTCATTACACCCCGAACCGCATGTTCACCGGTACCTACATAAATGACGTTGGGGTCGGATTCGCAAATAGCGATGTCGCCGATTGAACCGACTTTGAAAAATCCATCCGAGATATTTTTCCAGGTTGTACCGCCGTCATCTGTCTTGGAGATTCCACCACCGGTATATCCTACATAGTAGACCATTGGATTTACAGGATCACCGACGATGGCGTTAGCACGTCCGCCACGGAAGGGCCCGATATTGCGCCACTTCAATCCCTTGAATTTCTCCGGATTTAGTGAGGATGCAGGCTGTGTTTCAGTTTTTGTTTTGGATTTCTGTGCCTGAATGCCCGGGGCGATCAGGAAGGTGCAGCAAAGTGCAATAAGCAAGTTTCGCATAGGAGTTTGGGTTAGGAAGGGAAATATGCAAAATCTTGCGGAGAAAAACAGGGGAAGTTATGGCAACGGACTTTGATGCGGATGATTAAGGTGATGGTCTTGATGAGGTCTGACCTGTGATGATCACCCGGACTCATCATGCCGACCCTACACATCACCTTCATCAAGGTTAAATTTCCTATTCTCAACCCGATGAAATTCCAAGCGGGTATTCCCAAAATTTATCAGGAGGCCAATTTCAAGGTTATAGGCTTCAAGATAGTTGATGGCTTGTGCCAGGTGGGCATTTTCTAGTTTTGTGGTGGCCTTTATTTCCACGCCGATCTTGTTGTCGATCAAAAAGTCCACCCTGCGTGTGCCGATGCATTTATTCTTGTAAACCACTTTCATTGCAAACTCACTTTCGAATGGGAGATTTTGTGATTGAAATTCGTCGGCCAATGCACGTTGATAAATCAACTCCTGAAACCCGTTACCTAACACATTGTGGACTTCCATAGCACAACCAATGATATTACCGGTCAATTCCGAATACTTGTATGCCGTATTTATCATATCACTTTCATCATACCCATCCACAGTCACAGTCCAGGAATCTCAATTTGAACAATATCCCAATCAAAGGGACCGACTTCAAAGTGAAGGATGACTGGGCCTTCTATTTGTTCCGTTTCTTTCTGACAGAGGGTGGCCCTATAAGTGAGATCACCGCGTACTACACCTTTCTTGTTTTCTAGATCAATGCTCACATTATGAATAGTGAATTGTTCCAATTCAATAGCAGCGTGTAAATCCTGGAAGAAAGCAATGAGGCAGGAAATTCCGGAACGCGAGTAGGGGGTGTTGTGAAGGGACACGGTATCTGCGAGGACGAACGTCTCAAACTCACTCCACGTCTTACTCACCACACCGTTGATGAATTGGTTACTGAACCTTCGTAAGTCATAGTCATGATTGGGATGGAATTCTTCATAGGTAAAATACCAAGCCCCACCCTTGAGCATGACCATGTCTATTTCATGTGCAAAAAATTCGGTTGTGATAAAGCGATATATGACAGCATCTTCATAGTCGCAGCAGAAGTCCAGACAGACTCCATTTGCGCGAAGATGATCTGTCATTTCCAGGATAGCCATGGACAGCTCTTCCGTCGTTAGCAATTCAAAGGGCGTGAACGCTGGCCGGTTAACATAATCGTACACGCTTATCTTCCCGAATTCTTTGTATTGTTCTTCAAAGTCATAGATGTTCTGCAGCCATTGATTCTCCACACCTGGGGGAAGTTCAGTTGTGTCATTCATTTGCATGCCGTGCTCCAATTCAAGTTTCAGCTTGAGCAATGCGTTGGATGCTCTGAGGTCGTCTTCTGATTCAATGGGATGTTTCATGGTCTTGATTTTTGATTCAAGCTATCATCCGACATACTTTTGACGAAGCAAAAGGGATTCGGAATACCTGATCAGTTTTAGAGATGCCCACGGGGGAGAGCGAGCACCTGATCAGATCATTCTGGAAATTATAGAACGGTTAGTTTTTTGCACACCAATTTTCACAATACTGGTCAACAGACCAGGTATACACCACCGTAACATGGCCGCCGCGACTCTCCCGATCGAATTCAGTCTCGCTTTCAAATTCAGACCCAAATCGCTCGGACATGCTCACAAAACCCAGGTTTCGATCAGGTATTCCGGACAACACTCGACCAATTATCGGCAACCCGTTTCGGGCGAGGCCTCAGTTCTCAAAATATCTATCTTTTTCTGAAAAAAGGAACCCATTTAAGGGAAAAAGGGCGTCAGCATCCAAAATAGTGGCACCCGATTTTCGGCAACGGATCTTCCTTTTGTTACTTGCAGGTATGAAGAAATCCAATTCAAAGAGAACCCAGGCCGTTCACGCCGGATCTATCGGAGATCCACAATACGGAGGTCGTTCAACTCCAGTATATACATCCTCGGCCTATGACTATGAGAAGGAAGTTAAATATCCCCGGTATTTCAATACACCAAACCAAGCTGCCGTTGTGCAAAAAATGACAGCTTTAGAAAATGCCGAAGATGGCCTCGTATTCAGTTCAGGAATGGCCGCGATCATGACCTCGTTTTTTGCCATGTTGCAAGCAGGTGATCATGTTGTGCTGCAACAGGATTTGTATGGGGGCACACATCATGCCGTGTTAAATGAGTTTCACCGCTATGGGATCCTTCACACGCTGGTCGATGCGTCAGATCCACACAATTTTGAAAAGGCCATTACAAAAAGGACACGCGTAATCTATATCGAGACACCATCCAATCCCTTGTTGAAGATTACGGACATCGTAGCGGTGGCGAAAATTGCACGGAAGCATAAGTTGATCAGTATGATTGACAATACGTTTGCTTCACCGGTAAATCAAAACCCAATTGACCTGGGCATAGACGTCGTCCTTCACAGTGGAACCAAGTATATCGGAGGGCATAGCGACTTGATGTGTGGATTTGCACTCTCCTCAAAGGCTTACACAACGCAAATTAAATCAAGCGCGCTGCACTTTGGCGGAACGTTGGATGCGCAGACGTGTAGCCTCGTGGAACGAAGCCTGAAAACGATTGTGCTCCGGGTGAACCAGCAAAACGAGAATGCAATGACACTGGCCGAATTTCTCGATACCGAAGCAAGAATTCAAAAAGTTTATTACCCGGGCCTTAAGGGGCACCCAGATCACCGCGTGGCAAAGAAGCAGATGACCGGTGGGTTTGGTGGCATGGTTTCGTTTGAGACAAAAAAGGATCCAGACCGATTCTTAAGCAAGCTGAAGTACATCCATCGTGCAGTCAGCCTCGGGGGTGTTGAATCAACCATTTGTTCTTCTGTGAGAACTTCTCATGCGAAGTTGTCACCGGCCGAGCGGGCAAAGGCAGGGATTTCGGACAAGCTCTTAAGATTTTCGGTCGGAATAGAAGATGTCAATGATCTTATCGGCGATATTCAGCAAGCACTTTAGCCAGATTCATTGGCGTAAGCCTCCTGACTTCTGACTCCTTACCCCCCCCCTACACTGCTTTCACGATATCAATAAAATCGCGCGCCTTTAGAGAAGCCCCACCGACCAATCCACCATCCACGTCAGGGCATGAAAACAATTCTTTTGCGTTATCGGGCTTGACACTTCCTCCGTATAAGATAGGGATGGACTGCGCTACGGCGTCACCGTATTTTGATGCCAGCTGTTTCCGGATTACAGCATGCATATCCTGAGATTGTTGTGTAGTGGCTGTCTTTCCGGTTCCGATGGCCCAAACAGGTTCGTAAGCGATCACAACATGCTTCATGACTTCGGCAGAGAGATGAAATAGCCCCTCTTCAACCTGTTGACGAACCAGCGCTTCGTGTGTTCCCTTTTCGCGAATTTCCAGCGGCTCGCCACAGCAAAAAATTGGTGTCAATTGATTGGCGAGTGCCCGATCGACTTTCTTCGCCAGCAGTTTGCCATCTTCGTGAAAATACTGACGTCGCTCGCTGTGGCCGAGAATTACGTACGGGATTTCCATGGCCTTCAGCATACCGGCGGAAACTTCACCTGTATATGCGCCGGATTCGTGCTCACTGCAGTTTTGAGCGCCTACGGAAACAGCAGATACCTTTGTATTCTTTCGAGTTGAATGCAAGTAAGGATGCGGAACACAAAGCACCACTTTCACATCTGATGTAATCTCTTTAGTGTAAAGAGCAACCACGTCAGCCGTCAGCGCCTTTGCTTCGGCCCAGGTCTTATTCATTTTCCAGTTTCCAGCAACGATTTTTGTCCGCATGGTAAATTATTTTGTTTGGTTGGAGAATCTATTTCTTAACGCTAACATCGAGCAAACCGGTAGGCTTATCACGGACAAGCCGAAGACTCTTGATCGGGCCCAAATAGGTGACGTGTACCAGGTTGGACTGATCGCTATGAGTCTCCTGAATCACCGAGTTTGTAACTTCAACCGTCTTCACCTTCTTGACACCCTCAATTTCAAGGTAGCAAATCATGGCAGCATCCTCAATCTCATGGGCGATGTAATTGACCTTGACCAGCTTGCCATCCAACCGTATGTTGAACTTTTCACGCAGGTAGGCGCTAACAAGTTGATCAGTGGTCTGGCCACCAGCAGGTTTCAATAAATCTAGCGATTCGTCTTTTGTCTTGTTCCGGATTGACAGCTCCAGGTCATCGATAAAAATTCGGGAGATAATCTCAAATGATTTGTTCTTTTCGTTGTACTGAATCTCAGTCACGGAAACATGCATGGGGTGGAGGAACCAAAGTATCAGGAGACGAAACAGGATCATAAGGGGATCAAAAGTAGATAGGAAAATTCAGAATTCTGAATTCAGCTCCCGGTGCGATATCGTTGTGTGCATTCGTTGAGGGGAAATCATTATAATTGCAACCGAATGTCTGAGTTTGAACTCTATTTTGTATTGGGGAAAGATCATATTCTGGATTATGCTAATGGATATGATCACATCTTGTTTGTATTGGCACTTTGTGCCGTATATGTAATTCGCGATTGGAAGCAAATTCTGATTCTGGTCACGGCCTTTACCGTTGGCCATTCGGTTACATTGGCGTTGGCCACCCTGAACATGATTGCGGTCTCGGCCGATTGGATCGAGTTCCTCATACCGGTCACCATATTTACGACCGCAATTTCGAATCTGTTCAGAAAGGAAGAAATCTTTTCTGCAACCGGAATTCATACCAATTATATCCTGGCCCTTTTTTTTGGATTGATCCATGGGATGGGCTTTTCCGCCTACCTGCGCGCCCTGTTGGGAAAGGATCAAGGTATTCTAACCCAATTATTTGCCTTTAATGTCGGGCTAGAGATAGGCCAGATAATTATCGTTGGCATTTTTCTGGCCGTTAGCTTTATTGCGATTACTCTTTCTGGCATAAACCGGAGGGATTGGAAGTTGATAATTTCCTCAGCGGTGGCTGGGATTGCGCTGATATTAATTAAGGAAAGAATCCCGGGACAAAACTGATCAAAATTGAAAGCCATTGCCATGAAAAAACTAATTGTATTCTTTGCACTTGTTTCCACTGCGGCCCTGGCTCAGGAATCTACACCCGCCAAATGGCAGGGGAAATTTGAACAGCTTGACCAGCTCTTGCCTACGCCCAATGAGTATCGTTCGGGGTCTGGTGCTCCAGGGCCAAAGTACTGGCAGCAACGTGCAGATTACGTCATCACTGCCGAGCTCACCGATGAGAATCAAAGCATCACCGGGTCGGAAACAATAAAATACTATAACAATTCTCCCGATGTGCTAACCTACTTGTGGCTTCAGGTCGATCAGAATATCAACGCAAAAGACAACAATACTCAGAAAACCAAGATTACAGTTGTTAAAGATTCGGTGGACACTAAAAGTATGGCTCAAAATCTGGGCTTGTTTGACTTCGACGGGGGATTCAAAATCAAAGCAGTGAAAGACGGATCAGGAAAAGCCCTTGTCTACAAAGTTAATTACACCATGATGCGTGTTGATTTGCTTCAGCCCCTTCTTCCGGGCAAACAATTTTCTTTTTCCGTGGACTGGTCATTTAACATCAACAACAGAATGCACGGGGCTTCCCGGAATGATAGCAGGAGCGGATTGGAATATTTTCCAGAAGACGGCAATTATTCATATATCATCGCTCAGTGGTTCCCCCGGATGTGTGTATATGATGACGTAGTGGGTTGGCAGCATAAGCAGTTCCTGGGACAGGGGGAGTTTACCCTTGCCTTTGGTGACTACGAGGTTAACCTGACTGTACCCGCCGATCATATCGTAGCAGCTACAGGAATGATTCAAAATCCGAAAGAAGTACTTACCACCGCGCAGCTTGACCGATTTGAAAAAGCAAAGGTATCCTTTGACAAACCAGTCATCATTGCAACCCAGGCCGAAGCCATTCAGCGCGAAAAGACAAAGGTCAAAGAAAAGAAGACCTGGAAATTTAAAGCGGAGAATGTTCGTGATTTCGCTTTTGCGACCTCGCGAAAATTTATTTGGGATGCTCAAGCCGTAAAGATTGGTGATAAGAACCCATTGGCTATGTCGTATTATCCTAAAGAAGGGAACCCACTTTGGGAGCAAGAGTCCACGAAGGCGGTCCGTGCGGCGTTGATCACCTACTCAAAGTATACGATCGATTACCCCTATCCACACGCCACATCGGTTCATCATGCATCAATTGGAATGGAGTACCCAATGATTTGCTTCAATGGAAGAAGGCCAAACAAAGACGGTACTTGGTCTGATGAAACAAAATGGGGCTTGGTCGGCGTGGTCATTCATGAGGTGGGACACAATTTCTTTCCCATGATCATAAACAGCGATGAGCGCCAGTGGACCTGGATGGACGAGGGAGTAAATACCTTCGTTCAGTATCGCACCGAAGTAGAGCATTACCCAACCAAGCCCATTAGCCGGGGCCCCGCCGCGAAGATTGTACCCTATATGAAAGGAGACAATACCACAAAGCGCCCGTTGATGGTCAACTCCGAACAGGTTGTGCAATTCGGCTCGGAGCAGTATCATAAATGCGCTACAGGACTGAACATGCTCAGAGAAACGATTATGGGACCGGAGCTATTTGACAAGTCATTCAAAGAGTATGCACAACGCTGGGCCTTTCGTCATCCCAAACCGGCAGATTTATTCCGTACGTTGGAGGATGCATCAGCCGTTGATCTCGACTGGTTCTGGCGCGGATGGTTCTATACAACCGATGTGTGCGATCAGTCTATCGACCAGGTGAAATGGTTCAAGGTAAGAAAGGAGGAGTCAACCATTGAGAACAAAGGCAAGCGTGTCAAGGAAAGTGAATTGTCAACGGCGAAAGGCGGATCGAAGAATCCAAATGATTTCAGCGGAGGGCCAGAGCCGTTCTCTGTTATTCCAACCGATGGCCGACTCTACCGTGACTTCCTGGCGCGGGTGGATGATAAGGCCCTGATCACGAAAATGGAAAACAAGAATTTTTATGAAATAACCTTTACCAACAAGGGGGGGCTGGTCATGCCCGTTATCGTTGAGTGGACATTCAAAGACGGCACAAAAGAAATAGAACGGATCCCGGTTGAAATTTGGCGCACCAACGAAACAAAAGTCACAAAGGTGTTCATGAAGGATAAGGAGGTAGCTAACCTTATTCTGGATCCCCAGTTGGAAACATCGGATATCAGTATAAGTGACAATGTGTTTCCCCGACCCGCAGCCTCAAGTAAGTTTGATGAACTAAAGAAGAAAAGTAAGTGAACTCACCACACATGAGATATACAATATCATTCACGCTGTGCATACTTGCATTGCAAGTTTTGGGCCAGGAGAAACCATGGGCAGGTAAATTTGAGCAACTGGATCAGTTGCTGCCTACCCCCAACAGTTACAGAAGCGGTTCAGGCGCCCCAGGTCCAGCCTACTGGCAACAGCAGGCGGATTATGATATTGCGGTTGAGATCAATGATGAAACCCAGGTTCTCGCGGGAACGGAAACGATCACCTATTATAATCGCGCTCCGGAAAGCATGAAGTATTTGTGGCTTCAGCTCGACCAGAACATCAATTCCGATAACAGCATGACTCAGGCAACGACTGCCGGTGCTATCCGAGATTCGGTCCCGGCCAAGTCGCTGGCTACAACAGTTGGCGCCCTGGGATATAAAGGCGGATTTACAATCAAAGCTGTTAAAGATGCCCAGGGTAAACCGATCCCCTTCTTGATTAACTATACGATGATGCGCATTGACTTGCCTTCGATTTTGAAGCAGGGTGAACGCGCGATTTTTTCGGTTGAGTGGTCATATAATATTAACGACCGAATGAAAATTTCCGACCGTGGAGGGATGGAGTATTTCCCGGCAGATAAAAACTATATTTATACAATAGCCCAATGGTTTCCACGCATGTGCGTGTTTGACGACTACGAAGGGTGGCAAAACAAGCAGTTTCTAGGCGCAGGTGAATTTACCCTAACGTTTGGCAACTACCGCGTCAGCATAACCGTACCGGCTGACCATATTGTTGGGGCTACCGGATGGCTGCAGAACCCCACTGAAGTTATGACGGGGGAACAGATGGACCGATTTGAGAAGGCCCAAAAATCGACTGACCAGCAAGTCTGGATTGTCACACAGGCGGAAGCCCTGAAGAAAGAGAAAGACCGGTCGAAAAAAACCAGCACATGGAAATTCAATGCGGAAAATGTTAGGGACTTTGCGTTTGCCACTTCACGAAAATTTATTTGGGATGCTCAGGCAGTTCGTATTGGAGCGCGAACCGTGCTCGCACAATCACTCTATTCCAAAGAGGCCGCACCCCTTTGGCCAAAAGAATCCACGAAAGCGGTAAAGAACGCGCTGGAAGTGTACTCAGCGAGGACGATCGATTATCCTTATCCGACTGCATATTCTGTCAACTGGGTGGGAGGAGGAATGGAATATCCAATGATAAGCTATAATGGTCGGCGACCGAAGACTGATGGCACCTATGATCAGCTCACACTCGAACGAATGGTGGGAGTCATTGTTCATGAAGTGGGCCACAACTGGTTTCCCATGATCATCAATTCTGATGAGCGTCAAAGCACGTGGATGGATGAAGGCCTGAATTCGTTTCTGGAGAAGGAGACCATTCGGGAGCGATATCCGGATTTTGATTTTGAATCCAATACCCCAAAAGGAATTGTGACTTTTATGAAAGGAGACAAATCAATCATGCGTCCGGTCATCGCTTCATCCGATAATCAAGGTGACGATTTTGGTTCCAACGGATACAACAAACCAGCTGCTGCGTTGACATTACTACGTGAAACAGTCATGGGCCCGGAATTATTTGATAAGGCGTTTCAAGAATACACCGTTCGCTGGGCGTTCAAGCACCCCAAGCCTGCTGATTTCTTCCGTACCATGGAAGACGCGTCTGCTGTCGATCTGGATTGGTTCTGGCGCGGGTGGTTTTTTGGTACCGATCATGTGGACCTCACTGTCGAAGAGGTTAAATGGTTCAAAGTGAAACCAACATCACTTGATCCGGAAAAGAAGAAGGTGACGGCAGCCAAAGGGGATCTTTCCGTGAAGCAAGGACAAAAAGGAAAAGCTGTTGATTTCAGTCAGGGAGCGCAAGAGCTTAGCGTGGTGAACACGCCGGGTACCGCGTACAGTGACTTCCTTAGCCGGCTGGATGACAATGCAATTCGCGGAAAGATTGAGGGTAAAAATCTTTATGAGCTTACGCTCCGAAACACCGGAGGCCTGGTCTCCCCGGTTATCATTGAATGGACATTCAAAGATGGATCCAGAGAAATTGAGCGAATTCCGGCGGAAATTTGGCGCGAGAATGAAACGGAAGTGAAGAAGGTATTCTTGAAAGAAAAGGAAGTTGTCAATATTATGATCGACCCGAACCTGGAGACGGCGGACATAGACGTGCGCGACAATGTCTTCCCCAAGCGTGCAACGGAGAGTAAGTTTGATAAAATCAAAAAAGGAAAGAACTAGCTTCCGCCGAATAGTTTTGCAACCCGCTCGAGGTCAACATTTCCACCAGATAGAATGATCCCGACTCGCTTTCCGGCGAAGCGGGATTTTTCTTTCAGAACTGCCGCAAACGGTACTGCACAAGAGGGCTCAATGATAATTTTCATGCGCTCCCATATTATGCGCATGGCAGCTACAATCTCTTCATCTGTCACAGTAATTATTTCCTTGACATTATCGCGGATGATGGGGAAGGTCTTTGTTCCAAGCGTTGTCAATAATCCATCAGCAATGGTATTGGACTGGGCTTGTTCAATCTGTCCACTTTTCATGGATCGGTAAGCGTCATCAGATCCTGCTGGTTCTCCGCCAATGACGGTGGTAGAAGTAGAGAAGTACTTTGCGGCAAGCGCCGTTCCGCTCAACAGGCCACCACCTCCCACTGGCGCAAGTAAGAAGTCGAGATTTGGAATTTCTTCCATCAGCTCTTTCGCACAAGTGGCCTGACCCTCCATCACATCATAGTTGTTGAACGGATGAATCTCCGTTGCCCCGGTCTTTTTAATGACCGCTTCCAAAGTGAATTCCCGCGCTGCGAGTGTCGGTTCACATTCAAATATCTGGCCACCATAGGCGCGAACACCACGCTTCTTGATTTCAGGTGCGGTCCTTGGCATGACGATGTATGATGCCATGCCCAGGATTTTTGCTGCCCGGGCCAATGCCTGCGCATGGTTTCCTGAAGAATGCGTGGCGACGCCATTAATCCTTTGTTCTGGTGTCAGCTTCAAGGCGGCATTCATCGCTCCACGAGCCTTGAAGGCTCCCACTTTTTGAAAATTCTCACATTTGAAAAAAAGAAAACATTCAGCCAAAGCGTCAATCGATTCACTGGTCATCACCGGGGTGTGGTGAATATAGGGTTTGATAAGCGCGTGCGCGGCTGATATGGATTGTTTATCTGGCAGTTTCATTTAGCAATAAAGCAATTTGTCAAGGGTTTTTGAGTGAAGACGCAAACATTATGAAGTGACCCAACGGGATACTTCATCCACGGGTTTCCTGGTCCTGGCGGGTGGCCAGGTCTTGGGTATGCCCAAGTGAAGAAAACCAATCAAGCGATCGTGAGGACCAAGCCCGAAGAATGATTTTGCCTCCTCAAAATAAGTGATGCCACCTGTGCTTAGGTAGCAGCCGATTTCATACGCCGCCGCGGTGAGGTACATATTTTCTACGGCACAAAATACGGCACCGATTTCTTCTATCTCTGGCACCGAGTTGGTTTCATCTCGCTTTACACCTATGGCGATGATGCAAGCGGATTGAAAAGGCTTTGTCTTTAAACCGCTGAACCGTTCTTCGCGAAAAGTTCCGTTTACAGATGTCACTGCTTTATAGCATTCCGATTGAAACTCAGCCAGGCGGGCAATACCCTCATTGACAAACACGGTGAAACGCCAGGGTTGTGTCATTTTGTGAGTTGGCGCCAGAGTAGCATTTTCTAATATTGTCCGGATGATTTGTTCATCAATCTTTTCACCGGTGTAACCTGCCGGGAACAGCGATCGCCGTTTCAGCATCAGCTCATTTATTTCCCTCAAATTGAATTGCATCTGATTACTTTTATGGCGAAGTTAAGCCTTATACCCCTTTAATTATGCGCTACCTCTTCATTTTGGCTTTGATGTCTTCCTGTGCACCATTATACCTTTCAGGTACACGGAACACCCCCCTATTTAAAGAGCAAGGTGAGGCCCAGATTTCTGGCTATCTCTCTGCCGCAGGGGTCGAGGGCCAGGTGGCCTATGCGCTTACCGATAATATTGCCATGATTGGAGGATATTCATATGCCAATCAAAAGAAGACAAGCAATGGTGCAGAATACACGCGCAAGAACGGAATAGGTGAGATTGGATTAGGATATTACAACCGGACTCGAACTTCGCGGTATGAAATTTTCGCCGGCTATAGCTTTGGCGAAGGAACATCCAGTGACGTGTACTATTTTATATTACCCGTTGAAACAGTGACAACTGCAAAAATGAAGCGGTTCTTCATCCAGCCGTCTATTGGAAGCAACAATCGGAATGTAAACCTGTCTTTTACTCCCCGGATCTCTTGGGTAGATTTCTCAGACTTCACGGGCGGTGGAGTCGGCCCCGTTACCCCAAATGAAAAGACAGCCCTCTTTTTTGAGCCAGCAGCAACGCTGAAGGTACATCTTACCGGAAATATCTTTGGAGTACTCCAATTGGGAGTAACCGTTCCTTTTGGAGAACCGTACTTTAAGTATCAATCATTGCAAGGGTCTATCGGGTTGCAAATTGATACGGGCGGGCTCAGCACGCGCGTGTATAAATAGGGACTACGTGATCAAAAAATTCGCTCAAGTGCGGGACATCTTTTAACTTATCTAAATTTCAACAATGCTTTTAGCGCTCGACATAGGCAATAGTGATATTACCATGGGCTTATGGAAGGCTGGTGCTTGGCAGATCTGGCGAATACCTTCCCGGTTGGATCAACCCGAACTTTTTTACGGCATAAAGGTGCGAGACTATTTTCAGGAAGCTGGATTGCCCGTGGAATCCGTTAATACAGTAGTTGTGAGCAGTGTCGTCCCTGGACTTACGGACAAGCTGCGCAATGTAGTTCGCTCATTACTTAAACGTGAACCGATCTTGCTCGGGCCCGGTGTTTATGAAAAACTGCCAATCGAAGTGTTGAACCCTTATGAAATTGGATCTGATCTGGTGGCCAACGCTGTTGGCGCACATTTTCTTTATAAGAAGACATGTATTGTAGTGGATTTTGGAACAGCCCTTACCTTTACAACCGTATCCGACAAGGGAAAAATCCTCGGAGTTTCCATTGTGCCCGGCCTTCGAACCGCTTTGCGCGCTCTGTCACAGAATACAGCCAAGCTGTTTGATGTACCCCTGGAAATGCCCAAATCTGCACTTGGGATAAATACTGTAACCGCAATTCAATCTGGAATCGTCATTGGCTATGAGGGCCTGGTAAAGAACTTGATTCTGGCAATCCGGGCGGAACTTCAGATTGAGTGCCCGGCCATCGCCACGGGAGGACTTTCTTTTGTGATGACTTCTTTGCGCGGATTTTTTGATCGGGTGGAACCGCAACTAACGCTCGATGGTTTGAGGATTATTGGAGAAATCATGAACGGGAAAAAGAATGAAAATGGCGCCGCCTGATTGCGCATCAATTGTCCAAGCAAGTCTTGAAATATCATTGTACCTTCGTAAGAACGGAATCGCACCTAACGCTGACAGATTATGGCTCTCCGAAAATTGACGTTGGTCGTAACTTGGGCTTTATTGCTGTATTCATGCAAAGAGGTTTCATTTCGTGAACCTCAGCCCGCCGGAGTAATTGCGCTGAACGAAATACCCAAATCACTCCTTGGCAATTATATCGCCATTGATGAGAAAGGAAATGACACCGACACGCTTATTGTTGAATCGTGGGGATATCACTTTCGGGACTCAAAAGAGAAAGACTGGCTTGGCAAAGGTGTGATCAGTGATACGCTTGTCATCAAGTCATACCAGAACCACTACTTTGTAAATTTTCGTGCCGGGGATCAATGGGTCCTGCGCTTGATTCGGCAGAAACCGAGTGGATCCCTTGAATTCATGTCCATTCCGGTAGGGGATGATGCAAAACGAAAGGATATTCTTAAGAAACTGGCAAAGAAATTTCCTGTCAAGGAGATTCAGAGAAAGGATGACACATTCTATCAGATCAACCCCACCCGGGACCAGTTAATGGAATTAATCAGAGAAGGTTTCTTTACAGGGAATGAATTGGCGAAAGTCAGATAATCACTGCCGTTAGGGCTTTTTCTTCTTCAGCAGGTTCTTCAGTTGCAATAATTGATTGACGGGCTCCTTTTTCGTTGAGTCTTTCTTTGCGGTGTCAGGCTTCGGTGTACTGCCTAAATTCTTGAGCACGTCTTCTGGCTTTGCCCCTCCAAGTAATTGCCTTGCCGCTTCTTGTGTCTTTTGGGTTACAACGGCTTTAGCGGCTTCCTTCACTTGCGCCTTTTGTTCTGATGCAATAAGTCTGGGCTTTGGATCCTTGACCGTGCCGCCAACACCGATTGTCACCGGAATCTTGTCCGTCGGATTGGTTGAGCCCGTATATTGGTTGAGGAATCCCTGAGCCTGTGATCCAAGTTGGCCTGCCGGAACCATCATCTTGAGAGAATAGTCGATCGAAAGATCAAGTCCTGTGCTGCCGCTAATCGTTGTGGCGTAATCACCCATTTTAACCTCAAAAGGCCTGACACTAAAACGGCCGTTTGAGATACTCGCAGACATCAACACGTCTTTTAAACTGACCTGGTCCGTATTGTTAAGTTTGGTCAATGAGGTTAATCCGGACACCATTTTGGATTTCATTAGCGCGGCTTGGGCAATTTTGATAAGACCGGCTCCATTAAGCGTTGCAAGGTTTGGCGTCATCTGTCTGGTAAGTTCACCGGATAATTTGAAATCAGTTGAAAAGTCACCGTTAACCAGTCCGGCGATTGGTGCATATGTACTTACCATCGAAAATGAATTCGCCGCCTTTTGAATTGAGAGCTTTTCTATTTTCAGATCCAGATCATATTTGGGGTGTTGGATGTTCTTCGCGTTGTAGGTGCCGTTGACAATAAATGATCCGCCCAACATCCCAAACTTAAGCGCATTGAGGTTGGCTATTCCATCGCGCAGGATCACATCACCGCTTGCCTGGGTGATGGTGTAGTCCATCATCTTGACTGTGCCAACGGTGGACTTCAATATAAAGTCAATGTTTTCGGGTATTGGGATTACGCCAAAAGAAGCAGTGTCGGTTGCAACAGGTGTTCCGCTATCGGTCATGAACTCATTCAGGTCCAGGAGCGTTGAATTGAAATTTACAACACCCTTGATGGTTTGGTTGTTGAGGGCATAGCCAATATAGTTTTCAACGCGACCGCTTACCCTGAAGTCACTGCGGCCGACTGCGCCATTCAATTTGCTGATTTCAATTTTCTGGGGATCAAAAGAGACACTTGCTTCCCGAAGGGTCACGGTTGGAATGCCCTTTGCCATGTACCTGAAGTCACGGACTGAGGCTGTGCCACTGGTGGGAAGCCTCTCATATCGCTTTGCAGTCACGTCTGACATCTTTCCCTTTGTTTCTATGTTTGCCAGAACTTTGCCGGCCAATGTCATTCCCTCTACTGGAAACACTTTGGTCATCTTCTCTAAATCCACGGAGCCGTTCGCCTTTACTTCCCAGGTATAATCATCAAGGTTCTGGAGTCTCATCGTGGCATTGAGTTTTTCCCCATCCAACAGCATGGAGAATTGACTTACTGCAATGAGGGTTTCGGCCATTTTCCCAGAAGTATTCCTGATTGAGGCATTCATGTTCAGATCTTCCAGGGGAAGGGGGAACTTTGACGACTTCACATACCCGTTGGCCAGGGTCATGGTGGCGTCCACGGCGGGCATAATTTTGCGGAGACTGTCATATACACCCTTTGCAGTTGCTTTTATGGTATATTCTCCCCTCATTTCCATCCCTTCCATGGGAAACATCTTCGCCAACTCACCGAGATTAAGTTTGGCCGCGAGGAAGGCATCCATCCGGTAATCCTTCAGATTCTCAATTAGAATTCGGGCATCCACAGGATTAGATCCGAAGTCCAGGTGCAGTTTCTTTAGGTTAACCACGGTATGGTCAATTACCCCATCCGTATTATCAACCAGAAGATCCATGTTGATGTTGTTAATGGCCGTAGGTAAATCGGGGTACTTGAACATTGCATCTTTTACCAACAGGTTTACCTGGAAGGCGGGCAATTGTTTTTCATTGTAAGTTCCTTTCACAAGCCCTGCGAAGGATAGTTCGCCTTTGGTTTCAAGAGTCTTGAAATCCTGAGTATAGATCCCGGGCACAAGGGAGAGCAGGCTCTTAAACGAGTTCGCTGGACTCTTGAACGTAATATCCATGCCGTAGTCGGATGGATTCATCTTAAACCATCCATCGAAGCTAAGGGCGAAGTCATTGATTTTGGCCGTATTTTCCTTGAACGTAAAGGTTGAAAAATTGTCACTGATGGAGATGACGGCATCCACTTCAGCTCTTTTGTTATTAAGAAATTGCATGGTCCCCATTGACGTCGAAACCGAATCGGCAAGGGTATGGGTACGCAAGTCAAAGACATCCTGGGTAAAATCGCCACTGCCGGTATGATTCAGGCCCTTGATTGAAAGAAAATAGGGAATGGAAATATCATCGTAGACCAGGGTTCCATTGACAATTTCCCAATGATCAATGCCGAATGAAAAATCGGATGACGCTGGAGCCGAGGTCACCGTGTCAGCGGATGGAATGGCAATGTCATAATTAGCGCGGCCGTCGGCCAGAACGGAAACGTTGATCTGAGGGTTAATAAGGGTAATGCCTTTCAATCGCAGTGTGCTGCCAAACAGAACATCTGACAAATTGATTTCCACGTCAAGTTCGTCAACAACAAATAAGTGCTGCCCTTCAAAGGGAGCCCGGTTAAAGACGCCTAATTCCTTTATCTGGGCCGTGATGTTGGGAAAATTCCTAAAAATGGTAAGACTGAAATTATTAACATCAAAAACAACATCCGCATTTACACTTTTGGCGATTTCCTGGTCAATAGCTGCCTTAATATCATCCTTGAAAACTAATGGAAGAATGGCAGCTGCAGCGACCAATAAGATCAAGAGAACGGTAAATCCAATAAGTATTTTTTTGAGGATTTTCATATAAAGAAGCTTTCTGGGTGTACAAAATTACGAATTCCCGATGGAGAGAGGCTAGAACCACTTCAACAATACATCAACGACTTTCTTCATCCCCTTCGTGTAGGGTGGATATAGCAAATAGGGTGCCGCCCATCCGCTTTTTTGCCGCAGCACAGACTTCTCATTGGAAAATGCAGCAAAGCCGTATTGTCCATGGGACTTACCAATGCCGCTTTGGTTGACCCCACCAAAAGGAAGATTTGGATGCG
>JANPES010000240.1:0-3848 GCA_031423035.1 Cyclobacteriaceae bacterium | reverse complement strand
CCAGCAATTCCAGAATTCAAAGGTGACTAAACGTACTCTTTTTGTCGAGTGCATATTGAACCTGGATCACATTGATCTGAGCCTTGATTTTGAACAGGTGGGGTATGACAACATCTCGCGCCTCAAAGCGGAAATTGATTTTCTTGAGGATAGCACCAAAATAAAATTGCAGCCCTCCACCCTCCGCCTCCTGGGTGAAGACTGGGAGACCCACGGCCAGAATTATACATTGGTGAAGGGGCGAGAGTGGAGCCTCCACAATGTTGGATTCTACCATGAGAATGAGTCGGTCAAAATCGATGGGCAAATCTCCAAAGACTCAACCAAAGCCCTGATCATCGACATAAGGGACCTTGATCTGTCTTTATTGAACTCCATCAGCACTGAAAAATTCAGTGGACGACTGAATGCCGAGATTATTCAAAAGGATATTTATGATGACCTCTTCATTGAGAATGTTCTCCAGGTGGACTCTCTCGTCATCAACAAATTCCTGGTCGGTGAAGTGCAGGGAAATAACACGCTTGATCCTGTAACCGGGTTTTTTAATATTAACCTAACCGTTGACCGCTTAGATAATCGTATCGTCGACGTCGAAGGATACTATGATCAAGAAGACAAAGAAAATCCACTCCACGCAAAGGCCATCCTGGACAAGGCCAACCTTCGGCTCATCGAACCGGTGGTCAGGGATCTCTTCTCCCAATTGGATGGAACGATTACGGGCGAATATGACATTAGGGGGACCTTTGCTCAGCCCAGAATCAGCGGGGAAGCACGCGTAGAGAACGGGCAAATCATGATCAACTACCTCAAGACCCTGTACCGCGTGTCTGGCACGGTGGGTATGATCCCTAACCAGATCCAGTTTAAGGGTTTCACCCTCACCGATATTTTTAAAAATACGGCCAAGCTCAAGGGAAGCATCGCACATCAGAATTTTTCCCGGATGTCGGTAAACCTTGACGCTGCCTTCACAAACTTCCATCTTCTCAATACGAACCTCAAGGACAACGAGCTGTTCTATGGTCAGGCTTTTGGAACCGGCGTCCTGAGCATCCTTGGGCCCATCAGCAATCTAAAGATCTCGGCTACGGCCGCAACCAACAAGAACACACGCATCGCGTTGCCGCTGGGCGGCGGCAGTTCTTCGCAGGAAAAAAAGGAGTTCATCCAATTTGTTTCGTTTACCCAAAACATAAAAACTCCCAAAAAGCAGGCACCACGCAAGCGCGAACTGTCTGGACTTACCCTTGACCTGAATATCGACGTGACCCCTGATGCCTACACGGAGATAATCTTCGACATCAAATCAGGTGATATCATCCGCGGACGCGGGCGCGGAGACCTTCGCCTCCAGATTGACACCAAAGGAGAATTCAATATGTTCGGCCGGCTCGACTTCACCGAAGGGGCCTACAACTTTACACTCTATGATATTATTAACAAGGAATTTCAGATCAGGCCGGGCAGCAACATAGCCTGGTATGGTGATCCCTATGAAGCAAACTTGAACATAACGGCCAGCTACCGCCAACTAACTTCCATGGCTCCGATCCTGCAGGATCAATCCGTTGTCAACGATCCCAGCATTCGTCGAAAGTACCCGGTAGAAGTATTGCTAAAATTGGAGGGGCGCATGATGTCACCGCAGCTCACATTCGACCTGGCAGCCCGGGACTTGCCCGATAACGTGATTACCTCCGATGGAAAATCCGTACGTCTCCGATTTGAATTTGAAGCATTTAAGACCAAACTCGATGAACAGGAACTAAAGCTTCAGGTCTTCAGCTTGATTATCCTGAGAAAGCTTTCACCGCCCAATGCGTTTGTAACGAGTGCGAGTAGCAATATTTACAATAGCGTTAGCGAACTATTGTCAAATCAGCTTAGCTATTGGTTGAGCCAGGTTGACCAGAATCTTGAAATAGACCTTGACCTGGGTACGCTGGATCAGGAAGCATTCAATACTTTTCAGTTGCGCCTCTCCTACTCATTCCTGGGAGGTCGTCTGCGCGTGAGTAAGGACGGAAGCTTCGGAGGCAACCAAACAAACCGATCTGACCTTGCCACGATCGCAGGAGACTGGACCGTAGACTACTTGCTAACACCAGACGGGAAATTCAAAGTAAAGATGTACAGTCGCTCAAATGTGAACCAGCTCCAAAGCTCACTCAACACACAAACTGCGGCGGTTACAACAGGGACCAGCCTGCTGTACACGGAGAATTTCAATGAGTTCAGCGACCTGCTGCGGTCGGCACGGGAACGACGAAGACGCGAATTGGAACTCAATCCCTCCCTGGCCGACCCGGAGGAACCCAAAGGCAACAAATAACAGAGGCACTACGTGAAGCCAATGCCCAATCAGGATGCAGAAAAAAAACACCGCATGCGGTGGGTCCTTCTCTTCTCAACCGCGATATATGCGACTCTGATGATTGGGCTCGGTTATGCCTGGTACTCGCCCCAGTGGATATCCTCATTCCACCTGTTTGATGATCTGGGGGAATGGAAGCAAATGGACAAAGTGGCTCATTTCTTTTGGGCCTTTCACATAAGCGCACTCGCCACCCGACTCATGCGTTGGGCAAAATTGGGTGATGAGAAGGCAACACGGGCTGGAGCGGGGCTCGGTTTCCTTTTTGTTTCGGGGATAGAGGTAGCCGATGGATTCTCGCTGGCATACGGCGCCTCATTATATGATATTGTTGCGAATGGACTTGGAGCGTCATTCTTCCTTGGCCAGCAGATGATTTGGAAACGCGTCCTGGTGTGGCCGAAGTTCTCTTTCCATCCAACCTCCTTTGCGCCTTTGCGGCCGGACGTTCTGGGAAACGGTTTCCTGGAGGAATTACTTAAAGATTACAACGGGCAGACCTTCTGGTACAGTTTTCATGTGCCCAGACTTCCCCTTCCACAATGGCTAAACCTGGCGGTGGGTGTGCGTGCAGATGGAATGATCTTCGGACGGATTCATGAAAACGAAGCCATGGGTTTTGATCCACAACGCCGTTACTTTATTTCCCTGGACGTCAATTTGTCTCATGTGAAGACCACTTCGCCCGTCCTGAAGGCATTGCTTTACATTCCAAACATCATCAAGGTACCCGCGCCCGCACTGGAAATTTCAACCCAAGGAATCCGTTTTCACCCGATATATTTTTAACACTGACAATTGGCGAGAATTGCCTAATTTCATGGAAGAATTTTACCCTATCCTATGGACTTGACTGCCTTCATGAAACGATATGCCGACGAAATCCGTGGGCAGTACATTGAGTACACACAAACCCTCTCGGTCATCATCGTGCCCGTCGCAGGAAACCGTTTCCAGACGGTAATGGGAACCATCAAGCAGAGTAGCCTGTACAATCGCAAGGTGATTATCTTCACCTCAAAGGTTTGCCCCATGAATGAGACCATTGACTTCAAGATGCTCCTGGAGCAGACGGCCTTTTTCAACTACTGCCGGTTCATGATCAGCGAAAACTACCTTCAGGTGGAAGCGGTATCTTCCCTCTCCGGCGTATATGATGAAGATATCAAGGAGATGCTGCAAGAAGTAGCCAATCTTGCCGACCAGTATGAAATGAAAATTTCAGGAACAGATATCCACTGAGGGCTGCAACCGGTAACCAGTAACCAGTAAAATTCTCGTACCTTTGACCCGCAGGCTGTCCTATCGCCCCCGGCAGAAACGCCGGGGGTGGAAAGTCCGGGCAACACAGAGCGTCGTACTTCCTAACAGGAAGGACCCCGTACCTGGAGACAGGATCGGGGGCCAGAGAGTGCCACAGAAAACAGACTACCTCCCTGGATTTTTCCCGGGAGGAAAAGGTGAAAAG
>JANPES010000239.1:0-3875 GCA_031423035.1 Cyclobacteriaceae bacterium | reverse complement strand
AAGAGTATCTTGAGCACCATCGAAAGCCCGGAAATATTGATACTGATACTGTTATCCTGGAGTAAGAATTTCATTCTTTATTGCAACCTATCGACTTCCAGTCGATAGTGGTTTAGTTCACGGAGGATTTTATGGGACGCTGATGACATCTGAGACCTTCGGATTTCAGCCGGAGTTTCTATACTCGGTTCAGGGCGGAAAAAGTAGCGGGTCAAATTTCAGCTTGAGTTACCTCAATATACCGGTGATGATGCGTTATACCTTTTCTCCTGGGGTTAGCCTTCAGGCTGGACCACAGATCGGGTTCTTGCTTGCCGCATCGGTTGGTGGGGTTGATGCTAAGAGCGGAATGAATACGGTTGATTTCGGTGCCGGCTTTGGCCTGGGCGTTGAAAGACCAAGCGGAGTTAATTTTACTTTTCGTTACAATCTTGGATTTAGCAATACTTTGTCGACTGCTACTACTTCGGCAATTAGCGGTATTGGTTTACCCGGCTTCACCATGACCAACCAGGTCATTCAATTTTCATTGGGATTCAAGCTCTCTACCGATTCCGAAAAGTAAGACTCTTTTGAAGTTCCTTGTAACCTCGGGTTGAATCCTGAGTTAACCTTACTAAATTATTGAATTGGAAACGCTGGCCGATAATGCCTTGATGGGAAAAGTCCGCGAAGGCGACCTGGAGAAGCTGGGATTGCTCTTTGAGCGATATAAGCGACCCCTATATGGCTTTTTTCACGGCATGAACAGGGATCAGGAACTTAGCGAAGACCTTGTTCAAAACACTTTCTTTCGCATTTTGAAGTACCGTCATCTGTTCCGCGGGGAAGGAGATTTCAAGACTTGGATGTTCCATATCGCCCGCAATGTTAGCCATGATCATTTCAGGAAGACGAAGATTAAGGTAAAAGAGGCCGTTGAGAAGTGGGAGAACCGACTTGGGCATGAAGAGCACCAGTCAATGGACATGATCCGTGCGGACGATCACCAGATGCTCGCCTTGGCCTTGGAAAAACTTCCCGCTGAGAAAAGGGAAATTCTCCTCCTGAGCAAATACCAGGAGAAAAAGTATAAGGAAATCGGGGAGATCCTGGGGTGCTCTGAAGGCGCAGTAAAAGTTAAAGTCTTTCGGGCACTCCAAGAGTTAAAGAGTGTGTATCAGCAGCTGGAACGGAGAATGTGAAGAATAGAGAATAGTTAAAAGTGAAAAGTGACTTCTGCCTTCCTCCTGACTCCTGATTTGAATACTGACCACTGACTACTGACTACTGACTACTGACCACTTACTACTGACTACTGACCACTGACCACTGACTACTGACCACCATGACACCACAAACCACAGAAGAACTAATCGCCAAATACAACGAAGGTCTTGCTGATCCCGCTGAAATTGCGGCGTTGGAACAACTAATCGAGGAAGGTGTGGTTGACCTGACCCAACTGCGGGAACTGAAAGCGCTTGATGACCGCATCTTCATTGCCGACGCTGGAGCGCCATCGCTGCAGTTGGATGACCGGTTTTATGCCATGCTGGGCTCAGAGCAGAAACGTCAGAAAGGATTTTCGATTGCATGGCCGACATGGAGTTTCCTGATGCCTCGACTTGCCTTAGCGTCCGTTTTGATTTTCATGGGCTTTGCGGGTGGATATTGGCTTCAGCGTCCCGGGCAGGGTTCAGATGTGTCCGCGCTAACGCAAGAAGTAAGTGAGTTGAAAGAAATGATGATGCTGTCGTTGTTGGAAAAGGAGTCGGCTTCTGATCGGCTTCGGGCAGTAAGTCTGACCGTGGAGATGGGAAACATGAGCGCAACGGTAACGGAGGCATTGTTCATGACACTAAACAATGACCCCAACGTAAACGTAAGGCTTGCCGCGCTAGAGGCGCTTGTTCCCTTTACCGGGCAAGGCGCGGTTCGGGAAGGCCTCATTCGGTCTATTGCGAATCAGGATTCTCCTTTGGTGCAACTCAACCTGGCCGAGCTGATGGCGGCAATCCAGGAGAAGAAGTCGGTGGGTGAACTTCAGAAGGTAGTTGACAGCGATAGGACGCCGACGGAAGTGAAGAATAAGATCAAGGAGACGATTGCTGTATTGATTTAAACTTGAGGAATATGAAAAAGCAAATACTGGTTGGGTTGATTGTAGTGATGGTTATACCCGTCTGGGGACAAGTGTTCACGGAAAAGATTTCCCGTGAGCTCCAGTTTGAAAGGAAGGGAGCGAGTAACACGATCATGATTTTCAATATCAACGGATCGGTCAAAGTAGAAGGGTATAGCGGCGACAGGGTGCTGATCGAGGTTGAGAAGCGTATCACAGCAAAAACAGAAGGGCGCCTGGCGGAGGGGAAAGCAGAGATTCAGCTGGGTGTGCTGGACCGGGCCGATACGCTTCTGGTTTTTGTGAAGGGCGTCTGCTCGGAGTTTGGAAAGCAGAGCACAAATAAGAAGGGACGCAATTGGCAAGGGAAATTCAGGGGATGGGGCTACAACTGGAACGATTGGAGAGGTAGTCGAAATGATTGCGAGAAAAAATATGACTACGCCATGAACTTTATCATCAAAGTCCCATCGGGCATCAGTGTGTTTGCCTCTACGGTCAATGGTGGCGATGTCGAGATTGGCTCCGTCACGGGCTATGTCCTGGCCGACAATGTAAATGGCAGTATCCGCCTTAGCAATATTTCAGGGACCACAAATGCTTCGACGATCAACGGAAGTGTAGATCTTGATTATTCCGGTAACCCTGTCGGAGATTCGAAGTATTACACTTTGAATGGTGACATCAATGCAAATTTCCAAAAAGGCCTGGCTGCGCAGCTTACGTTTAAAAGCTTTAATGGAGAGTTCTATTCTTCTGTTGACGACATCACTCCTATGGCAGTCAGGGTGGAGAAGTACGAGAAAGGAGAGGGCATTCACTACAAAGTCAATGGGAATAGGTACAAAGTGAGACAAGGGGGCCCCTTGCTGGACTTCGAAACGTTTAACGGTGATGTGTATCTAAAGGAAAAGGAAAATTGATGTGGCAATTTGAAGATTTGAAAATGAGAGAATTGATAACAACAAACAAAATGAAAACAATTAGTGGAAATTTGAATTGGAAGAGTGGCGTACTCATTGTTGGGATGGCACTTTGGGCCTGTATAGCAAGTGGACAGAGCGGGAATGAGTTCACCATCCCCCTGAGTGATCCGGCCAAACGAGGCAAACTCAAGGCACACTTAAACTATGGATCCATTACCATAAAGGGTACGGCTCGGAAGGATGTTCTGGTCAAGTATTCGTCCGTATCGGATGATGATGATCGTGGAAAGCACAAAGACAAGGATCATGATAAAGATAACGACGACAAAGACAAAAGTAAGTCAAGTAGCGAAGGGCTTCGCCGGATTGCCGGAGGAGGGCTGGAACTAGATGCCAGCGAGAATGCCAACCTCGTGAAAGTTTCCTCTGGCAGTTGGAATGTGAAAACACAGTTGGAGATCGAAGTTCCATCCGGCATGGACCTCGTCGTGAGCACGTATAACGACGGTGACCTGATGATCACCAATGTGCAGGGTGAAGTGGAATTGACGAACTACAACGGGGAGATTACTGCCTTGGGCATCTCCGGATCTGTAGTTGCAACTACCTACAACGGGGATGTCAAAGTGACGTTTGACAAAGTGACTGATGGGAAGCCGATGTCCTATGCTACCTATAACGGCGATGTGGACCTTACCTTTCCTGCATCAACGAAGGCCACATTCAAAATGAAGACCGATCAGGGAGATATCTTCACCGGCTTTGACATGAATATTACCAGCAGCGGCCCGGTCAAGCAACAGGATGCAAAGACGGGATCATACAAACTCAAGATTGACGAATGG
>JANPES010000238.1:0-14240 GCA_031423035.1 Cyclobacteriaceae bacterium | reverse complement strand
GGACAACGCACTTGCTATTGTACAGGGTTCTCCTGCAGAACATGTTGCTGGGTTCACTGGCATGTTGGTCTTTACCGGTATTTTCTACTATGTGTTTGCCTATTTCCGCGAGCAGGCCTGTATCGTCATTTGTCCATATGGGCGATTGCAGGGTGTCCTTTTGATCAAAGACTCCATTGTTGTCGCCTACGACTGGCTGCGGGGTGAGCCTCGGGGGAGGAGAAAGAAGACCGCGGCAGAGGCATTAAAAACAGGTGACTGCATAGACTGTAAGCTTTGCGTCCACGCGTGCCCCACGGGCATTGATATCCGCAATGGCACGCAGTTGGAGTGTGTCAACTGCACGGCGTGCATGGATGCCTGCGACGATGTAATGCTGAAAGTCAACAAGCCAACCGGACTCATCCGGTACGCATCTTATACATCCATTCTGAATGGTGTCCAGCACGTCATCACCCCTCGTGTAATTGGATATTCGGTGGTATTGGTGGTGCTTGTAACCATCTTGAGTTTCACGCTGGCTACCCGATCTGATGTGGAGACGACGGTACTAAAGGTGCCCGGAACGCTTTATCAAAAAACGGATGATGGTTTTTTTACGAACTTGTATACGCTTGAATTTGTCAACAAGACGTTTTCAGAGATGCCTCTTCAGCTACGGGTGAAAAGCCCGTCAACGGCAACGCTGGTTATTCCGGAAGGGGAGACAATTATCCTGCCGGCAGAGGGGCTACTCAAGCGCATGTGCTTTATTAAGATTCCCGCGGTAGATATTTTGCAGTCACGGACCGTTGTCGTGATCGCCGTATATCGAGGTGAAGAATTATTAGAAGAGGTTAAGGTGAAGTTTATAGGTCCCGTAAAATCATCTAAAAAATGAATTGGGGAAAATCAATTGTACTGGCTTTTGTACTGTTCGCACTTTTCATTGGTGTACTGGTCACGATCTGTCTAAAGCAGGATATTCCGCTTGTTGCTGCTGAGTATTATCAGCAGGAGCTTGTTTATCAACAGCAAATTGACCGAGTCAACAACACAAATCAATTGCCGAATAAGCCAGTAATTCTGGTTTTTGATCGGGGCGTCGTAGAGATTCAGTTCAATCGCATGGCTGACATTTCGGGAGCTGAATTGGAACTCTTTCGGCCATCCGATGAGAAGTTGGATAGACATTTCAGTCTTAAGCCGATAGCCGAAGGCAAACAACGGATTGATGTGAGTGGCCTTACACCTGGAATGTATAAGGCCAGGATGCGCTGGACGATGGAGGGAAAAGATTATTACTTAGAGAGTGTAATCTATATATAGAATGGTTGCAACGGCCTTTTTGATTGGATTGGCAGGAAGCCTGCATTGTGTTGGGATGTGCAGCCCCTTGGCAATCGCTGTCTCGAAGTTGTCCCGTTCACAATTTTTGAACCGGTTTTTGTACAACGGCGGCCGTATTTTGACGTATGCAATGCTCGGCGCCACAGTAGGGGCTTTTGGGGCAATCGCAGGGCTCGCTGAATTTCAGGGTGCCCTCTCGGTAGGGTTGGGGATTCTACTAATCCTTTTTGGGGTCGTCGGGGTGAGCCACATTCAGATTCCAATCATCACTCCGTTTTTCCATCGCTTTATGGGATGGCTAAAAGTGATTTTTGGGAGGCAGCTTCAATCAAAGACGAGGGCTTCTCTACTTTTGATGGGTTCAATCAATGGACTGTTGCCCTGTGGTCTGACCTATTTTGCACTAGCCTACTGCGTCACGTTGCCAAATGCATTCGCTGGGTTTGGATTTATGTTTGCTTTTGGTGTAGGCACTTTGCCGGCGATGTTGGGGCTACCAGCCGTTGTACAGTTGGTTGCTTCGCGCACGAAGTTCAGAATTCAACGGCTCAGCGCCGTGGTGATGATCGCTTTGGGGGCTCTACTATTAGTCCGTTCCGTGTACGCTTATCAGGACGGGTTTCATCATGCCGCCGCACAAGCCAGTGAGGTGGTGTGCCCGTAAGACTAGCGAGCAACGTTCCAGCGAACGATTTTCTCAAGTTTGGCAGGCTGCAGTACTCGTATCTTTCCGCTCTCAATTTCAATAAGCGCCTCCTCCTTAAAATCAGAAAGGACACGGATAACAGATTCAGAGGCAGTTCCCACGATTTTTGCGAGGTCGTCACGCGAAATATTTATCTTATCCTTTTGATCTTTGAGTTGCGATACCTTTAACAAGGCATCGGCAGTACGCTGGCGCACCGAGCTGTAAGCCAGATTCAACAGTTGTTTCTCTTTTTCAGCCACTTTTTTGCAGAGGAGTGCGATGAAGCCCGAGGCCACATCGTGATGGCTGTAAAGAAGCGTGAGGAAGTCATGCTTCGGAATTACCACTACTTCGGAATCCTGCATCGCAACGGCTGAGTCATGGTAATCCGTTCCCTCGAGTATGGGTTCAAATCCGAAGAAATCGTTTTCCTTGTGGAGATCTGTAATAAGTTCCTTTCCGTCCTGGTGTGACTTGAAGGTTTTGACGTCTCCCGACTTGAGGAAATAGACGGATTGTGGTATATCACCCTCACTGAATATCTCTGCTTTCTTCTTATACTGCTTTATCTTTTTGTCCTTACATAGATCTTTTAGGTTGAGAACTTTTTGTGCATCGCGGAGAAAATTATCAAGGCCCTCAGGCGTACTGCTATATTCAGTGGAACGCATGGCGTGTTTTCGAAGGCGGGTTCCAATGGCATTGAGAAGTTCCGTGTCACTAAACGGCTTTGTTAGATAGTCATCGGCGCCTAGCTCCATTCCTTTTCGAATATCGGCCTTCTCTGTTTTGGCGGTGAGAAACACGAAGGGTATTAGGGCAGTCTCAGGGTTCTTGCTTAGAATATGAAGGACGCCATAGCCATCGAGTTCGGGCATCATGATGTCGCAGATAATCAGGTCCGGGCTCTCTCCTTGAGCAAGATGGACGCCGACTTTACCGTTTTCAGCAGTAATAACTTCATATCCAGCGAGTTCGAGAATCTCACCGGTATTCTCCCTGATTTCCTTGTTATCTTCAATAAGCAGGATTTTCTTCATGACGGTTGTATTGGCAGTTGAATCACAAATGTACTCCCTTTTCCATATTCGCTGGTGAATGAAATGGAGCCGTTCAAAAGATCAAGATACCGTTTAACAATGTTAAGGCCTAGCCCGGTGCCTTGAATGTTGATCGCATTGCTGGCTCTGAAGAAGCGATCAAAAAGATGCCGTTGATCCTCTTCGGGTATCCCGATCCCCTCATCCTGGATCTTTACCCTGAAATCCTGCTTTGTGCTTTCACAGATAAGGTAAATGGCCTTGTCAGCATCCGAATACTTGCTTGCGTTGGACAACAGGTTAAACAGACAATTTCTGAGCATCCGGGAGTCGGTATAGATGGTTGACACGGGGCCGTGGCAATCCATTTCAATATGCTGACCTGGTTTGAGCAGGAGTTTGATTTCTTCAGCAATGTCCGCAAACAGCTCGCGCACATTCACCTGCTCGCGTATGATTTCCACCTTTCCCTCCTCCAGTCGCCCAACAGACAGAAAGTCATTTAAGATGGAAGTCATGTGATTGGCAGAGGCTCTGGCACGGTTGATATGCTTCTCAATCTTGTTTACGTCTCCGATTTTCTTGTATTGTTCGATGAGGGAAATGGAACTCAAAATGGTACTCAAGGGCGTCCGAAATTCATGGGAAGCGATTGATACAAATTTCGATTTCATGTCATTGAGTTCGCGTTCCCTGGCTAATGCCTTCAGTACTTCTTCTTCCGCTTTCTTTCGTTCGGCGACTTCTCGTTCCAGTTTGACAATAGAAATATTCAGATCTTCTGTGCGGCTACGAACTTTCTTTTCCAGTTCGCTGGCGTAAAGGATTAATTGTTCTTCGCTTTGTTTGAGCGCATCTTCGGCTTTTTTTCTAAGGGTGATGTCGCTGATGAAGGCAATTGCAATAAATGAGGAGCCGGCCGTCGAGTAACTCAGACTAATCTCAATCGGGAACTCCATGCCGTCCTTTTTGAGCGCTGTAAGATCGCGCCCCAGTCCCATGCGCCGTGGCACGGGATTATCATTGAAGCCCTTACGGAATTGGATATGGTGCCCGCGGTAACGCTCGGGCAATAGGATTTCCAGGGGCTTACCTACCAATTCGTTGGGCTCATACCCAAACATGCGTTCGCCGATAGGATTAACAATCAAGATGATGCCTTCCTTGTCTACGACCACGAAACCTTCCATCATGCTTTGAAAGATCTCTTTGAGTGCCTCTCCGGACATCACCGGCATGTCGAATATTGCTGTTTTGTTATCCATGAATAGCAAAAGTATGACTAAAATCAGTTTATAACATGATAATTCTGAGGCTCACGTATTCGTGGAGTACGGTAGTTTTGTAAGGTGAATTGTTTCTAAATGGTTTCGTCGTCTAGCCCCTCCATTCTTTGTGTAATAGATTTCTCGGATTCGTCTCTTCAGGCGTTGCGATGGGCTATTCCTGAAGCACAAAAGCACAGTTATCATATTTCGGTGTTGTACCCATACAGACTTGATCAGCCTAAGCAGCGTGAGGAGGTTGTGCAATCAAAGAAAGCGATGGACGCGGATGCGGTTGAGAAATTTGACCGAATGGTCTCTGGCATGCTCCGGGAAGGAAAGGTCTCATTCAATTTCAAATCAGAGGTGGGATTCCTTCGGGATCGAATTCGGGAACACGCGAGCAAGAATAATGTGGTTATGCTCGTGATGGGCAGAGAACTGGCCGGCGAGGAATCATTTAAGGATTTGATCGAGGAGGTTGATGTCCCCGCAGTCATTGTGCCCTCAAAAAAGTAAGGAGGTTAATATGGGCCTATTTCTTTTTCGGCTTTTGGATAGACATCTTGGGTATGGGGCTCGAGTGGCGCGCTTTGAATTTAGGCTTAGTGGTGATAATCCGGGACACACCAAACGTGAACGATAGAAAAATATCGCGCCTTGCACCTGAAAGGTCAGGGGCGCCTGGTTTTCCTGCAAAGTCAGCAGGTCCGGTAGGAGTTTCCAGTTGTGCCAGGTATTCACTTGTTCGGGAGTCCAGTAAGGCAAAGTTGGCTCGACCATCTGCCATAACGCTCCAATGGTCGCTCAGGTCCAAATCGGCACGCATGCCCACGCCTCCAAACAATTGGAAGGTGTTGAATTTATCTTTTGAAACATGAACAAGGTCTGCGACATCTGGGACGAAGACGCCATCATAGACAACAGTATAACCGGGGTCGGTAGGAATGGAAACACCGGACGGATAGCGGAGCTTGGACGAAATATGTGTGAATGTTTCTTTGCCATCGAGTAAGAAGCTGAAGTCGAGTGCTGCTACCATGCTTAACCGGAAGAAAGCCATGGTGTTAAGGTGAAACTTGAGTGCAATGGGTACGCTGAGGTAGCTCATGTTTATGTCCCGTGACCCTACGTCACCTCCGGTAGTATTTTTTATGATGTAGTTCTGGCCAATGACGAGGTAGTTGGGCGAAATGACATAGCCAAAGCCGGGGCGATCATATCCATAGTGAATGCCTACAGGTGTTCCGCGTATGGAGAATTTCGAAACAAACCGGGGGTCATTTTCAAGACCTTGGTCAATGGTAATGGGCACATTGAAACCACCGAAAACGCCGAAAGACTCAATATTCTGAGCGCATAGCGCATGAGCAAATATAGCAAGGAAAGCGCCTAGCAGGATCTTTCTCATTCAACGGGTTTGGGCAAGTAGGTCAATGGCGTTAATCACATACCTGACAAACGGCAGGCTTACAAAACTAATAGAAAATGGCCATTTAGCCGATACATTATCGTTTCCATTCGAGTATTTTGCGCTTGAGGTGGGGCTATGTGTTTTTCATCCATAAGTAAGTTTCATTAAGATGCGTGATTGGGTTGCTAAGGTAGTTGCTGGATTTCGCCTGAGAGATAATATCTATATGGCTTTGTTGGCATCATTGACCCTGGCAATGGCCATGTTCATGGTTTGCCGCATAGCTTTTTACTTCTTCAATCATGAGTTTTTCCCCGATATGACGGCTGATCGGTTTGGGCGCATTGTTCTTGGGGGGCTCCGGTTTGATCTCACAGCGGTACTATACCTCAACCTGCTGTTCATATTGTTAATGATTGTCCCGTTCTCCTTCAGGTTCGGTACACGGTATAAGCAGGCCATGAAGTACCTCTTTGTCTTTACAAACTCCCTGGGCCTGGTCGCCAATATCGCAGACACTGTCTACTACCGATACACCCTTCGGCGCACCACTCTTAGTGTCATTAGGCAGTTTGAGAATGAAAAAAATGTGGGCGGACTTCTTGGGCAGTTTCTAATCGACTATTGGTATGCTCTTCTGTTTCTGGTAGTACTGGTTTGGTTGATGATCCGGTTTCAGAACATGATTCGATTCACAGGCCCACATATCAAGAGTCGGGCTGTGTTTTATACTTCTGGTTCTGTGGTTATGCTTGTAATTGTTGGCCTTGTGATTGCGGGGATTCGTGGAGGGTTTGGGGAGAGCACCCGTCCGATCACCATGAGCAACGCCGCCCAATATGCCACAGTTCCGAAGGATATTAATATTGTTCTGAACACACCCTTTTCCCTGCTCCGTACCGCGAAGACACCTATCATCAGGAAGGTAGATTATTTTGCTACCGATGAAGAAGCGGAACGCCATTTTTCACCGATTCATGTTCCGCGAGACAGCGTTGCGTTTACACCCCGCAACGTAGTTGTTATTATTCTCGAAAGTTTTTCAAAAGAATTTTTTGGCGTGTACAATACAACCGCTGAGGGCGGGGCTTATAGGGGATATACCCCTTTTTTGGATTCATTGATCGGTCACTCACACGCATTTCAATACTCCTTTGCTAACGGCCGGAAATCAATCGACGCCATGCCAAGTGTCATTTGTAGTATTCCTGCGATTGAGGTTCCTTTTGTCCTGTCTCATTATTCCGGGGACCGGGTAAACAGCCTGAGCAGCCTTCTAGGTGACAAGGGATACTACAGTGCCTTTTTTCATGGTGCCCCAAATGGGTCGATGGGATTCCAGGCATTTGCCAATACCTGCGGGTTTGATGATTATTTTGGCAAGGATGAGTACGCGAATGATGATGATTACGATGGTATCTGGGGGATATGGGACCACAAATTTCTAGCGTTCTACGCCGATAAGATGAATAGTTTCAAAGAACCTTTTTATACAAACTTCTTTTCCGTGTCATCCCATCATCCATATAACCTTCCGGCTGAATTTAATGGGAGGTTCAATGGCGGCGACATGACGATCTATAAATGCATTGAATACACAGATTATTCCCTGAGAAAATTTTTTGAGAAGGCCTCAACAATGCCTTGGTATAAGAATACTCTCTTTGTGATCACGGCCGACCACGCTTCGGCGCAAATCAAATTGAAGGAGTATAATACTGCATGGGGGTATTTTTCAATACCCATTTTCTTTTTCGAACCTGGCTCAGGAAAGCAACCTATGGTTCCTGAAATTATGCAACAAATTGACATTATGCCCACGGTCCTTTCTCACCTCCATTACGACAAGCCGTATGTGGCTTTCGGACGTGATATTTTTGACCCCACAAGCAAGCCTGTAGCTTTTAATTTTCTGGATGACACTTATCAATCCTTTTCGGGTGACTACCTGCTTCAATTTGATGGAACAAAATCTGTGGGCCTTTACGACTTTAGGAAAGATCGGCTACTAACCAACAATCTGATTGATCAACTTCCGGATACCGTGCTGTCTATGGAGGTTGAGCTCAAAGCATTCGTGCAACAGTATAAGAACCGGATGGTAGATGATAATCTGACGATGGCCGGTTCACTTCTACCCGTCAGAAACGAATAGCTTATTGGTTTAAGCCAGATTATGATAGACGTTCTGCACGTCTTCGTCTTCTTCAAGGGCAGTTACACACTCCATGACCTCATCCAGTTCCTTTTCTCCAAGTTCTTTAGTTATTGTGGGGATATATTGGAGTTCAGAACTCTTGGCTGTGAGGGCTTTTGATTCAAGAAATTTCTGCATATGACCAAATTCCGTGAACCGGGTATAGACAATGATTTCTTCTTCATCCCGTTGAATGTCTTCGGCCCCGGCATCAATCAGGTCAAGTTCCCAGTCATCCAGCGACAACTTTGAAGGATCGAATTTGAAGACTCCCTTTCGCTCGAAAAGGAAGGACACGGAGCCGGAGTTACCCATATTGCCACCGTGCTTTGAAAAGCGAAGGCGGATGTTGGCCACCGTGCGCGTCGGGTTGTCGGTAGCGCACTCCACCACAACTGGCACACCGTGGGGCGCATACCCTTCATAGATCACTTCCTGGAAGTCCTTTTCCTCCTTCGAAACCGCCCTTTTAATGGCAGCATCAACTCGATCCTTGGGCATATTCACGCCTTTGGCATTCTGAATCGACATACGCAACCTGGGGTTGTTATCAGGATTGGGCCCCCCGGCCTTTACCGCAATTACAATGTCTTTCCCAATGCGGGTAAAGGCCTTCGCCATCCGGTCAAAACGGGCGAACATCTTATGTTTTCTCTTCTCAAATACGCGACCCATTGGGCGAGGGGTTTATTGTAAACGAGCTGCAAAAATAGGAGGGCAGACGGAAAGGTCAAACTCCGGCCAAACCTGAAAAATACAGATGAAATTCCATTGGACTGGCTTCTTTGAATTCGTCAGCTCCCAGATCATCATAAATCGCCTCATCAAGGATGAGTTCGCGGCGGTCTACGTGGCCGGTAGGGCTTATGACCAGTTCTGTCCCTTTTAGATGGATCGGATCCACGCGTACCAGGATTATTAGGCCTTCATGTTCCTTTCTAAAATAGCGATGTACGATATTTGAACCCATGTTATTATACCTTGTTGTGCTGTGAAACTCTCCATGCCAAAACAGTTTGTTACGGACCGGCTGGGGATCTTTCGTTTCTGTTACGAAGATGCGGAAGAAATCTTTTATACCTATGCAAGTAAGCCTGAGGCAACAAAATTTGTTTCCTGGCCAACGCATGATCGAGTTGCTGACAGCCGTCGGTTCCTTTCACTCGCTCGTGAGCGGTGGGCGAACGGGCAGGATTATTCCTATGGGATTCGACTAGTGAACAATCGACTCATAGGCAGTTGCGGGGTGGTCAATGATCACGGCCAAATCCAGTTTGGATATATTCTAAGCCCTAGCCAATGGGGAAACGGTTATGCCACTGAAGTATGTAAAAAACTGATGGAAATACTTAAGTCAATGCCAGAAGTCAAGTCAATTGGAACCTTTATTGATGCAGAAAACCTTGCCTCTGAAAGGGTCCTGCTCAAGTCAGGGCTTAAGTTCATTGAAAAGCGCGAGAAGTGGTTCCGTTTTTTTAATCAAAATAATCAAGCAAAGGATTGTAAAATATTCAATCTGCCATAACCGGATTGTTAGTGATTGAATTGAGAGACTGTATCGGTTCATTTTGAGCCCATCGATCTTCCAACATGCGTGCCCAGGCATTTAAATAGGCTATGGCATCTGTCTTGCTGTTGTGTTCTAGACTAGTTCCGCGATCTGTGAGGCGTGTGAGTATTTTAGGGTCAGAGAGTCGTTCGAGGTGAATCAGATCATCAAGACTAAAGCCGAATTCAATAAGTTCGCCGATCACCTCATCCATTTCGAATCCTGTACTTGGACAGTAGTCGTTGAGTTGCTCACTCCAGTCGCCATGCCCGAGCAGCGCATTGGTATGGATTTCTCTGGGGCTGCGTTGCGTGACCACTTGAACAAGAAAACCGCAATTGCAGGCACCCATATGGCCCCATTGATAGTTATTTGCCTTTGTCAGCCGGACCGCTGTTTCGCGTAACGCCTCGATAATGGATGGTGTTGCTTTCGCCATGGGGAAGAAGTTTTTACAAATGTAGTACACAGCGGTTTGACGGCACTGGTAGACCTTTTGATTTTACTTGAGTAGTGGGGCATGTAGCGCCTTGGAAATTGCGACCCGGGACTGCCGGCCTTTTCAGCGTTGCAGGGCTGAATTAGATCTTGAACTTTGGTTTATTTGGCAACCGTTGTTATACTTGCTCCTCAAATTCAAAATCGTATGGGAAGAGGAGACAAAAGAACAAAGAAAGGTAAGATTTCGATGGGCTCTTATGGAGTATCCAGGAGCAAGAAGGCCATCAAGGCACAAATAAAGCGTGCAAACTCTAAACCGGCCACCATCGTAGAGGCTGCCGTAGCGGTCGAAAAACCAAAAGTCAAGCGTGTAGCTAAGAAGAAGGAAGCTGCTGCGGAATAATTGATATCTTTTTTTGAGTTGCTGTTCGTAAGGAATCGGCCGACCAAAAAAGAATTGGATTGAACCTGCACCAATTTGGAGCTGGTTTCAAGTTAGCGAAGGCCAACACAAGTATCGAATGAAGTCCTCACGCTGGTTCTTGATATTTGCCCTCTTCATGACGTGTTCGCCAAAGAACAACGCGCCAGCCGACCCGGCCTATTTCCAAGAAATTGAACAATGGCATAGTCAGCGAGTAACAGCACTGAAGGGACCTTCCGGATGGTTGAACATCGCCGGCCTTTTCTGGCTGAAGCCTGGCATAAATACTTTCGGGTCGGGGGAGGATAATGACCTCGTTTATCCTGCTGGATTTGCTGCCGAACATGCGGGATACTTCCTACTTGAGAGCGGGAAGGTGAAACAGGTTGTATCAGGTGATGCCGTTGTTACACGGGCGGGATTACCAGTTGAAGAATTGATCGTATTTCATCCTGATTCCGTAAATCAGCCGCTTCTGGAATCTGGCTCGTTGCAATGGTTTGTGATCAAACGTGACGCCCGTTATGGAGTTCGCCTCCGTGACTTGCAAAGCCCGGCATTGGAATCGTTCACTGGAGTCGATCACTTTGCGATTGATCCAATATGGAAGGTTGTCGCGCAATGGGAAACTACCGTTGGCCGAACAATTCCCATCACAAATGTCCTTGGCCAAACCACAGAACAGCCTTCACCCGGCACCTTGGTTTTTACGGTCAACGGAAAGGAACTCCATCTTGATGCCCTCGATGAAGGAGAGAATGAACTCTTCCTTATTTTTGGGGACGCCACCAACGCCAAAGAAACTTATGGCGCAGGACGATATCTCTATGTTTCGAAGCCAGACGCGTCAAATCTGGTTATTGTGGATTTCAATAAGGCTCAGAACCCTCCATGTGCATTTACCGATTTTGCGACCTGCCCCTTGCCGCCTATCCAAAATGTATTGATCGTAGAAATAAAGGCCGGCGAGAAGAACTACACGCACCGCTAATCTTGTCACAAAGACCTTTTTGAATCCTTATCATTGCTGTATTATTGTCGGAGTCTAACTCCGGCATCATGGGCAAACTGCTTCTGTTTTTTATCGTCCTGTTTTCTCTTGGCTGTGGTTCCAGCTCAAAGATTACAAAGAGCGATGTAACGATTGCACAGAAACTGGTGGGGCTTGAATTCTCCGAGCAAGAGAAGGTAACGATGCTGGAGTACCTCGAGGATAACCGTGCGGGCTACGACAGCATGCGAAAAATTCACCTTGACTACGATTTGGCGCCAGCTTCTTATTTTGATCCGAGGCCTGACCATTTTCAACCCAAGGTGCGACCTCATGCCACGAGTGACTGGAAGATTGGCGATGCCATGGAATTGCCGGCTACGGACGAGGAAATCGCCTTCCTCACGGTAGCTCAGCTTGGACCGCTGTTGAAAACAAGCAAGCTCTCATCCACTCGTTTGACCAAGATCTATATTGAGCGGCTGAAACGGTATGATGACACCCTGCAGTCTGTTGTGACCATCACAGAAACACTAGCGCTGCAACAAGCCGCTGCGGCTGACGTGGAAATCGCTGAGGGGCTTTATCGGGGCCCATTGCATGGCATGCCCTATGGGGTCAAGGACCTTTTTTCTGTTCCTGGATATCCTACTACATGGGGTGCCGAGCCCTATGAAAAGCAGGTGATCAATGAGACGGCCACAGTGGTCAAGAAGTTGGAAGCAGCGGGAGCGGTACTTGTTGCTAAATTGGTTTCTGGCGCATTGGCGCGTGGCGATGTATGGTTTGGTGGCAAGACGAAGAACCCCTGGGACCTCAAGCAGGGAGCAAGCGGCTCGTCAGCGGGATCAGCTGCTGCCTCGGCGGCAGGGCTTGTTGCATTTTCCATTGGGACAGAAACCCTGGGGTCGATAATTTCCCCTTCATCGCGGTGTGGCGCCACCGGATTGCGCCCGACATTCGGAAGCGTTAGTCGTTTTGGTGCGATGAGCTTGTCATGGTCTATGGATAAGGCTGGACCGATTTGCCGTTCTGCCCAGGATTGTGCGATTGTCTTCAATGTCATCCGTGGACCGGATGGTGCGACGGAAAAGGACCGTGCTGTTGTTGACTATCCCTTTTCCTTTGGGCCACCCCAGGACCTGAAGGGATATAAGATTGGGTATTTGAAAAAACTTTTTGATAAAGATACTTCACGGACAAGCGCACCCAATATGGAAACGCTCAATGTATTGAAATCACTAGGAGCCGAGTTGCATGAAGTAAACCTCCCGGACTCAGTTTATTTCAGCGCGTTTGATATTATTCTTCGTGCCGAGGCGGGGTCTTTTTTTGATGAGCTGGTGCGTGAGCACCGTGACCGCCTCATGTCGGAACAAGATCCCAGTTCACGAGCCAATTCGCTGCGCCAGTCCCGGTTCATCTCTGCCGTAGAGTACCTTCAGGCGTGCCGGCACCGGAAGATCCTGATTGAGAAGTTTAACAAGATGATCGCACCTTATGATTTTATTGTAGGTCCTGAGAACGGAAAAAATCTTTCTTTGATCACCAACCTTACCGGCCATCCTGCGATTGCCGTACCGAACGGATTCGACAAGCGGGGACGCCCTACTTCTTTTGTTCTTGTTGGTAATCTTTATGACGAGGGCCCGATGCTCGAAGCAGCGTATCTCGTTCAACAGGCCACTAACCATGGGGAAAAACATCCCGATTTCTTCCTTAGATAGTGGTTTACCCCTTACTGCTTACCTCTTACTGATTACCAATTTTACTGTATTTCCTGCATGACGGCTCTGGCCTCTTGTGGACCATAGGCATTTTCTCCATGTGTGACACTTCAATCATCGTCACGCCGAAGTCATCAACCACCTTTCCCATCATTTCGTAAAATCCACGGCCGCGAAAAGGGAACTTCCGGGCCACATCCGGAAAATGAATAGAGTCAAATACATCACCTTGCGCGTCATAGAAGGTGCCGAAGTGCATGGGCTCGCCTTTGAGCGTAGCTGTGTCTTTGGTGGTGACAACGTACCCGACGATGCGGACGCACTTGTTGATCTGTTTCGCCAGTCCGCGTGCCGTGGTGTTGCCGAAGTCGGTAGTGCGCACGAGGGTGAAGGGATCGCAAAGTGGAAAGCCCAGCAGTTCCAGTTCATCAAACGCGTCCTCAAGTTCCGAACGCTGAAGGGCAGGTAGGGGGTAATCGCTGGGTTCGATGTCGAACAGGTTTTCGGTGGTGATGAGTTTGGAATGCGTATTGCTCAAGTAGAGCATTGCCTCCCAGAGTAATTTCTGTTTGGATTTTCCACTAAACCGGAAGGCCCCGATTCGGATGAGGATTCGGACTTGCTCCAGTCCGATGCCGGGTGTGCGTCGCAGAAAGTTGTCAAGGTTTTTATAGGGGCCATGGTGGATTCGCTCCATGGGAATGCGCTGGGCAATTTTTGCCTCCAGACTCTTCAAATGAATGAACCCGATGAAGATCTTCTTTCCAGCGATGGTGGTGAGGTGTTCACTGTGATTGATACAGGGCGCCTGAATTTCGGCTCCGTGCATGCGGGCTTCGTGGAAGTAGAACTCGGTGCGGTAAAACCCTCCGAAATTATTGATGACGCCGACCATAAACTCCAGTGGGTAATGGGCTTTGAGGAAAAGACTCTGGTAGCTCTCTACCGCATAGCTGGCGGAATGCCCTTTAGAGAAGGAATAGCCGGAGAAGCTCTCAATTTCGTACCACACCCGGTCGATGACATGCTTCGGATAGCCTTTAGCATAACAATTTGTAAAGAACCGCTCCTCCACGCGTTTGAATTCTTCCCGTGAACGGTATTTCCCCGACATGCCGCGTCGCAGCACATCCGCCTCGGTCAGCGTCAGTCCGGCGAAGTGGTGGGCTACCTTG
>JANPES010000237.1:0-5898 GCA_031423035.1 Cyclobacteriaceae bacterium | reverse complement strand
AATACCGTGAATCACGTGAAGAACGAATTAATGCCGGGTGTTGATTTTTCGCAATTTGACCAGATTCGGGAAGAACGGGGGGAAATAGTGGAAGCAAAACCTGCAGGCGTGGATAGCGAATTAAAATGGGATTGATTAGATTTACCTAACCTATACCTGAACCGAAAGCCCTGCTGCACCCTTCACCGGGAACGTGGCAGGGTTTTTACTTTATCCCTACTTCACAGCCGGAGATCAGGGGAATTGGGCGGATATTCTTCTTGGCTCTTCTACGGATGCTTTCAAACGTTATATTTGCGGACTTTTTGCAGGCAATACGTCTGCACATTAATCGAAGATCAATACCGGTATGGGTTTAAAATGTGGAATTGTAGGATTGCCAAACGTTGGAAAGTCAACTCTTTTCAACGCGCTGTCAAATAACAAGGCGGAAGCAGCCAACTTCCCTTTTTGTACAATTGAGCCAAATGTGGGGGTAATTTCCGTTCCGGACGAGCGGCTGAACATCTTGGCAGGCTTGGTAAGCCCCCAGCGGATATTGCCAACTTCTTTTGAATTCGTGGACATCGCTGGTCTGGTCAAAGGCGCATCAAAAGGAGAAGGACTGGGAAATCAGTTTCTGGCCAACATCCGGGAAGTAGACGCAATCGCCCATGTCATTCGATGCTTTGAGAATGACAATATTATTCACGTAGATGGCAGGATTAACCCGGTTGCCGACAAGGAGATTATCGATACTGAGCTGCAACTTAAGGATCTTGAGTCTGTCGAAAAAAAGATTGCAAAGGTTGAGCGGACAGCCAAAAGCGGCGACGCCAAGGCGAAAAAGGAGCTCGCTGTCCTTCAGCAATTTTCTTCGGCACTGCTGGCGGGAAAAAATGCCCGATCTGTGAAGACGGATGCGGATGACCGGAAAGCCATTGAGGATATTCAATTGCTTACTGATAAGCCCGTGATTTATGTTACGAATGTCGACGAAGAAGCGATCCACACAGGCAACAAATACGTCGATGCAATCCGGGAACTTGTAAAGGACGAGAATGCAGAGGTTGTTGTTGTATGTGCAGCAATCGAGGCACAAATCGCTGAATTAGAAAGTCCAGCCGACCGGGACGCTTTCCTTCAGGAATATGGCCTCAAGGAGTCAGGGCTGTACAAACTGATCCATGCGGCTTACCACTTACTTGACTTGATTACATATTTCACGGCAGGGGAGAAAGAAGTTAGGGCATGGACGATTCACCGGGGTTGGAGAGCCCCGCAGGCAGCTGGAGTTATTCACAGCGATTTTGAAAAAGGATTCATCCGGGCAGAGGTAATCAAGATCGACGACTACCAAAAATTCAAGACTGAATCTGCTATCCGGGATGCTGGAAAACTGGCGGTAGAAGGGAAAGACTATGTAGTTGAGGATGGCGATGTAATGCATTTTAGGTTTAATGTATAAATCCATTTTACAGTTTTAACTAATTGATTTACAGATATTTAGATTGATTTTCAAATATTATTGTAGAAGCCGCTTCATGAGCACTTGATATTTAGTACTTTAGCTATCCGCACAGTACTTATTTTTTGCGGTCGTTGGAAGGATTTTTTATACTAGACCTTTTTCACGTGAGAGTCAGGATTGTTTTTACCCTAAAGAACAAAGGCGGTTTTGTCCCGTTTCACCACCAGTTCCTTCTTGCCCAAACGGTAAAGGGAATGGTCGTGGCTGGAAAGGATGCTCACTTTCAGCAGTTCACGCACTTTAACTTTTCAGGGCTGAAGGGGCAGACCAAAATAAGCCGGAAGGGGCTTCATTTCTATTCCTCCAGAGTAACACTGGTGTTTTCCACTTCGGAAAAGTCATTCCTGGATTACTTTCTTAAGGTTCTTTTCGAGCACAACGAAATCATGATTGGCATGCTTCAATTGGTGCCTGAATTGGTAGAACACGAAGACCCAGTGGCTGTTTCTGAGTGCGTAAAATTCCTCTGTATTTCTCCGATCGTGGCCTTGCCCGCGGTATTCAACGATGAGTCGGCCAAGCGGTTCATTAACCCTGAGACAGACGAATTTTCGGATTTGCTGTATGAAACCACGATTGCACAAATGCAAACGTCTGGAAAGTTTACACCAGCTCAGCTGGCCGATTTCTACAAATTCCAGCTGGTCCCTGACAAAGACTATCTTAATCGGATTCAGAGCACCCACAAAAAATTTGCGCGGATCTACCCACTCTATGATTCGGACATCAAGTACGAAGTAAGGGGGTACACATTTCCATTCACGCTTTTTGCGCCCCCCACAGTTCAGCAGTTTGTTTATGAGCATGGGCTTGGGCATTTCTCCCACAAAGGCTTTGGAATGCTTGACATGGCCCACAGCGACTCCATCCGGAAGAACGTGGATATGGATCTGGTTTATGCCTGAGGGCTTATAGCCAAGTTTATCGTGGATTTATCGGTATCAAGAAGTACCCAACGAGAAGGTCGGCGTTGGGTTGGAAAGGTCGATAGTAGACCAGGATTTCATAGATGTTCTCAGTCTGAAAATGGTTTCCTTCCAGGCTATTGCCATTCGTTGACTTGCTGGGTGCTACCCAATACTGATAGTCATAAAACCCCTGCTTGAGCAAGATCCTGCTGGAGTACACCCCGTTCGAATAGGTCATTCTGTTTTCTTCCGACTGAACCCAGCCATTGAATGCTCCGATCACGAATACATCTTCATTAAGTTGCGGGGCCCGAAGTGTGAAATTCACATACACGTAGTTAGTGCTTATCCAAGGCTCTTGTCTGGTGTCAAGATTTTCAATCGTAAATCCACCATTTCTGTCCGGGAACTGCGTGTAAGCCTGGCCTCCCCGAGGTACATCGGTAACAACATGGATTTCATACGGTTTATTCATTTTGTCAATGCGATCAGTGTTTATCCCCGGTGAGTTTAATGATCTGAAATCCACAAATCGGAATTCATTGCCAGCGGAGAAAGTGTTGCTCATATCAAAAAAACGGTACTCAAGCTCGTGGATGTCTTCCCGAATCAAGCTTGGCGGCGTGTCTTTGCGCGCATTGTCCGGACGCTGATTTTGGCGCAGGGTCACATGAATGCTGCTTGTTGGATTTATTACTTCCAGGCGATTGTAGTTGATGATAAAATTCAACGCCTGGTTGGTACTATTCAAATTGCCAAGACCGGAGATATTGTCATCCTGCGCCAGGCTCATTTGGTTTTGGAAAATATGGATACGCTTTGTCAAAATCAGGTCGCTCTTGTTGCCATCCCGGTAAACGATTACAAGATAGTTACCGGGTAACTTCACCTTCGGAAGGCTGAAACGGTAGTGCACATAAGGGATATGGGTGTTAATGGAGTAGCCAAAATCATTTATCGGGAACTCGTTATAATCACGGAGAATATCAAGATCCCGAAGAATGGACTTAGTCCAATCGTAATTGCAGTGGACTAGCCTTACGTAATAGTTGTTTCTTTCCTCCTGGAGATCGTCAAACTCCAGTACCAGATTTTGGGCATCCAGGCGTGCCACAGCGGAGGGGAGCCCCTGACCAGGAAAATAGCATAAAACGGTTCGGATTTGAGGTTCATAGACCTTGTCCTCCATCTGGAGAGACTTCTGACCTATCGCTGATCCGATTGAGCCTGCAACAAATATCATGAGGGTAAGCAACCGGGTTACAGCGGGCACTAGATAAGTATTAAGCGTAAATGATCCCATATTATGCAACTTCATCCCTCATTTTGGAAACGGCAAGTGGCTGCCCGAATAATCGATTCAACCCTGTTCATTTCAGCACTGTTGTTGCTCAGCACTATCCTGGAAGGTGTAAGGCTTTAGCCTGTTCCAGGGCGCCGATTTCATTAACCAGCCTTTCCCAATGGCTGTTCTGTATTTGAATTTCCCTGGAAACATCACTCAACCTCGATTGGTAGTCGGCAAGTAGTTGGCTTGATTCATAGACTTCCGGCTTTGCCAACGCTGTTTCGATCATTGCCTTGTCTGACTCAAGGGCCTCAATCCGCGTTTCGGTTTCTTGCAACTCTTTCGATAATTTTTTCATGGAGGTGTCACTGGAGGAAGCATTGCCATTCTTTTGTGGTTCTTCCTTCTTGATTTTATCTTCCTTTGCCTTGATGGGTGGGGGGAGGTGCTGCGGGTTATGATGGCTCCAATACTCATACTCCTCGTATGTACCGGGATATTCTTTGATCTGGTGATTTTCAATATACCAGATCTTGTTAGCAATTTGATTGATGAAGTAACGGTTGTGTGAAACTACAACGAAGCTTCCCTGGTACTGCCGGAGTGCCTGGATAAGAATATTCTCAGAAATAAAATCCAGGTGATTGGTCGGTTCATCCAGCAGCAGGAAGTTGGCCTCTGAGATTAATGTCTTCGCTAAGGCAACTCTCGATTTTTCTCCACCCGACAGTACTTTTATTTTTTTAAACTGGTCCTCATCAGAGAACAAGAAACAACCCAATATTCCCCGAAGTTCCTGCTCGAGTTTTCCACTCCCTGCCTGCTTGAGTTCGTCCAGTATTTCATTTTCCATATTCAAGGCCTCCAGCTGATGCTGTGCATAGAACCCTTGAATAACATTATAGCCAATCACCCGTTCTCCCTGGACCGGTTCAGTTCCTGACAGAATCCGTAGCAAAGTGGATTTTCCCTTGCCATTGGCACCAATCAATGCAATCTTATCACCACGCTCAATAACCGCGTTGGTTTGATTCAGAATTTCCTGTGCCCCATAGGCTTTGGATACTTCTTTTAAGGTCACCACGTGCCTTCCTGAGGGCTGCTTGAACTTGAATTTAAAGTTGACTGCAGCAGAATCATCAACCACCTCTTCAATGAGGTCCATCCTGCCGATGGCTTTCTCTTTCGACTTCACTTGCCGTGCCTTGCTAGCCTTTGCTTTGAATCGCTCGATGAACCGTTCTGCCTGGCGGATCTTGGCTTGCTGGTTGTCAAAGGCATTCTGCTGGATAGTCTCCCGCAACTCCTTTTCTCTGAGGTAAAAGGAGTAGTTGCCCTCGTAGGTAACGAGCTGCTGTTGGGTAACATCCACGGTCTTGGAAACGACGTTGTCTATGAATTTTCTGTCGTGAGAAACGATTATTACAGCACCGTCATAGTTGCGCAGATAGTTCTCCACCCATTCGATGGAGGGCAAGTCCAGGTGGTTGGTAGGCTCATCCAACATGAGTAGCGAGGGCTTCTCCAGGAGAAGTTGGGCCAGCATGACCCGCATGCGCCATCCTCCTGAAAATTCTTTAAGCGGCCTATGGAGGTCTGCCGTTGAGAACCCGATTCCCTCCAGAACTTCCTCTGCCTTTGCCTGCATGGTGTACCCATCCAGCTGTTCAAACTTTTCCTGAAGGTGCGTAAGCCGGTCTACAAGATCATCAGCGTAGCTGGCCTCCAATTGATGGAGAATTTTCTCGATTTGGCGCTGGGTATCTACTGCGTCCTTAAACGCGGCCATGGCCACAGTTAGAATGGCATCCTCACTTTGAAAGGAGAGAAGGTCTTGATTAAGAAACCCAATAGAGCAATCCTTGGCTTTGCTAATGCTGCCTTCATCAACCTTCATTTCACCGTGTATCAGTTTGAGCAAGGTTGATTTACCCCTTCCATTAAGGCCAATTAAGCCGATTTTATCGAAGGGTTTGATAAACATAGAGGCATCCAGATAAAGCGCCCTGCCGCCGATATAGTAGGATATGTTTGATATGGAAATCATGGTCTGTTCTGCTGCTTTCTAAAAAAACGGCCGTGTGGGACCCGGATGTGCTGCGCAGGATCGACGAGATCGTGCACAGGTCCCAGGGCTATTCTGGTGTGGACATGGTGCACCTCGTGGGGCGCGCAGGATTCCACGCCGTAGA
>JANPES010000236.1:0-10167 GCA_031423035.1 Cyclobacteriaceae bacterium | reverse complement strand
ATCTCCATTTGTTCAAATTCGCGCATGCGGAAGATAAACTGGCGCGCCACGATCTCATTGCGAAAGGCCTTTCCAATCTGTGCGATGCCAAATGGGATTTTCATCCGTCCCGTCTTCTGCACATTGAGGAAATTGACAAAGATTCCCTGGGCCGTTTCCGGACGCAGATAGATCTTGTTTGCATCTTCGGCAATGGAGCCCATTTCCGTGGAGAACATCAAGTTGAACTGCCTCACATCCGTCCAGTTCTTCGTACCGGAAACCGGGTCGTTGATCTCTAGGTCAGTCATTAACTGCTTCATGGCCACCATGTCTCCGGAAGTCATGGCATTCTTGAGTCGCTCATTTGTCTCATCAATCTTTTTGGCGTACTCCATCACCCGGGGGTTGGTGGCGATGAACATGGTTTTGTCAAAGGACTCCCCAAAGCGCTTGGCGGCTTTTTCAACTTCTTTATCAATCTTCTCCTGCATCTTGTCAACCGCATCCTCGACCAGTACATCCGCGCGGTAACGCTTCTTGGAGTCTTTGTTGTCGACCATGGGGTCATTGAACGCATCCACGTGCCCGGAAGCCTTCCAGATCATTGGGTGCATGAAGATGGCGGTATCGATTCCCACGATGTTATCCTGAACCTGGGTCATAAAGCGCCACCAGTATTCTTTCAGGTTGTTCTTCAGTTCAACGCCATTTTGTCCATAGTCATAGACCGCGCTGAGGCCGTCATAGATTTCACTGGAGGGAAAAATGAACCCGTATTCTTTGGCGTGGGCCACCACGTTCTTAAGCAGATTATCGTCTTGTTGTGCCATAGGGTCGCAAAGATAGACCATGATTTCTAGGATTAGACAGATGGCGCGTTAGATTTTGGGTTCAAAATCATTCAAAAACACTGAATATTGTCATCGCACATATCACACTGATTCCCGAAATTCGGTGACAGATTCTAATGACAAAGCCATGAGGATACGTGAAGCGACCGAGGCCGACAGCCAGCCCATTCAGCGGCTGTTGGAACAATTGGGGTATCCGGATATTACCATGGAAGACACCCGCCGGAATCTGACGAACCACCGCAGCGCCGACTACCGGGTTCTTGTTGCAGAAATCGATCTATTGGTTGTTGGCTTCATTGCGTTGCACAGCTTTCATCTGCTACACTGGCGCAAGAAGATGGGACGCATATCATCTTTTTGCATAGAGGAAGGCATGCGGTCACAGGGGATTGGGCGTGAACTGCTTCATGCAGCCGAAAAGTGGTTGGCCGAACAAGGATGTGAAAAATTGGAAGTCACCAGCAATGCAAAACGCACAAGAGCTCATCAGTTTTATCTGGATCTGGGATGGGTGGACGACTCCCGTCGGTTTGTGAAGTATCCTAAGCACTGATTAAGGCGGCGCTCTAATTAATATTGAATATTCAATATTGCATATTCAATATTAATTGAACCCCATTTGACGGGCAGGCGTGCCGGAGAGAACTTTCTTTGAAATTTTAATGCCGCGGATCAGTGATCCAGGACAAAGGCTGGGTGGATGACTACAGGCGGTTTATGAAGTACACCAAACACTAACTGAAGTCGGCGGCTCACGGGTGAAAGACAGGAGCCGGGGGCTTTGATGCAGGTCAAGGACGAGGATCCTTCAGGATCCGTTGCAACTGCCTTGCGGTCTTGAATCCACACTGCGCCGCGACATAGTCCATCGTATAGGTTGGATTGTTGAGCAATGTGCAGGCATGCTCCTGCCGCAGCCGGGTAAGGTATTCCACGATCGTGGAGCCCGTCTCCTCTTTGAAGACACGGCTTAGGTTTCTTGGGCTCATTGCCACCCGTGAGGCCAATTCCTCAATGGAGTTTTCTCCCGCCAGGTTCTCCACCATAAAATCCTGTACCTCGTGGATTTTGGGATTTATATGGTTTCTGAAATCTAGGTACACGCTCTGCTGACTGTGACTCTGCTGGCGACGGTGATAGACAACAAGCCCGCGCGCAACCTTGTGCACAAACCTCGGATCCTTCATGTGCTCAAGGATACCCAAGGCAAGATCAATGCCTGCGCTGATGCCGGCGCTGGAATAGATGGTATCGCTCTTCACGTACATTACGTCGGTTAGCACTTTTGCTTTTGGAAACCGCTGCTGAAGGCTTTCGACGCGCCGCCAGTGGGTGGTGCACTCCCGATCATCGAGGAGCCCTGCCTCGCCCAGTGCAAAGGCGCCGTTGCAGATGGAGCAGACATTTACCCGCCGATCAGCATTCGCCTTCAGCCAATCAAAGAACACCCGCTCCCCTTTGAATTCTTCGCCGATCACATAATCATTGCTCATTCCGGGCACAAACAAGAAGTCACCCGCTTTCAAATCAGCTTCCCCATATCCGCGCACATTCGCAAAGCCTATTCCTGCTGTGCTCACAGGCTCTGACAGATAGGAGTAAAATTCGATATCCGCCTGCAGGCCATGGAACTGTGCTTCCACAAAAACCTGAACAGGCCCCGACAGATCGAGCAGCTCTACAGTGGATGGTACTATGAATGCCAGTTTCATCGGATCAACCCCGATTGGGGGGTTGATACAAGATACTACTAACGAATGAATTCCAGCGGTTATCTGTCCACAGAAGCCGTCATTCTATTCGATATAGCGTGAGCACGTGTTAAGGGGTCTTTGTTTTTACACGCTGCCCCCTGCTGATTCCAACGAAATAGCAAAAGCTACTTCTCATGATCCACCTGGTAGGAGAAGGCACATACTCCATTGCCTCCCCAATAGTTCAATTAAAAATCCAAAAAAAAGACGGCATCATATTTCTAAAGGAGTTGATTAATTACCTTAATGTTGATGCCTGATGCCTCTTTTGATCAATATATAGTTGACCGGAAATGCAGCAATAAAGCCAACTACCAAAGAAGCAAACATCCCTTGCCAAAATAATAAATCGGATAATTGTGCTGTCATTACTCCAGGTATTGCCATTTGTGCTATGACTTCAAATGTTTCCATTATTGCAATGCTAAGCCCTTCTCCGATAATGATAATCTGCAACGCCTTATCCATCGCTAGATTTCTTCTGATTAAAGGAATAACTCCTAGAGCGAGGCCCATAATAAATCCGAAAGCAATTGAAACAATGGTTGCAGTCAGCATTGCCAATTCAAGCTGTACCGAAACAATCATGCCTATTACCTCACCAATACCGCAACCCAGCAGGCAATGCAATGTAGCACCAAAAGCAAGTGCTCTAATATTCTCGGATTTTGCCTGCTTGTGGTGATGCTGATGTTCCATAAGAGTTTATTGCAGTACGTCTAATGGTGAAGATGAGTATGCGATGCCGGCTTTTCCTCATATGGTTTGCCACCATCAATTACTTCAAAGCTTGCCATCATTCCTGCTGCATGGTGTTCAATAATATGGCAATGATACATCCATGTTCCAGGACGGTTATCAGGCATCCAAGCAATTTTTATTTTACTTCTTGGTGTTAAGTTATAAGTGTCCTTCCAGGCATTGTATGCAGGAGCTTTGCCATTCTCTTCAATAACCTGAAAGAAGAAACCATGCAGATGAAAAGGATGATCCATCAAACTGGTGTTAGCTACTTCCCAAACCTGCAATTCGCCAACCATTACGGGGTTGTCAAGCACATGCTCCTGGCCGTTAACCAAAAAGGTCATTCCATCCCTTAAACTTGGCCCAACAGAAAGCTTTATTTTTCTGTTTACTACTGCATCTTGAGGAGCAAGTGGTACAATCGTTCTTAATGTTTCAGGCATGAATGCCTTTGAGGGTTTGTTTTCAGTCACCTTAACTGTGGCAAACGTTTCACGTTTTGCTTTCAGGAAGGTGCTCCTGTTGTATGCCAACGATTCAATTGCAAATGTTTCTCCCGCTGTGAAAGTTACTACAATATCAATTCGCTCTCCGGGAGTAATTAAAGCTTCCGTAACCGTGCGCGGATGTTCCAATAATCCGCCATCAGATGAGATAATTTCAAATTCTTTGCCCCCGAGGTGCAAAAAGAAGTATCTAGCACTTGATGAATTGATAAAGCGCCATCTCTCTGTCTGTCCGCCATTCGCATTGACAACTAAACCTTCTTTTCCGTTCAACAAGAGTGTATTTCCCTGTCTGCCATCATGTCTTTCAACAATACGCGGGATGAACCAAGCCGGTTTAGTAAACTCATTGTTCTCATCGAGCTTCATATCATCAATCATAAAAATCTTTTCACCGTCAACAACAGGATCTGTTTCACCATCTACTATTATTGCTCCGTACATGCCCCTTTCCATCTGAACGGTTTCATTGGTATGGGCATGATACCAAAACGTCCCAGCATCATGTACCACAAAACGATATTCAAAAACTTTGCCCGGTTCAATAGGTTTTTGAACATTGTCTGTTCCATCCATAGTTGCGGGCAAACAGATGCCATGCCAGTGAATGGTAGTCGCCTCGTTCAGATTGTTTGTCACGCGCACAACCAGTGTGTCGCCTACATTTGCTCTTAATACAGGTCCAGGCAACTGCTTGTTTAATCCCCATGCCTTGATGGTTTTGCCGGGAGCTATTTCCCAGTTAAACTCACTTGCTTCAAAATTGTACTCTATTACTTTAGTTTGATTTTTCATTTCGATTTTGTTTCTTATTAGGTTGACTTACTTTTATTACTGTTCTGATTTAAAATCAATTCGTCAAAAGCATATTCGAAGTGTGCCGTGAACGCTCTATTACTTTGGGAATGAATTATAAAATTTTGGGATTCACATTTTTTAGCGTATGGTCTGTTTGGTTTTTGTGATTAGCCCTTCGTTTGGAATCCACTTATCATATTCCATTTCCTCGGCCACGGCTTTTGCCGCCGCCTCTCCTTTGAGCCGCGACACCAGGTGCAACGCCCCGTCGATGCCCGCCGAGATTCCAGCCGTGGTAATGATCCGGCCATTATCAACGAACCGCACACCGGAAAAAACGGTCGCCTTTGGGAAAGCCGTGCGCAGCTCTTCAATCCGGGAATGAAAGGTGGTGGCCTGTAGTCCGTCCAATAATCCGGCGTGCCCCAGGGCAAAGGCGCCGCTGCATACGGAAAAGATATGGTCGGCTTGCCGTTCATACGTTCTGATCCAATTGATTAACTTATCATTCCTGAACGAAGCCGGGTTGCCGCCAAAGACGGCCAGCACATTCGCCTTCGGGACGTCGGTGATATCATAATCGGGAAGCACGTTCAAGATACCCTGGGAACGTACCACCCCTTTCGTAAGGGCAACCGTGAATACATGAAAGCCGGCGAGGGCAAATACTTCCATGGGTCCGGCGAAGTCCAGCACTTCCACACCATCCATGATATAGAAGCAGGCGGACAATTGAGTTTGATTTTTCATCGCTTGTTGTTTGAAAATTGAAATCATTTGATTCGGATGCCGACGCCGAACTCCAGGGAAATGGTGTTCATGTTGGCATCGACGTAGTTGATATCTGAACCCTTCATGGGCCATGGGTAGAGCGGCAGGTAGGCCCTGAATGTGAAGAAGCACTTCTTCCCGCCTTTCTTCAGGCTGTACATGAGGCCATAGTCCGGACTCAGGGAGCTGATGGATGTGCTGACTTTTTCGAGGTCAGGGTTCATAAGCGTTTCCTGGTAAGCCGTGTAGTTGATCCCGCCCATCAGGAAGAACGAATGCGAACTCCGCTTGCCGTACAGGGTGGTGCCCACGCCAAGTCTTTGGCTCAACGAGTAATTGTAATCCGTGTGGACAGACTCAACGTCTCTCGCCGTTACGTTGTTGATGTTGTAAGAGGAATGTGACGCGAAGGCTAGCTTCCGACGGGGGCTCCACTGCACCATCGTACTGAAGAGCAGATCGGTGCCCATGTTGGTATGGACGCCCACGGAGGGCTCAACTGTAAGAAGCCTGTTTACATATTTGCTTGACTTATCGGTTTGGGCGAGGCATGCTGTCGTAGACAGGAAGATCGCGAGGGTACAGATACTGGTCAGGAGTTTCATGATCGTGTTGGTTAATGGTTAGTATTATCGGTTTTGGAAATAGAAATCGAGGCCTTTGCGGATGTTGGGATTCTTCGAGCCCACGTGTCCCAGGTCTTCTTCAAGATTCTTGGAGAGGCGAATGTTGGGATAGTTGGCATTCAAGGTCTGGAAGAACGCTTCAAATGGCGCCTGCATCTTGCCAAAGTTTTCCATGTTGCCCAGTCCCATGAACACCAACTGTTGCCTTTTTTTCAACACACTGCGCTGTGCCAATTCCATGCGAAGCGTGACTTCATTGTCAAACCAAAGCGAGGGGCTAAGGAGAAGGTAGTTACCGAAGAGACTGTTGTCGGCCGCGAAGGCGTAAGCGCCGAACAAGCCGCCGAAGGAATGACCGAGGATGACCCGGCTTGACCGTGATGTATCTGCCCGGAAATCCCGCTCCATGCGGGGCACCAGCTCATCCTTGATGAACTGAATAAATTCCGGAGCACCGCCCATGGAACCGCCCATGGAACTGCTGGTCTTCGTCGGCGTATAGTCCAGGTCCCTGCTCCTTCCGTAACCGATGCTGACCACAAGGACATTTTCGGTTTTGTAGCGGGCACTGAGTGTTGCGCATTCGTGGGCAACGAGGTTGAAGTTTTCCTCACCATCGAGGACGTAAATCACCGCGTACTGTTCATTGGACGAAAGGTAGCCGTCAGGCTGGGCGACTTTAATGTCATACGTTGCTCCGTTGACAGCAGAGGGTAAGGAGAATTGCGCGACAAGCGCTGGCTCGGCTGCTTCTTCCTGGCAGGAAGCGAGGAACAGCGAGGCGACCATGATGAATGCTCGTGTGATGATTTTCATTTTTTTGTTTGATGAGAGGGATGTGTCTCTCAACGGAACAAAAGTGCAGGCTGAAGTCGCGCGGTCATAGGTCAAAAAGGCGTCAGAAAAAGACACCCGGCGCAAGAGCGGGCGACATCCCATTTCCGAAGCCGTGAGGGCTTTATTTTGCACTGTAGGAGAAAGACAACAAAGCGTCCTAAACGGACACGACCCTATTCCAAGCGAAAAAGCTGTCAGGTGAGAACTCTCTTTCAGACATTGATACCAAAGACCATCGATCGAGGCGGGAATGTTTTTTTACTAAGGGGCGAGGCCTTCTTGCTATCGATTTCGTATGATGCAATTCGTGCCATCGATGAATGCTTTCAAAGGGCACGCGCTACAAGCGCGCCATAAGAGGTAAGGCGCGCCGGTGTGAACTTTCTTCGCTTTAGCCGGAATGACGATTTGCTTTAAGGGCGCTTCGGTGTCCAGTGCCTTCGCTCATTGATACCACGGAACCAGCGGAAGCCACACAGCCATTCAAACTCTCAACCTTCAATATTCAATAATCGTTCTCAAGATAACTTGAGTACTTTCACACAAAATTTGAAACATGCCTGAATCCAGCACATGCCCCAAGTGCCAATCGACATACGGATACCCTACGGGCACTTCGATGATGTGCCCGGAATGTGGCCACGAGTGGACCGTCAATGAAGTTGCTGAAGAAGCTGATTCATCTGTCGTGAGAGATGCCAATGGCAACGTGCTGCATGATGGTGATACGGTTGTTATTATTAAAGATTTGCCCGTGAAGGGTTCCTCCAAAGCCATTAAGGCAGGCACCAAAGTGAAGAACATCAAACTCACCAGCGGGGATCATAATATTGATTGCAAGGTGGAAGGCTTCGGGGCCATGGGTCTTAAATCCATCTTTGTGCGCAAGGGCTGATTATTTGGGGTTATAAGGTTACAAGGCATGCCATAGTCCACCAACAACTTAACGCTGAAGGGGAAATCAGGTTGCTCTATTCTCCAGGCCCCTGCCCCTAAAGGGGAAATCAGATTTCGGTATTGCTCATTCGGGAAATAGTATTCCCTTTAGGGGTTGGGGCGGGGGTGATGCGGCAGGCCACCTACTCCTGACCGGCATTCACCGCCCCTCCCCCCGTCCCCGCCTATCTCCCCTATCCGGTACAGAAAAAACACCGTTTCTTTGAACAAACAAACAGCTATGGAAACGAACATGAACAAAAACGACGGCTCCGGAAACCGGATGCAGCACAATTCAGGAAGGGTTATTGCAGGCATTGTATTGCTAATGATTGGCCTCGCTTTCTTTGCCCGTCAGGCCGGAGTTGACCTGCCTCGTTGGCTTTTTCAATGGCCAATGATCCTTATTGTGGTCGGACTTTACATCGGTGCACGCCAGTCGTTCCGCCTGGGCGGATGGATTGCAGTGTTGCTCACCGGTGCAGTATTTCTCTCCGACGATATTCTCGAGGACTTTGACCTGGACATTGGTCATTACCTATTCCCCACCCTGTTTGTTGGCGCCGGTCTGTATATGATTTTCAGACCCCGTCGCAAAGAGTGGACCACGGACACAACACTTATGTCCGATGATGTGATTGACTCCACGGCGATTTTTGGCGGGAATAAAAACAAAATACTTTCGAAGAACTTCAAAGGCGGAGAGATCAGCACCTTCTTTGGTGGCTCGGACGTTGACCTTACGCAAGCGGATATCCAGGGGGCAGCCGTCATTCAAAGCTCAACCGCCTTCGGAGGGGTCAAATTGATTGTTCCTGCCCACTGGAATATCAAATCCGAAGTCATCTGCATTTTTGGTGGCATTGACGATAAACGTCCGCAAGCCAAGGAAGGCTTAGATCCCAACAAGACGCTCGTGTTGAAAGGCTCGTGCATCTTTGGGGGCATTGACATCAAGAGCTACTAATCATTCACGGTCATGAACTGGTACGTCGCCAAACTTATATTCCGGATTGTCACACCATCAGGTCAGGAGGCTGCTCAATTTGAAGAGCACCTCCACCTGATCCAGGCAACTTCCTTTGAAAAGGCCTTCATCAAAGCCCGCCTCATCGGGATCACGGAAGAAGGCCAAAAAGAGAATGCGCTACAATGGGAATTCGTAAATATCTCCGAATTGATGCCCTTGCAAGAACTGAGTGACGGACTTGAAGTATATTCGCAAGTTCACGAAACGCTGGAGGCCCGTTCGTATATAAACTTGATACATCACAAGGCTGCGGAGTTGAGTGAGGGGTAATAGGGTGTTAGGTATTAGGTGTTAGGTGTTAGGTATTGGGTGTTAGGTGTTAGTTGCAGGTCTCAGGGTTCGGTCTAAAGTTCAAAGTTCAAAGTTCAAGGTTCAGAGTTCACCGTTTAAGTTTCGATTCCTGAATCCGCGGCATCATTCTCAAATTGTCCAATTTCCATCACCGAATTAACGAATCACCGAATATCACCGAATCACTAAATCTCGAAATCACCAAATCAATGTCCATCTCATACACCAAGATCATGCTCCTATACATCGCATGGTGGTGCGTGTGGGGGGCAACGCAGACTTACTTCATGATGGAATTCGGTTTTGACTTCAACACTTCATTAAAAGACGCCCTCGTCACGCAGCTAATCTTTGCCATGGCCGGATATACCATCAACACCTCCATGCATTCCTACCAACCCAGCGGCAAGCACGCTCTGTATGTCGTAGGTTGGAGCATTGCGCTGGCCTATATCTGCCTTTATCTGCAGTACGAAACCCTGATACGGATGATTGACGATGGGCCGTACAGAGTATTTCTTAATAATTCCCGGGTCATCCGAGGCACCTTCGGTTGGCTGATGATCATGCTGGTGGCGGTGCTCACCTGGTTTTGGGTTTACGCGAGTGATAAACAAGAAAGTGAGAAGAGAAAGAACGATGCCCTTCAGCTGGCCCGCGAGGCTGAACTGACGAACCTACGGCAGCAACTTCAACCCCACTTTCTTTTCAACAGCCTTAACTCCATCAGCGCGCTGGTGATGAGCCAGCCTGAACAGGCGCGGAAGATGGTCCAGCAGCTCTCGGACTTCCTTCGCGGCACGATCAAGAAAGACGACAAGACCTTTGTTACAGTTGAGGAAGAGTTAAAACACCTTCAGCTTTACCTTGATATTGAAAAGGTTCGCTTTGGTCATCGCCTGAAAACCGACATCCGTTGCGATGAGGCCCTGTTCACAAAACAACTCCCCTCGCTGATCCTTCAGCCTGTCGTAGAAAACGCCATCAAGTTTGGCCTCTACGATACAACCGGCGACATCACCATTGTTATTGAAGGCC
>JANPES010000235.1:0-3584 GCA_031423035.1 Cyclobacteriaceae bacterium | reverse complement strand
CTTTGGTCAGGATTGTTTTTATCCAATTTAGGGTTGCCGGCCTCATCCTTGGGCTCACGCAACCAAACTATGCGTCCGTTAAACTTGTCTGCTGCTCTATCAATTTTGATTCGAGCTTTGCCACTGCCGGATTCCCACACGCCAAGAATAGCCTCAGATTCAACTTGGCCAAAAGAAAAAGTGGTAAAAAGAATTGAAATTAGACCTAAAAGTGATAATCTTTTCTTCATAAGAGTAATGCTAACCTAAATCGAAATAATACTATCATTCAAATGTAAATAAAAAAAAAGGACTGGCAATCACCAGGTGCACTTGTTACTGCGGAGTGGTCCACGTATTCTCTGGCTTCCTTGCGAGAAACAAAGAATTCTTCCGCTAAGTCGGTTAGAACGCAATAGATTGGATCAACTAAGGCTGAAACAGCGCCTCCCGCATCAGCGATGTTGGCATACTCCCGGCCTTCAACAGTCGCTCATGGAACTCGCCCAACGTAAATGCATCGCCCTTAAGTTTTTTATAGTCCTCCCGCATCCGCAAGATTTCCATCATACCGGTAAAATACCCGATGAAGTATCCTGGAGAAGCAGAGCATGCATCCACTTCAAGTTGGGAGGCCCAACGCAGGAAACCCACTTTGTCGGTCATCAGGGAGATCGCTTCTTCGTAGTTCATCTTGCCTGTGTGAAGACCAACATCATAAATAACGCGGGCATTTCTCCACAGCCTGAGTTGGAGTTGTCGCAGCAGGATCTTGTCATTCGGAAAGAACCCTGTCTCCCGCATGAGCTGTTCATTGTACAGCCCCCACCCTTCCGAAAACAGACTGATGCTGTTCTTCCGTCGCAACGGCCGAGGGTTGTTGGCTTGATACAATCCATGCACATGGTGCCCTGCATACGTTTCGTGTGGCGCCGTTACCATAATCACACCCCAGTCGTGCTCGACCAGATATTCCTTCTTGCGTTTCTCATCCCACTGATCTTCAAACGGGTTGATGTGCATTTCAGAGGTATAGATACTGTCTTTGTCTTTTGCGCTCGCAAAACTAAAGTGACCATAGTAGGATGTCTTGCGCAAATACTCTGCCCGGGACACAACGATCACGCGCTCTTTCCAGGGAATGGGAATCAGATTATTCTTGATCACATGCTCCCTCGACTTATCCACCCATTCCTGATGCACTTCGATCATCCTATGTGGATCCGGGTATTCATTCTTGATTTCGATGGCCAACTGCTGCCATGTCTTCTTCGGATCCATCTTCTTTGCCATCGCCTCCAGCTCAGCAACAGTGGCATTGAATTGAGCCCATCCGAAAGCATAGAGACTGTCAGCATCGTAAGGAAGCAGGTATTGACCCCTCAACATTTCATTGTAGGTCGCTGCTCCCAACGAAAAGTTTCCCGCAGGCTGTTTCGGTAACTCATTCTTCAGAAAGCCAAGGTATTTCTCGAGCGCCATGCGCGCTTCCTTGGCAGGTACGATCAGGCGCTTGGCCGGCGCACCCGAAGCCTTGATGAACGCGGGGATCTCCTGATCGAAAAGAACAAATCCATTCTCCGCCATAAAGACAGCCAACTCCTGAAACCGCGGCACATAAACGCTGAGTTGTCCCATACCATTTCCCAACTGAAGTGGGGCGATGCGTAGTCGCTTCTCAATATTCTCAATCTTCTTTTCTATTTCGCCGGGACCATTCAGAAAACCCGCGATACTGGTAAAAGTCATGTATTGCCTGGGGTCTTTCTTCCACGACTGGTGCTTCTCCTGATCCAATTCTCTGCCCACGAGAATGCTCTGGGCGAACTTCCAATCGATCAGGTCATCGCCTTTAAGTGCACTGGTGTCTATCACCCGTAGTCTGGAAAGTTGATCTTTGGTTTTCTTAAGGCCCTCTTCAAAAGATGAGGTACTCATTTCATCCAATGCCAATCCCTGCCCGCGACCCCGTGACGGCGTCATCTCGTTGACAAATGCTTTTAGCTGCTCCGCAGCACCTGAATCAGATATTGCGGCAGGCTTGTCGCCACCACAACTCAAAAGAAAGAAACCAAAAGCCGCCGGAAATAATAATAATGGTTTTTTCATAATCATTTTTGTTGGAACAACGCTTCGCGCATACGATGTCAAATCAATGATTATCTAAGATACCCCAGACTCAACCAGGGTAGTAATCTCTTGTCGCTGCCCCATGTAGCGTTGGTAGTCAGCAGAATATGTCATGCGCTCGGTAACAACATTGTCATACAGTCCGAGCAACCCGACCAGGAGTTCACATCCCTCGCGAAGTCCATGGCTCCCCCCATTACAGCCGGTGATGTAGTCGACCATGCCATGCGACTTGGCAAAGGCAGTCAGCATTGGCGCAGCTCGTCTGCCAATCATAATCCGTGCTCCGCATTGCCTCGCTACTTCAAGGTCAAGTACGTCGTCAAAAAAGAACAGAACCTCATCCGGGTGAAGGGAATACGTATTGCAAAATGCTGCAAACACTGCGGGCTTGTTCTTCGCCTGAAAATACATGTGGTGAAAGTGTTCACGCTTTGCCAGCGCCTGCGCCGACGGATTTTCTTCGCCGGTAATAATGCCGGTAATAGGAAGCTTCTGATGATGCTTCCATAAGGAATAGCGCAAGAGGTTAGTCCCCATCGCGTCCACCTCCGAAAAGTTGCTGCCTTCCATACCCGCCTTAAAGCCCTCGTTAAATACACCATCCCAATCGAAGAGGATAGCGCGGATGTTCTTGAGTTTTGGAACAAAAACAGAAGGAGGGGTGAAAAACTCCCCTCCTCCCGATTCAAATAACTGGATTACCTCGGCACTCACTATGCGAGATCCTGAATGTCTACCATGCCAACTGGTTTCGTGCCATCAAGGACGAGGATGGTATCCACATGCTTGTGCTTGAAGATATCGTTGGCTACTGTAAGTGCATCGTTCTGCTGGACGGACAGCGGCTGGCCATAGGTAAAGTCGGCCATGCGCTTCTTAAATATATCTTGTCCATCTTTCTGCAAGGCACGGCGCATATCACCATCCGTGAAAATTCCTTTCACATTGCCATCGTTGTCTGTGATAGTGATCGCACCAAAGCCATATTCAGTCATCTTCACGATGGCATCGGTCAAACCCGTGTTCATGTTCACCAGCGGATTAACCGGGCTGATAACATCTTTCACCTTCATCGTTACCAAACGGGTGTGTTCAATGAACTGCTCGGTACCGAGGGTAGTCAGGTTGTTGTCTGTGAGGCTTTTCATCAGTTTCCATGGCACCGTGATGGTGTGCACGCCTACATTGATTGCATTGCGCAGGTGTTCAGCGTTCCGTACGGACGAGAACATGATCTTTGAGTTATAACCATAGTGGTCCACAGCAAACACACACTGAGCGACAAGCTCGAGGGCGTCATGTCCCTGATCTTGTAAACGGCCTACCAGGGGGCAAACATAAGAGGCTCCGGCTTTCATGGCCATGTAGGCCTGCTGAAGCGTATACACCAGGTGCACGTTCACCAACAAATTTTCATCGCGGAGCATCTTACAGGCGCGCACGCCCTCCAGTGATACCGGAATTTTGAACAC
>JANPES010000234.1:0-12330 GCA_031423035.1 Cyclobacteriaceae bacterium | reverse complement strand
CACGGTTGTTTTGCCAGTGCAAGGGTTGGAGATTAGACAGGAGGTCCGAACCCCCTTTTGCGACCGGATGGATATGGTCCACTTCCCATCCGTAGGCAGTGGCTGTTTCGCCGTGCTGATCTCGTTTTATCCTGGCGCCGCATACATCGTATCTCCAGATTCTGGGATCTTCTCCGGCAACTGTCAGGCCCTTCTCCCAGACGCGTTGCACATCTTCCGGTGTAAATGGTCCTCCGCCAGCACGCGTGCCGGGATTTCGTGTGATTTTCATATGCGACAGGTTAGTAAAACCCTTTGATTATATGTACCTGATTTTCCAGATCAACAGTTATTTCAACGTCGTTGCCAACATAATCGGCAAGGCTGATGCCTTCGAAAAGCACACCTGCAACAAACGTTACGCCAGGCGTCAGTACCATACCACCGATTTGAATCGGAACCTTGGGGCTGATCCCATCTTGTGTTACCGTGAACAGATCGTAAAAACCAACTCTCATCGTTAACTGATTTTTGTAGTTGTTGGCTGAATTGCTGCAAGCAATAAGATACGACCTATAAGGATGGAATTCGCATGGGACAAACTCCCATCCGTATCACACCTGTTTTTCTATCAGGAGTAACTTTGAGGCCAAGCGGAGGCCTGGACACTTTCAACGGGGATGCCGAAAACCAAAACTCCCCCAATCTGCGGATGTAGGTATTTCATCATTCTTAACGAGATAATTCGCTGCAGTATGAGGTTGAAACTTGAATACTGGACTACGTTTAGGATGATCTTTAAACCGGTCATTTAATTTAATTGGATTCATGTTCCTGATTTTTACGAGTTGCATATTGGTTCAGATCATCATCTGCGTAATAACCATAAGGACCATTGGCTTACGGCTATTTTTGGTTCTGGCTTTCGTCGTTTCCTCAAGCCTTGACGTTAACGCGCAATCCGTTGACCTGGTGACTGGAGGCCTTCAGTTTGCTATTCCGTTGGGTGAGCTGAGATCAAACGATATTTCTGTCCCTGTCACGTTGGCTCATCATGGCAATGCCATTGCTGTCGCGGAAGGCGACGGTGATTGCGGACTGGGCTGGAACATCATGGCAGGAGGATCAGTTACAAGGGTTGTTCGAGGCTTGCCGGATGACTTCAATCTTTCCAATAGAAAAGGCTGGCTTTTTAACAACAACGCTTCATCTGTACAATCCTTTCAGATAAACATAGATAATAACCTTACAGATTGCTCGGACGAATACAATGAGTTTAACTTTTTGTTAGCAAAGAAGGATGAGCAAGATACCGAACCGGATCTTTTTTACTTCAGCGCACCCGGGATTAGCGGAAAATTTGTTCTCAATGGAAGCGGAGTGCCGAAACTTCTTGAAATGAAGGATGTTTCCATCTCAAATTTCAGTGCAACGAGTTTTACCATCAAGAGTACAAGGGGTCTAACGTATACTTTCAGTGATGTCGAAGCGGTTACACGACGTTCTGAAGGATGCTATGGAACTTCCGTTGACTACCAATACTACTGCGACAATGTTGAGCCGTTTACAGCCCGTTGGCATCTGACCTCCATACAGTCATCAGTGACGGGAACGCAGGCTTTATTTTCCTATGTACAGTTGCCCATGACGATGGCCAGGCATTACAAGGAAGACTCGCTTAATCACCTGCAGGATTGGTTTAATCCCAAGCAACTTTCAACAGTTTCTATGAAGAATCATCTGGTGGAATTCTTTTACGGCAACAATCTTATCACAAAGGTTAAGTTCAGTTATGTACCGACGGGAGACAGTAAGACGTACACATTTGACTATCAATCGGTCAGTGCGGCGCCTGTGAGTCAGAATTCGATAGTTAAAACCTTTCTGAAAGGGCTAAGGACGATGGCGGGGGTCACGCCGCTTACTTCATTCGAGTTTGAATATGCGGGTGTTGACCTGACAAAGGCCACTACGGCTAAACCATGGCGTACAAACTGGAAGCAGGACTGGTTTGGGTATTACAATGGTGTGGCTGACAACAAAAACAAGCCTACCGTCTACTTCTACTCCGGTGAGGAGGGTGGTAAAAGATTCCGTGTCACACCGATCCCGGGTGTGACAGCCACGCAGGTCATTTCAGGTGACAATCGTGCGGTAGTATCTGATTCGGTCATGTTTGGTGCGTTGGTAAGAATAGCATATCCAACGGGTGGTGCGACCAAGATTACTTATGAGCCCAACAACTATTTGGATGCATCCACCAACGAAATACTAACAGGAGGTGGTATTCGGGTCAAAAAAATAACAACGAATGGAAGTGATATCGCGTTGGGCAAAGACATTAACACCTACAGTACGCTACGGGATGTTAGCAAGGAGTACGAGTATAAGGTGGATGATGGGATAAATGCAGCAAGCAGTGGAAAGTTGATAGCCCCATTGAAGTTTGGGTATGCCAATGCCAATGCGCGGGTGAAGTCGATCAAAAACCTTGGTGATGCACCGGAAATACTATACTCCAGGGTCAAGGAAAAGGTGGAAGGGGTTGGAAGTACGGTATATGAGTTCAGCATACCGGGAACGTATCCTCAGACCACTGATGGGGACTGGAAAGCGACAAAGAGCTACATCGCCAGAAGAGATATGGGCGGCACATGCGTGAGTCTTGGCGATGCTAAGACGGGATTCTACAGTCACCCTTTTCCGACGGCGACCAATTATGATTATGCCCGTGGGTTTTTGACGAAAACCTTACACTACTCTAAATCAGGAACCCCTGTGAGAAAACGGGAGATTACTCCAAAGCTGCTGAACCCTAGCCCTGCAGATAGTATAATGGGGCTGAGGTTTGAATATTTGGGGAATATGTACTCTTTCGGCGTCTACAAGATCCTGACCGGCCGTGCGCTGGTGCCTGAAAAGGAAATCGTAACAGAATACAGCGGAGAGAACTCGTCTGAATTCTTGCGGACGACTACGGTATATAGCTATACCAACAACATGGTTTCGCAAATTACAGACACCCTTACAGACAAGGGGGTTAGGATTCAGAAGTTCAGGTATGCGAAGGACTATGCTTATACCAACCCGACTACCGATACTGCTGCAGTGGCTTTGAAGGGATTAAGGGACAACTTCAGACATACGGAGTTGGTGGAACAAATTACCAAACTTACCCCTTTCGGCGGAACGGAATCAACCATTGATGCCCGCTTGATTGTTTACAGGAATTTCGGAGATACGAAAATCCTTCCATATTACATAAAAACGATACCAAGCGGTGTGTCTGTTGTCGAATCGAGTGTGGGCGGTTCACAAACATTTACCTCTGATACCGATTACTACACCGTGCGAACACTAAAAGAGTATGATGCAGACGGGAGAGTCCTCAATGAATTTGATCATCTCAAAAACAAGGCGGCGCATCACTATTCCTCTGATCTTGGTTATGAGGTTGCAACGTTCACTAATGCCAAGTCCTCCCAGGGCGTTTCTTGCGGTTTTGAAACAACCTCGACGCTGGGCCTTACTATCACTGGCTCCGCGACGTTCCCTGCTGGATGGACAGGGGAGAAGTCATTGCAGATGACCACTGGCAATACCTTAACATCGACTGCACTGGTCTCCAAGGGAGAGTCAAAATACAGAATATCCTGTTGGGTCAACGCGGCACAATCAACCATACTGTCTTTCAAGGCCAAATCCGGAAGCACTGTTCAGCAAACAGTTACCCTTTCCAATGGGACCAACAATCAATGGGTGTACCTGGAAGGTGAAATGGACATGGCGCCGGTATCAACTACATTTTCCCTTGAGGTAACTGCAAATAACACCATAACAGTTGATGATATTCTTTTCATCCCAAAATCCTCGCGGGCAGCCCTTCAGACCGTAAAGCCGCTTACAGGAATAACCTCCTCAACTGACGACCGGGGAAACTCAGTCAAGCAAACCTACGATGTTTCCGGGCGTCCCGTGAATACACTGGACAGAAACCGAAACCTGGTGAAAAAAACAGAGTACTTATCGCAGAAGCAGCTTGCACCGCAAGTGACCGCCGGATTCACAGCGTCCAGTCTTTACTACAAAATTAACCAGGCCATTACATTTACCGCGTTGCCTACCTGGGGAACGGTGACCTATTCATGGCTCGTAGATAATGAAACCCCCCAGGGTTCCACCGCGAGCACAATGATCAAGACTTTTACCATGCCGGGCACACACGTCGTTAAGCTTACCGTAACTGATACCGCTACCGGGTCATCGGCCAACTTCAGCGAGGATATCTGTATTGATCTTGCTGCACCCATTACCATGACGGCGACAACGGCGAACAGTCAGCCATTTAGTTGGATTGCCAGTTCCAACACAGGTCAGGTGACGTTTTCGCTTCAAAACCTTCCGCAATCCTCCGGGTGCACCATAGCCGTTACATGGCGCAAAGTGGTATTTGGCTGGTCAAACAATCAGGCTGTTGTGATGGCAACTACGCCAATCGGGTCAGGTACAAGCATAGGATACACCTTCGATTCTGGGGGGACAATTATTGCCGACGTATCGATCGTTTGCGGCACAGCAGCAAACATGAAGTGCCTTGGAGAAGGAATTGGGAACTATACGATCGTGGGCGGCGACTCAGGCTATGATGGAGGCGGGGACGGGTTTGGGGGTGTGATCTGGTGCACAGTGAACTGTCCATGATTATGAATTTTCAATCCACGGTAATTTCTGCGGCCCATGAAAGTATGGAGTTTTCAAACTTTCACAAGCTGCTACGAAATAAATTCATTGGCTTGGCTGCAATTGCCCTGCTTTTGCTGCCCGGAACGGCTCATGGCGACTACGATAATTATTTAACGCTGAATATTGTCGGCCCCAACCAGGTATGTGCTGATGGCACAACAGTCTATCAGTATGCCATTTCGGGGTACTATGGCAGTAACACATGGACTTGGACAGTAACAGGTGGAACAGTTGTAAATTATCCTGGGCCTTCACAAATAGATGTCAAGTGGACGTCTTCAACCGGAACGTTGTCTGCCAGTTTGGTAGTAGAAAATTGCTATGAGCGGCCAGTGTTCGATGATTCTATCCCACCACAAATCATAGACTATGAAACAATTTGTGATACCTGGCATTATTTCACAAATCCTTTCACGGTTACAAGCAATGTCGCAATATATCTGTTAGCGAAAAACTGTACTGGCACAGAGACGAGTTTAACGTTGAGCGGCTCTCAATCGACTGTTTCCTATCAGCTAAAGCGAGACGGCACGAATGTAGGCGCGGCCGTATCCGGAACAGGCAATGCACTAACCAATGCCGCATGGGCTAATCTGACTACCGCCGGCACGTACAAGGTTGTCGGTACGTTGTCAAGCTGTTCTGTGGACATGACGAATACGTTCCGTGTTCTTGCTCCATTCACACTTACCGCTAGTCCGGTTTGCTGGACTGGAGGGAGTGCAACCAACATCACCCTGAGCGGTTCGGAAACAGGCGTGAGCTACCAACTGAAAATAAATGACGTTGATTCAGGCCTCCCAGTAACAGGCAATGGGAGTTCGCTGGCCTGGAATAATCAAACTACCATTGGACTGTACACCGTGGTGGCCTCATTATCCGGCGGCTGCCCAAGAACCATGACCGGCGCTGTTGGACCGGCAAGTGTTGGAGGTGAGCTAACCGCAACCCAAGAATATGATAAAGGTAAAGGTGTCCTTACAGTTAGTGGATACACAGGCACAGTAAATCGGTGGGAGAAGAACACCGGCGCTGGATGGACAACGATTCAAAATTCACAACCTGCTTATTCATTTATTGCGACTTCAGTAAACACCGACTATAGGGCAATCATCAAATCCGGATCTTGTACGGAGCAAGCGTCAACTGTTGTAAAAATCGGCGCCCAGTATCTTTCCTACGGCGACTCAACGTTGTTGACTTCGAATTCCGGTTCGATATACAAATGGTTAAAGAGCGGTACGGTAATCAGCGGCGCTACACAGCAAACTTATTTGGCCAAAGAAGCCGCATTGTTTACCGTTAAACTAACTTCTACGGAAAAGTTGGGTGGTATCTTCTTTGTTTTGCCAACGCTCTCCAATGCTATTAACCCCGTGAATGCGGTGAGTGTTTCAGTAATTCTGAAAGAAGGCGTCACCGAATCAACGCTGCTTTACACGCTCAAGCCCACGGAAATTGCCCAGGCGGTCTCCTACCTGGATGGGATCGGCAGAACGTTCCAGACTGTTGGTGTTCGCAGTTCTCCCGGAGGTTATGATGTGGTCAGCGCCGACCTTCCCGGCCGACCCGCACTCAACGATACATCCTACTTGCCTTATGTTACCAGTGCCAGAAGTGGACGCTACCGGCCATATGCTTTGCGTTGGACCAGCAATAAGTACGACTCCAGCGAACAACAATCATTTTACGTGGCGGCATCGATGGTAGCCACAGATACGCATCCTTATGCAGTGACACGCAGCAGGGACACGTTGAGCACGCGTTTCACCGAGCAAGGAGCTCCCGGAAATGATTGGCGACCAGGCCCAGGCACGACGCACACCGTGAAGAGTCAGATCGCTTTCAATAATTCCTCGTATCCTGTTAGGCGCTGGAAGCCGGACGGCTCAACGCCAGGCAATTACACCAATGGGACTGTTGTAGTAAGATTGGTTACCGATGAGAATGGAAACAAAGTGCGAACGTACACAAACGGACTGGGGCAAACCGTGCTCAAGCAGGTGGAAGCTGGCGTTTCCATGTGGCTGCAAACGTACTATGTCTACGATGATTATGGCAGGCTTAAGTATCAGGTGCCACCCAAGGCAGTGGATGCTCTGGACTCAAGCCCCCATTTGGAGAACGATACCAATCTTGCAGAGCTTATCTATAAGTACACGTATGACAACCTGGGAAGGGTTACGGTCAAGAAAGTCCCAGGAGCGGCTGAAGAGCATATTGTCTATGATAAATTGAATCGCATTGTGCTTACACAGGATGGCAATCAACGGCTTCAGAACAAGTGGATGTTTATAAAATATGATTTCTACAGCCGCCCGGTGTACTCTGGGATCTATGCCAGTTCTTCGACAAGATCAACGCTTCAGACAACCCTCGATAGCGCATCGGTGTGGTATGAGACCGAACAAGTCAATGCAACAACACAGGGGTATTCGAATAGTACTTTTCCAACAACCGGTATTACGGTTCTATCTGTAAATTATTATGACCATTACGACTTTGACCGCAACACCACGGCCGATTATAGCTATGACAACACCCCTCTTGCCGGGCAGGAGGCAACAGCGGTGGCTAAACCGCGCGGCAGTGCCACGGGTAGCAAGCGGGTGACTATTAATTCTTCCGGGACCGCCACCTCGACATGGCTTGTGAATGTAGTGTTCTATGGAAAATACGACCGGGCGATACAAACCCTGAGCAACAATCACCTCTATGCCACGGTCGCCGACAAGACAACGGTGATCTATGACTTTTCGGGTAAAACACTTCTATCAAGGACTACCCACCAGCCTTCGGCTACTCAAAGGGAAAGGATAACGTCCCGACCCGTGTACGATCATTCAGGGCGTGTTGTGAAGCAATACCAGACAGTGGATAATAACCCTGTGGTTTGGTCTGCCGCTGTTAACGTAAGTGTTACCGGATCAACCATTACCAAGACAACATCATCGGCCACTTGGTCCGCAGGCGCTTTCTCAGCGAACGGAATACCTGCATCGACCAATGGCGTACTGCAGTTCAGCGCTTCTTCAACTACGGGGCACAAAATCATGGGCCTTGCCGACACGAACCCTGATGTAAACTACACCAGTATTGACTATGCAATCTATACGAAGAGTGGCGGAACCCTGGAAATCTGGGAATCAAATGTAAACAGGGGGGCTTTTGGAAGCTTTGTGGCATCGGATGTGTTTACCATTGAACGTGTGGGGACGACGATATACTATAAGAAGAACGGAACTACATTTTATACCTCCACGGTTGCTTCTTCCACAGCCTTGTATGCTGACTGCTCGTTATATCATGAAAATGCCTCCTATGTGGGAGTTACCCTGACAGGAACAGAGAAACTTCTTGTTCAATATGAGTACAACGCCCTGGGACAGATGGTGGACAAAAAACTCCACAGCGACGGCAGTGGGGGATTCTTGCAAAGTGTGGATTACCGTTATAACATCCGGGGTTGGCTCAGGTCCATCAACAATTCACAGTTGACCAATGATGGATCACTGAATAATGATACGGGCGATTATTTTGGGATGGAACTTTTGTACAACAAAGTGGACAGCATTGGAAACTGGGCCACTTTCAACGGCAACATCAGTGGCGCCATTTGGAAAGGCTTTGGCTCTGGCAATAGATATGAGAACAGGCGCAGTTACAAGTATACCTACGACAGGAGTGAGAGGCTTACGGAGGCCACTTTTCAGGCTCATACCGGCTTTACCTGGACAAAGGAGGCAAACACCCTGAATGAGACCATGACCTACGATGTGAACGGGAATATCAATACGCTGGTGAGGAAGCGTAATCTCAGGGGACTGGCGGCAGGCCCGCCGGTTTCTATAACCAGCACGGCAGAGACCATGGATAACCTCACCTTTACCTACGCGGCATTTTCCCCTAACCGGCACCTGAAGATTGAGGATGCGGCGGGCATTACTGCAGGTTTTAACAACCAAGTAGCGCTTAACAATGAATATAAGTACGACACCATAGGCAACCTGATTGCTGACAAGAACAAGCGCATCGACAGCGTTCACTACAACGTTCTTGGAAAAGTGCGACGAGTGAAGTTCACCAATGGGGCAGTGATAACCTACACCTACGATGCTGCCGGCATGAAGTTAAAAATGATTTCGACCCGTGGAGCAGTGACCAGAACGACCGACTACACGGGAAGTTTTGTTTACGAGAACGGCGTGTTGAGTTTCTTTTCTTCACCGGAGGGCAGGGTGGTGAAAAATGTGAGTGGATATGAATACCAATATGCCATTGCCGATCACCAGGGGAATACCCGGGCACTGTTTACTTCTGCCACGCCGGTGCCGCTGGCCATCACGGCCACCTTTGAAGGGAATGCCAGCGACAATGCAAATCAGTTCAGCAATGTCAATGCCGCCAACGTGCTTACGTTTACCGCGGCCAACCATACGACGGGTGGAGGCAAAGTGGTTCGGCTGAATCAGGGCTACCCGGTGGGTCCATCGAAGAGCATCAAGGTGTATCCAGGCGACAAGGTGGACATGGAGGTGTGGAGCTATTACGAGAACAGTTCGGGCTTTGGGACAGGCTCACCTACGGTAGGGACCTTCGTGACTGCTGTAGCATCAGCCTTCGGTGGGGTGAGTGGCGGTGGCGAAAGCGGGAGTATCTTCAGTGGAGTCAGCAGCGCTCTGTGGGCCTTCTTGCTGGGCGGCAATGCCGGGGACGGGGCTCCGGCGGCATACCTGAACTACATTCTGTATGACCAGAGCTACAAGGTCTTGACCATGGGCTGGAAGCGGGTTCCGGCGACTCCGTTCAGTAAACAGGAAGTCAAGCTCGATCAGCTGTTAATCAAAGAAGCGGGTTTTGTTTTTGTGTACCTTAGCTATGAGGATTTGAGTAACAACTACGTGCAGTTTGACGATTTCAAGGTGACACACACCAGGACCAGCCTGATCCAGATGAATGAATACTACCCATTTGGATTGCAAACGGCCAATAGCTGGACCCGTGAGGGGGCAGTAGACAACAATTTCCTCAGCAATGGGGGCACGGAGCTCAACGACAGCACAAACTGGTTTGATCTGGCTTTCCGGAATTACGATCCTGCCATTGGGCGGATGAACGGGGTGGATCCGCTGGCGGGGCGGTACTCCAGCTTGACGCCCTATAATTATTCATTTAATGATCCGGTGAGTTTTACCGACCCGAGTGGGGCATCGCCGATTTACGAAGGTTACACCGTAGACCGGTATTTCAATCAATTGGGGTGGATGCAGGATGATGTGGTTTACCAGCGGTATGTGGGTGATGATGGTAAGATTTCAGGGAGTTTTCTAACTGGTTTTGGGCTTGGCGCTCCAGTGGACTGGAGGAATGAAACATTTTCAGGGATTCGAACGCTTGGCGAGTTCTTAAGCGGTGTGCTCAATAGCAGATATGGAGGAAGCTGGAGCGATGGGAATACGCACTTTTATGGCTCGAGCCAGGAGGCATTTGATAATGGTGTTGGCTATAACAACAGCCACAACTCCTGGGGAACCGGTGGAGGAACTATACATAGTAGTGCATCTGGGGCGGAGAAGGCTTACAAGAGTGCACTTGACAAGCAGTTGCAAATAAAGATATTTAGTTCAGAGCAAATTTCTGCGGCGGAAATGTCTGACCTTCTAAGAGTGCCATATAATCAGATGATTGCGTTTCAAGGACCGGGGGATGAGCCTGGTTTAATGGAGAGTCTTTGGAACTCTGCATTTGCTCGATTCTTGGTTCCAGATATTTTGACACTTGACTTGAATGTCGGTTCTGCTGTTGGCTATGGGCGCTCAATAACAATGACGATGAATCTGATTACCCGCGGAGCTGATGCGGGGCTTCACAGGACTGGCGTATTTTCGGATGCCTATTTAGCAGAAATTGGTTATGGCTTAAATGTTGGATATCTAAACTATCATGGACCAGTAGGTACTCTTAGTCACCTTACCCTGGAAGGTCCAACCCGGACCATTTCAATGGGTGCTGGCGTTGGAGTCAATGTGAACTTTGGGTATCAGAGCTGGGATTCGTCACCGATGTCTCCATGGGTCTCAGGACTGAGTGTTGGTATTGGCGATACGGTTGGTGCCTCCTTGAATGTAGGGAATACTGCATCTGGATGGTGGCCGTTTTGGAAGTAAACTATTATATCATGTTTATTGAGCGTTTTATTCCCAAGAAGATACTTAGGCTACTGTTCATTCTCGGAGGATGCTGGCTTATTGTTGGTGTTGTCATGTATGGGTTATTTCCGTCGATTGTTGGAAGGAACTCTTTTATTGAGTCTGAATTTCAATCAGTCATCGACTCAATTGAGTATAGACCGCAACATCGTGGGGCTCCATCCATAAAGTTGAGGTCGGGTTGGCACTTGATTAGAATTGAAGAAATGAAAATTGTCAATTTTATTCAGGTGAAGGATTCTATCGCCAAGGAACGCGGATCAGAAGTTATTAGAGTATATAGGCGAGTGGAGAAAGGCGAATTGAAGCCATATTCACTTGTGGCTACTCAATAGGACCTATGCAAGCCACATCTGGACTCTTGACCCCAGGACATACGAGTTACTCAGGCCCGGTGCTGAGGAGAATGAACCAGGTAGATCTGCTGGCCGGGAAGTACTCGAGCATTACGCCATATAACTTTTCATTTAATAACCCGGTGAGTTTTACAGACCCGAGCGGGGCGGAGCCGATCTACGAGGGCTACACGGTAAACCGGTATTTCGATGGGCTGGGGAGGATGCAGGATGATGTTGTTTACCAGCGGTATATGGGGGATGATGGTACGGTTACGGGCTCCTTTTTGATGCAAGGCCGGGATGGGTGGATGGGGTATAGTTCTTCAGCGCTTAATGGGGGGATGGGTGAAGGGTGGAGCCCGGGCGATGGACGTATGTATTGGGGCACTTATGAAACCATATACAAAGACTCTAAGTCCTTGTCGAGTGAAGAATTTGCTGGCAAGTACGGGACGGAGTATTACTATTCAAAGGCTTCAATCAATGTGGAAGGATATGTGAGCGATCAGTCGGAATGGGTGGCTGTGGCGCAAACTAAGCAGACGAACGGAGAGAGATCTAACTATGATAAATATGGCTTTGTCATTGGTACTTTTTTTGGTGCCTTTGAAACAGGGTTTCAGCAAGGAATAAAAAGCCTTGAAGAAGTTAGGGTTATCACGGGTCAGGCAAAAAATGGTGCTTACGTTTCTCAGTCTCGGAATGCGGTAAGTTTGGCAAATAAGGGGGCTTACTTAAAAGCATCAACAGCAAATAATGCATTGAAGTGGGGAGGAAGATTACTTGCAGGCGGAGTAATTGCATATAACGCATCTAATCTTGCATTCAATGGAGGTACCAATCAAGACGTGGCAAGATTTGGAGTTCAATCAACAATTGCAGTCATAGGTTTTTTAGGCCCGATAGGTTTTGGTGTTTCGTTAGGCTTAACTCTTATTGAAATAAATGGTGGACTTAATTGGGCATATGACAATTTTGATAATGGGGCAGTACATAAAATTGGGAATTAGTGATGCTTAGGATTTATAGCAAACTATACGAAAGTATTTATATAACATTCT
>JANPES010000233.1:0-2088 GCA_031423035.1 Cyclobacteriaceae bacterium | reverse complement strand
GACTTCAATAACCCGGGCTGCCCAACCCTTAAAGTCCTGGACCTTAATATCGTTCGAATAGAAATCAGCCAGCGTCAATTCCTTCTTGTAGTCGGAGATATCACTGGTACTCATTTGCTGATTGTAACCTGTCTTTCCCAAATGCTTGGTAGTCGATTGGTAATCCCTGAAGTGACTATGACAAGAATCCGACATACCCGAGAGCCTGTGCAGGGAAAGGACCAATGAGTCGTCCGACTGGAGGTACAACCTCTTTTCATCAGGGTACCTTACCTGGATGGAAGAAAATAATTTCGCACTGTGCTGATAGGCTTTTTCAGCGGCCACGAATTGCGCTTTAAGCAGATGTACCATTCTAGCCCTTTCCTTCAACTTCATTCCTGTTTCAATCCGCAACTTGACATCAGAAAGAGTAACGCCAAACTCCCCCGTACGCATATCACGGCGGCTATCCATCTGGTAGTAATCCTCGTTCTTAGAAACCTCTTTCTCAGTCATTCCTTTTCCGGCAAGCCCATAGAAATGAACTGCCGAATCAAGGAACATGACGCACTGCTCGGTCTGCTTCAGTATGTCCTGCTTGGCAGATTTGTATTCATAGATTATCGCCATGTACAGATAGGCATTAGGATTGTCATCCTCGACTTTTAGGTACCGTTTAAGAAACGGTTCGGCATTATCATAGTCTTTCGCATTTAACAGTACGAATAACTCCTTGTATTTGATCTTCTGCCCCCAGGCGCTGTACCCGGATGCCAGCACCAGAAACAGTGCAAAAAATAGGCGATTTTTCATCTTTGCGTTCTAACTTGCAGCAAAATAGTCAATAATTGAGATTTTTGATGGACTACAAAACTCGCTCCAAAGAAATTGCGGTAGGGATCTACTCATTTGCCAAACCTTTTCTTTTGGCTGGGGTGCTTATCCTCGCATTGCAAGTCACAGGCCTGATTGGCGCAGCCTCCTTCACAACACAATGGGCCCTCCTTCAAACTGGCTTACGTGATGCCGAATCAGAAGTCAATGCGGATACTACTTTTGATTACGAGTTTACCCTCAAGGACCTCGAAGGAAACAGAATTCCATTTGAAAAATTTAAAGGCAAGGTCGTCTTTCTGAATATGTGGGCAACCTGGTGTGGCCCATGCCGCGCCGAAATGCCTGGCATTCAAAGCCTCTACGAAAAGGTCGATAGAGAGAAGATCATTTTTGTAATGCTCTCTATTGATCGCGAAAGCGATTTGAAGAAGGTTTCGGACTACATGCTTGCCAAGCAATTCACATTCCAGGCCTACGTTCCTTCAGGTCAATTGCCCAGCCTGCTTCGCGTACCTTCAATCCCAACGACCTTTGTCATTTCAAAAGAAGGTCAAGTCGTAAGAAAAGAAGTAGGTACCATGAACTATGACACGCCTAAATTCCAGAAATTCCTTGAGGAGTTAAGCAACTAGAAATCTACCTGGAAGCATACATCTGCCAATGAATCTGCGCCTTTCACTTTCCATTCTCGCTTTCACTGCCGCTTCATGTGGTATCTCCGATTCGCAATGGGAGAAAGTCCGTATTCAGCTTGCGGAAGTCAAGAAAAGCGATCAACGCTACCGCCCTCAAATGGATTCGGTCGGCCGGATCGAAGGCTGGGGATCGAAGGCTGTGGAGACCCTTTGGGAAAAGCAGAAAGCCATTGATTCGGCAAATCTCATTGCTGTTGACCGCATCATCACCAAATGTGGCTACCCGCCAAAATCGAAAGTTGGCGAATTGTCTGACATTCCTTTTGTTGTCATTCAACATGCGGATGATTCAACGCTAATTACATATTATGAAGTTATCGTCGGCGCTGGCAAGAATGGGGATCTGAAAATGAAAGATGTCGCACAATTTCAGGATCGCGCCCTGATGATGCAAAAGCTTCCGCAGGAATTCGGTACCCAGGTGTGGATTGATTTTAAGGAAGATAAAATCACGGGCAAAAGATACGATTCACTCTATCTCTGGAAAGTGAGGGATTTCGTATCTTTTGCACGTGATTTTAAGGAAGATAAAATCACGGGCAAAAGATACGATTCACGCTATCTCTGGAAAGTG
>JANPES010000232.1:0-4183 GCA_031423035.1 Cyclobacteriaceae bacterium | reverse complement strand
CAGTACCATTATGGACCTCATCGCACTGGGGAGGAAGGCTGCTTTTGTGCCTACGCCGCAGCAACCGGAACAAGCGTGGCTGGCGAAAGTCCTCATGGGTGGTAAAATTGCTTTTTGCCAGGATCAGCACAACTTTGTACTTGCGACGGCCATGGAGGGAGCATTGGCGTTCAAAGGCCTTGGAACTTTTAGAAAGCAAGAAGGGCTTCTGGAAAGGCAGATCAAAATCCTGATGTCATGAAACAGCTCATTCAAAGTTTTGTATTTGCAGCCAAAGGCATTCGCCAAGCCATCACTGGACAGCGCAATTTGAAGATCCATGTTGCAGTTGCCATGGCTGTTGCCGCCGCAGGTGTACACTATACAATATCAAACGCAGAGTGGGGCCTCGTCCTCCTGGCCGTTGGGCTTGTGATAACGGCCGAATTGATGAATACAGCGATCGAAGGCCTGGTGGATCTGCTTGAGCCCAGGCATCATCCACTTGCAGGCAAAGTGAAAGACATTGCCGCGGGCGGTGTCCTGGTTGCATCGGTATGCGCAGCGGGTATCGGAGTCCTGGTATTCATGAAATACGTGACCGCATGAATACCTGGACAGACACACATGCTCACATCTATGCAAAGGAGTTCAATGCAGACCGCCGTGAGATGATTCTCCGATCGCAGGCCGCGGGTATCGGTAAAATATTTATGCCCAACGTGGATTCGGAATCCATTGACGCAATGATGGAAACAGAAATTCAGAATCCAGACTTCTGCTTCGCCATGATGGGGCTTCATCCATGTTCTGTAAAAAGCAATTTTGAGAATGAGTTGTACATCGTCGAGGACTGGCTTCGCAAACGTGATTTCGCCGCGGTAGGGGAGATAGGCACCGACCTTTACTGGGACAAGACATTTTGGGAGCAACAAAAGGAGGCATTTGTTATCCAGACTAACTGGGCCAAGCAGTATGGTCTTCCGCTGGTAATCCATTGTCGGGAATCCATCGACGAGACTATTGAATTACTTGCGCCACTGTGTGACAAAGAGCTAACCGGGATCTTCCACTGCTTCTCAGGAAGCGTGACACAGGCCAAACGCATTGTTGAGATGGGATTTTATCTGGGCATAGGAGGCGTGGCAACCTTTAAGAACGGTGGACTGGATAAGGTCTTGACGGAAATCTCTTTGGCGCGATTGGTCCTCGAGACCGACAGCCCATACCTGGCACCCGTTCCGTATCGTGGAAAGCGCAATGAGCCTCCATACCTTCTTCTGGTGGCGGACAAGGTAGCTTCCGTCAAGGGTGTAACCCGCGATGAGCTCCAGGAGGTCACATCAAGGAATGCGACAGCTGTTTTCGGTGACGCTGCATTTAAGGATAACTGACAAAGAAGTAGATTTCAGTCAAATGAACTATAAGACACTTACCATCGACACGGCGCTGCCGGCCAGACCAAAGGCGCGGGTCATGATCATTTATACAGGAGGGACCTTTGGAATGGTTCGGAATGCGCAGGGGGTCCTCCTTCCTTTTGATTTTGCGCTTATTATGGAGCACTTGCCTACTCTTCGGAATCTATTTCTGCAAATCACCGTCATTTCCTTTGAGCACCCCATTGACTCTTCAGACATAGAACCTGGTCACTGGCAGGCTATTGGTGACCTTATTCAAGAACACTACAACACGCAGGACGGGTTTGTGGTGTTGCACGGAACAGATACAATGGCGTATACTGCCTCCGCATTGGCCTTCATGCTTCAGAACCTGGCTAAGCCCGTCGTTTTCACGGGCGCGCAATTGCCCATTAGCGAATCCCGATCGGATGCCCGGGAGAATTTGATTACTGCGCTGGAGATCGCAAGCAGCTTTCATGATGGAAAGGCTCGTGTTCCTGAGGTTTGCATCTACTTTGATTTTGAACTTATACGTGGATCACGGTCCAAAAAGGTGGAGAGCATGCACTTTGACGCGTTCCATTCGGAAAACTATCCGCACCTGGCTAAAGCTGGCGTTACCATCGACTACAACGATCAGGCCATTCGCAAGCCGGGTGGAGCGGGATTAGCACTATTGCGTTCCTTCGACCGAAGCGTATCTGTGCTCAAACTTTTTCCTGGAATTACGCAGGAGACCGTCACTGGTATCGTCCGCAACCCACATATCAAGGCCCTGGTCATTGAAACCTTTGGAGCGGGTAATGCTCCGTCTTATCCCTGGTTCCTTCAGATATTGCGCGAAGCGATTGCGTCGGGGCTCCTGGTCTTGAATATATCTCAGTGTCCCGGTGGGATGGTAGTCCAGGGAAAATATGAAACCAGTCGCGGACTAAATGAAATCGGGGTCATTAGCGGTGGAGACATGACGATTGAAGCGGCGATTACGAAATTGATGCTCCTGCTGGGGGAATTTGGAGTGGATGAGGCGAAGCGACGCATTGTGCTCCCATTGGCAGGTGAATTGACGTAAGCAAGCCAATAGCTTGGTTTTTTGGCCATTCCTTGCATGTAGTTGGCAAAGAACCCGTGAAAAAACCTGTTCAGAATATTTTTACGAAAGTGCAAGAATCGTATTTTTAGTAGTGAATCCTTTCATCATGTTTATGAGAAGACCGAGATTTGGCCTTGACTCGTATGATCTAGCCCTATCAAAGCCCAAAGAGATGTGGAAAATATGGCTCTTTATACTTGTATGTGCTCTTGGTTGTGAAGAGAAGGCTAATTTTCTTCGGCCCGCTAGTGGTTCTGATGGGGGCACCGCCGCACAACTACCAACGGTAAACACAGGAGGTATTGTGTCTATCACAGAAGAGTCTGTTATAGTTTATGGAAGTGTTACTTATACTGGAGGCGTGTCTTTGATTGGAGGTGGAGTTTGTTTCAGCACAACGCCAGGCCCAACAATTGCCAGTGATCGTGTTGACCTTGTGATAAGTCCTGGTGTTACGGGAGCAGGTGCCTTTAGTCTAATGCTTACTGACCTTATCGCGGCTACGACCTACTATGTACGAGCTTTTGCTGTCAATCCTGCCGGTACCGCTTATGGGGAAGAGGTTACCTTCACTACCCGCTAATCGATGCAGACCAGAATGCTGAATTCACGTTTTTTGCCTCTCGAATTCTGAGCATTCGCCACTGCTCATTCGAGGCGAATGGCAGTGACTCAAAACAAAAAAAATGCCGCTATCGCGGCGGCTTGGCTGGCGGAGAGGGCGGGATTACCTAATCGGTGATCCCGGAGGGGGGAGGCTTCATCCCAAGCCCGCTCGCTGCGCTCACTCTTTTTTGTTTCTCGCCCGCTGCTCATTCGAAGCGAATGGCAGCGACTCAAAACAAAAAATGCCGCTATCGCGGCGGCTTGGCTGGCGGAGAGGGCGGGATTCGAACCCGCGATACCCTTTCGAGCATACACACTTTCCAGGCGTGCTCCTTCAGCCACTCGGACACCTCTCCTTAAAAGGGGCACAAAGAAATAGATAAAATTACCCTTAACCAACTTCTGACTGTCCGGCCCAACTTGGAGATTCTGTAGGTCGACAAGCTTTGGGCGGGAGGACTTTGAGGCGGATTCCTTATAACTTCCGATCAGCCGTTATCTGTGCGCTTACTTTCTGTCTTAAAATCCTCCGTTTAAAGTGACTTTTGGCCGTTGGGAGGGTTAAACCAAACGAGCGTTCGACAAAAGCTGGTTTTTTCCTTGAAAAAATTATGTTTTTTTGTTTAGAAATGAACAAAAACTCTAATTTTGGCCACTTCAAGATCAGACTAAACCTTAAACCATGAAAAAACAATTCTCGATTCTCGCTTTAGTGCTCACTTTACTTTTTGGGGCATATGCTTCATTTGCTCAGGATTCAACGGCCACAGCCACGCCAACCGAACAACCTGCCGTAGCCGAGACAGCTGCAGCTGATGTTCCGGTGGTAGACGCAGCCGAAGAGCAAAGCTTCCATCAGCTTCTGAAGGAGAAATTCATTGAAGGAGGTGCCCCTTTCATGTGGCCTATCCTTATTTGTATGATCCTGGGATTGGCTATTTCAATCGAGCGAATCATTATGCTGAACCTGGCTACTACGAATACCAAGAAGCTACTTCTTGACGTAGAGGCCGCATTGCAAAAAGGCGGTGTTGAGGCAGCTAAGAATGTTACAAAAAATACAAAAGGACCTGTTGCCTCAATCTTTACCCAAGGATTGATG
>JANPES010000231.1:0-4734 GCA_031423035.1 Cyclobacteriaceae bacterium | reverse complement strand
CAGCGCTGATCTTGAAACCGATGATGTATCCCACGCCGAGATATTCCGGTGTGATTTCTCCGCGAGTAGCGGCTGAAGGCCAAAATTTATTCACCTGACTGGTCATGTACGCCGGTGTTTCAGCGATGATGTGCACCACCTTTTGAAGGATCGCATAACTAAACGCCACACCCATCCCGATGAAAGCCGTTTTGGCAAAGTCACCTCCCTTTTCGCCTGCCTGCAACACCGAAGCGCAAGCCGTTCCTTCAGGGTAAGGCAAGGCACCATGCTCATTTACAATAAGTGAACGGCGAAGGGGAATCATCATCAACGTACCGAGCATACCCCCAAAGGCAGCCAGAATCAGGATCGTGAGGTAATTGAAGTAGCTTTCACCTACGCTGACTCCGTTTTCGCCAGGTGACAGGAACAGAAATCCGGGCAATGTAAACACCACGCCAGCAGCAATAGACTCCCCTGCTGATCCCGTTGTCTGAATGATGTTGTTCTCCAGGATGGTGGTCTTCAAAAACTTCCTGCCCAGGGTAATGGCAATTACCGCAATCGGGATCGAAGCTGAGACCGTAAGGCCGGCTTTGAGCGCCAGGTATACCGTTGAACATCCGAATAAAACTCCGAACAAGACGCCAAATCCAACTGACTTCATGGTGAACTCAGCGATGTTTTGCTCGGGAGCGATGTAGGGCTTGAAGACTTTGGGTGAATCCATGCGTGGTGAGTTGGTGGTTGGTTATGAGTAATCGATGGTGGTTAGTCAGTAGTCAGTAATCCAGTAGTCTACAGTATTCCACACGCTCCTTCCTCCTGTATTCTGTATTCAAAATTCTATTTCGTTACAAGTCGGTCATAGATAATCATGAGTATAGTGGAAATGATCCCAATTCCGGAAAGCGTGTACCACATCATTGGCGGGTCGGTCTGAAGGTACGAACTGCGCAGCCAGTCAGCAATGATGCCAGCTGAAAAGGAACCAATGGCAACGGGCAGGAAGGCGAATCCCATGAACGTACCAACCTGGTCTTTCGGAGCCAATGAGCTTACATATTCATAGAATCGCGGCGCCTGTGTTGCTTCACCTAACGCGAACATGGCCACACCAATAATAGCCGCCAGAATAGTTCCTCCGGCGCCAATAATAATCCACGACAAGCTGGCGATGCTGAATCCAATAATGATGGCTGTCACCGGTTTCAACTTGCTTACCAATGCGGTAACCGGGATGGTGACCAGGATGATGGTCCAGGCATCAACAGTCTCCAGAAATTCAAAGGCGTCATACTTGAGGACATCGGTGATGTAAAACGGGAATGAATAGAAAATCTGCCAGAACATCATCCAAAAGCCGGAAAAAATCAGGAGGAAGCTCATGAACTTTACGTTTGCGAACACCAGCAGCATATCGCTAAAAACCTTCGCGAACGTCTTGGGCTCGGCCGGGCCACCTTCGGGCTCCTTGAAAAAGAACCACGCGCCAAAGAAGAGCAGAAATGACGTTATAGATGACATCACCAGCACATACTCAATACCCAGGTCAGTCCGCACGTAGTACGCAATCATCGGCCCGATGGCACCGCCAAGGTTAACCAACGTGTAGTAAATTGAGAATCCAAGTGCTTGATTGCCATCTTTTGAAGTCCTTGCTACCGTGCCTACCACGCAGGGCTTGATCAGCGAACCGCCCACGGCCGTGAGCATAAGAACGATAATGACATAAGTTTTCTTACCTATCGTTTCCGTTATCGCCTGTCCGTACTCCATCCCAGCGAGGCCAATCAAAAAATAGCCCAGGCAGAAAATGGCAAAGCACGTCATGAGCGTGCGCTTAAAACCATACTTGTCAACAAAAACACCAGCCACCACAGGGAGTGAATAGAGTACAGCATTGAAAAGGCCAGCTAAGAATCCAGCTTCCTCTTTAAGTCCAACTTTGTTTGCTAAAAAAATTGTAAGGACAGCTTTCGAACCATAGTAGGCCAATCGTTCAAACAGCTCCAGGGTATTCGCTATCCAAAACGTTGGATGAAAACCAGTTCGGATCTCGTGGACGCGCTCGGCAATCGTCATGCAGTGTAACTTAGGTGTTGTTAAAGTAGATGATAAACAGGAGTTTTCCCAATAGGGCATAAAAAACCCCGGGAGATACCGGGGTCTTCAATAGGCTAATTGTCAATACGCTCTGGCTCAAGCGTCCATTTCTCCGGGGACCGCCATAAGCTGCCGAGCAACAACTCACGCATGAAGATGAATTCCTTCGGCAGCCGGTCGTACATGCGTTCGAAAAGCTCCGCGTGCGACAACAACTCCGTCTTCCATTGCTCGCGTTCAATTGACATAATTTCATCAAACTGTTGAACACTGAAATCCAATCCGGTCCAGTCAATGTCACTATAATGTGGCATCCAGCCAATGGGGCTTTCCACGGCATTGGATTTTCCCTTAATCTTTTGGACTATCCATTTCAATACACGCATGTTGTCACCGAAGCCAGGCCAGATGAAGTTCCCCTTATCATCCTTGCGGAACCAGTTGACTCCGAATATCCGTGGAGGGTTTGGAATATTGCGACCAAACTGAAGCCAGTGATTGAAATAATCACCCATGTGGTAGCCGCAGAAAGGCAGCATGGCAAATGGATCGCGTCTTACTTTTCCCAACTCACCAAAGGCGGCGGCAGTCATTTCAGAGCCCATCGTTGCGGCGAGGTAAACACCAAAGTTCCAGTTATGTGCCTGATAGACGAGCGGTATTGTCGTGCTCCGCCGGCCTCCAAAAATAATTGCACTGATCAACACTCCATTTGGATTTTCCCAGTCCTTGTCAAGAACAGGATTCTGTGACGCCGGTGCCGTGAAGCGCGCATTTGGGTGAGCAACCGGTTTGCCGGAAGTCGGATCCCACTTTTTTCCATGCCAGTCGATGATATCTTTTGGAACCTCTTTGGTCATGCCTTCCCACCAGATGTCGCCATCTGGAGTGACTCCCACGTTTGTGAAGATAGTATTGCTTTCAATGCTCTTCATGGCATTGGGATTCGACTTCATATTTGTACCTGGCGCGACGCCGAAATATCCGGCTTCGGGGTTGATCGCGTAGAGCTTTCCATCCTTGCCCGGTTTAATCCAGGCGATGTCATCACCCACTGTGGTAACCTTCCATCCATCCAGTTCCTTCGGCGCAATGAGCATGGCAAAATTTGTCTTTCCGCAAGCGCTGGGGAAAGCAGCGGCCACATACGTCTTTTCACCTTGTGGATCTTCCACCCCCAGGATGAGCATATGTTCAGCGAGCCAACCTTCATCGCGCGCCATCACCGAAGCAATGCGCAAGGCAAAACATTTCTTGCCCAGCAATGCATTGCCACCATATCCAGATCCATAGGATACGATAGACCGCTCCTCGGGGTAATGGACGATATATTTTACAGTCGGATTGCAGGGCCATTTGGAATCCGGCTTGCCAGACTCCAGTGGCGCGCCCGAAGAGTGAACACACTTGACGTAAGTAGACTCTGATCCCAGCATGTCAATCACTTTCTTCCCCACGCGGGTCATGATATGCATGTTCGTCACAACATATTCAGAATCCGTAATCTCCACGCCAATCTGAGAAATGGGTGAACCAAGCGGACCCATGCAATACGGAATGACGTACATAGTTCGGCCTTTCATACAGCCGGTCATTAGCTTCCGAAGAGTCTTCTTCATCTCCTTTGGGTCAACCCAATTGTTTGTAGGACCGGCATCCTCCTTCTTCCTGCTGCAGATATACGTACGGTCCTCTACCCGGGCTACATCGCTAGGGTCTGAAAAACAAGCGAAGCTATTGGGCCTTTTCTCCGGATTGAGACGTATAAACGTCCCTCGATCGACAAGCGTTTGACACAGCTGGTCATATTCCTGTTTCGATCCATCGCACCAATAAATACTATCCGGCTTGAACAGATCATTTAACTCATTCACCCACTCAATTAACTCAGTGTGGGCAACGGTATAGGTTGACTTCATTGTAGCGGTAGCACTCATACTTGCATCAGGTTGTTTAGTGCAAAATAATGATACTCTAGGTGAAAATGAAATGACCAAAATCAGGTGGGCAACTCAAGCACACGCCTGGATGCCTGGCTGTCGTATTTGTGCCAGAAGGATATATATTTGCAGAAAATATAGATTGTGAGCAGAAAAGTGAATGTAGGTCTGGTCCAGATGTCTTGCACATCGGCTCCAAAGGAGAACCTCGGGAAGGTAAAGCCAAAGATCGAAGAGCTCGCGAAAAAGGGAGCCCAGATTATCTGTTTGCAAGAATTGTTCACTTCCCTGTATTTCTGTGATGAGGAGAACCACGATAATTTTAAGTTGGCCGAGTCCATTCCAGGTCCATCTACAGATTTTTTAAGTCCCCTGGCGAAGCAGTACAACGTCGTCATTATCGCTTCGCTTTTTGAGAAGCGAGCTGAGGGCCTCTACCACAATACCACGGCCGTCATTGATGCCGATGGTCAATACCTGGGCAAGTACAGGAAGATGCATATTCCAGATGATCCGGGGTACTATGAAAAGTTCTACTTTACACCGGGTGATCTGGGCTATAAGGTTTTCAAAACCAAGTTCGCGACCATTGGCATTCTGATTTGCTGGGATCAATGGTATCCTGAAGCTGCACGCATCACGGCGTTGGCCGGCGCTGAGATCCTCTTCTATCCTACCGCTATCGGATGGGCCACCAGCCAGGATG
>JANPES010000230.1:0-5956 GCA_031423035.1 Cyclobacteriaceae bacterium | reverse complement strand
GGGTTTACATACCGCGAACGTGAAATGATAAGCGAAATGTAAACCCGGATTCCTCGGGAGCCTGTTGGAAAGCCATAAATTCTTCTAAAGAGGAGAAAAAGCGAAGGCGGTGCTTCCAGATCAGCTTTGCACCAATCCGTTCCTTTAGTTTACGCATCGTTACGGTTCCATCCAGCCAATACAAATCACATGGTTTTTGACCCGTGTGGTTTTCGATATACCCGGGCATATGCGGAATCGAGGAGTGTTCAAGTTTTCTCTTGACTTCCTGCCGAAAATCTGACTTACCCGATATATATACTGTCGTCCAACTCATAAAATATTCAATCCAAAAGAAACTAGAGCTTCGTTAATGGTATTCACTATAAAATTTGGTGCTATCCCAGAAGGGCAGTTGACTATTCGTCAGCTTAAAAAATAGTGACTTAATTGAAGCTCAATTACTTCTTTCAACGCAAATTAGGCTAAAGAAGTTTCTCTTCGTTAGTAATGACAAAGGAGTTAATAATATATTAACATGAGCAAGGGTGGCAGCGTCATAGCCGGACAGGATTTATTTTTTTTCTGTCTTCTCCATCGGGAGTTCGTTGATGCGACTCCATTCCTGGATCGAGCCGTCGTAGAGCTTCATGTTGTAACCCAGAATCCTTCCGGACATATAGACAACGCTTGCAGTTTGGCCGATGAAGCAATAGACTACCAGTTCCTTGTCTTTAGTTGCGACGGGAGCAAAAAAATTCTGCAACTGATCCGATGGTTTGAATACATAATTGACAGGGTCATACATTTCGGCGAACGGAATGTTTTGGGCGCCAGCAATGTGACCGTCACGGGGTTGCCCGGCCGGGTCGCCGTCGTAGAAGGACTTTGCCCTTGCATCAACGATGACCGTAGACGATGAATGGAGGTGTTCCTTCACATACTCTTTGTCTACAATCACTGGAGCTACTGCCGCTTTGAATTTTGCTTTCTTTATAACAGGAACTTCAGACGTAACTGCGAAGCCGGCTTTCTTCCATGCCTCCAGGCCCCCATTGAGGAACATCACTTTTCCTTTCATTCCCATTTGTTCGAGAACAAGGAAGATGCGGGTAGTCTGGCTTACTTCATTTCTAACGTGACAAAGGACCACGCGTGAGTTGTTGGAAATGCCAAGTGATCCAAAGAGTTCATTTGCTTTTTCCACCTCCGGAGCGTTCATGGTGCCATGGGGACTGTCTGGGGAGACGTTGGGGGGCCATACATAACGCGCTCCCGCGATGTGCTCCAGATCATAGTCCAACTTAATTTGATTCGGCTGAAGAATAACGAGGTCTGGATCATTCTTGTGATCGTTTAGCCACTGCGGTGAAACCAGAAGTGATTCCTGCCCGTGGGCGACGGAAAAAATGACGGAGAGTAGAATGGATAAAGTTGCTTTCATGGCTATTGGGGTTATTGCCTGCTGCCCATTTGCAGTCTCTGCTTGTTAACGGTAAATATTGAATGAAGTTGATGCCTCTATTTAGCGGAAATTCCCTTGCTTTTCCCTGCGATGCCTTCGGCCCGGAAAAGCATGTCAGCGGACTGCAAAAGCTTATTCCGAAGATCCTGCCGTAGGGCTGGGTTTTCCTTTAGGTATTCCCGCACTGCGTCAGCAGCCTGTTCCGATTGATATTCACCAAGTGTTGCGTCCAGCCATCCTTTAGGAAAGAATATATCTCCCGTTCGCTGAAGTTCCTCAAGCATGGTGAGACTGGCTTTTACATAGCCGACGGAGTACTGAGCCCGCAGCGGGTGATGAAGATACCGAAGGGCCTCAAGGACCCAGGGCTCATGCGTGCGGTTTTGTTTGTCAGAAAGACTTTGAAAGAATTGATCACGGATAGCCGGATCGGAGGAAAGGGAGGGGATGACAAATTCCATTTGAGCCTTGCGGTCGGGGTTCGTTACTTTAAGCAACTGCTGTTTAAGTACTTCCTGATATCCGTCATCTTCTCGTAGAGCCAGCGCATAGGCAAGCTGAATGTGGTCCCGTTCGGATAGCTCCAAGCCCACGGTGATTTCATCAGCCCACAGCTTCTTAAGATTTGCTCTTCCTTCCGGAGTATTGGCAACGGCCCGGTAGGTATTGAACAGGGTGCGTTTGCACGAATTGTCTTTCTCCAGGGTCAACCGCTTGAAAAGCCGGTCATCCATATTTTTTCCAATCAATGCTCGCTGAGCCGGGGTAATGAATTGCCAATAGGTTTGTACCAGTTTGTCAGCCAGGTATCCCAATAACAACGGATTCGACTCTGTGTCGACAGCACCTATCAGGTTGTCTATCCAGGGGACTGGGTCCAGCTCGCCGCGAAGAAAAATTTCCCATACATTCATCCACATACCTGCGCGCACTTCGGTGTCCTCTTGCCGGGTGATTTCCTCAAGGAGAAATCCAGCGGAGGAATGAAAGTAGCCGTACCCTCTGCCCTTATAGTTAGGGATGATGGACATGTTGGGCTCCACCCATTTTGATAATAGGGGCTTTGAAGAATTTCGAAATGTCACTTTCTGCACTGCATCGATGTAGCTTGTTTTGATCTTGTATTCAACCGTTTGGGGCCAGACAATACCGGACGTATCGTTGACTACGGTAAGGAAGGACTTTCCATCCGCCGCTTGGGTCACTGCGATTTCCGGCATTCCTCCTGTCTTGATCCAGGCCGTGTTCCACATTTCAAGGTCTTGCTGGGTGTACTTCTTCAGGGAGGTCACCAGGTCGTCCCATGTTGCATTCTTGTACGCGTAGGTAGCCAGGTAATCGCGCAGCCCAAGCTGGAAATTGTCGGAGCCCATCCAAGCCTCCAGGTTGCGCATCATGATAGGAGCTTTTTGATAGATGATGGCGCCGTAAACACTTCCGGCATTTCGGAGGTTGTCTAGCGGCTGCTGAATCGGGTGAGTTCCACGGCTGCGGTCAATCTCATAAGCGGAAGGATAATAGGCCATGAGAAAACGCAGGTCATGGTTGAGTTCGGGGAAGGAAGGGCTCACAATTTTGGCTGCCATAAAATTGGCAAACACCTCTTTCAGCCAAACGTCATTGAACCACTGCATAGTGACGAGATTACCAAACCACATGTGCGCTGTTTCGTGTGCGATAAGGCTTGCGCGGCTAAGTTCCTCGTTGATGGACGCGGAGGGGTCCAGAAACAAGCTGCTTTCCCTATAGAAAATATTACCCGGGTGTTCCATCCCGCCAAACTGGAAGGCTGGCATCAATGCGAAATCAAATTTTTCGTACGGATAGTCTATGCCGGTGTACTCCTTCAGCCACGCCAGAGACTGCCGGTGTAGTTCGAAGATGCGGGCGACGTTTTTGGCCACCTTAACGGAATCGGTCTCCCGGAAATACATGATCATGCCGGATACGGGATCGGTTGCCTCCTGAAAATTTCCCACTGCGAAGGCAAACTGATAGGAACTGGTTGGCTTTGTATCAGCGAAACGCAACCGCTTCCGGTTGTTGACGATTTCAGATGACGTGATTTTCGCATTTGACACCGCTTTCCAGGATGCGGGGAGGAGGAGTTCGAGGCGATAGGTTGCTTTCAGATCGGGCTGATCGAATACCGGGAAGCAGGTCGAAGCACGGCTAGGAACAAAAAGTGTGTAGAGGTAATCGCTGTTGCGGTTCAGTGCAGCATCGCCGGCGATGAATTCAATTGCAATTGCGTTGGACTTTTTCCGGAGTTGGCCGGCATCAATCAGGATGTGCTCGTTCTCGTATTGGATATTGACAGGATCACCATTGACGTGGATGCTCTTGATTGCTGATGCAGCGGAGAGAAAATCCAGTTGCAGATCGGTAGGTGTCGTCTTCAAGTCGAATGAGACTGTTACGCGTGCCGGGATGCTGTCGGTACGTGAAGCTGGAATGTTGAAGAAAAGATCGTATTGGACATTTTGAATTGTGTTCTTTCGCTCGATGGCGAGTTCGAGCGGAATACCGGGCACAATCGTCTTCTTGGATTCGCACGCCGCACATGCAAAGAGGAGGGCGATGAAGCCGATGGGGCAGCGTCTGAGATTCATAAGGCAAGAGGGGCTCACAGCCCTTTAGATGTCATGCCGCCGTCCACAAGAATATTTTGACCCGTGATGTAGCTGGCATGATCCATCGCCAGGAAGGCGGTAATGCCGGCGACTTCATGTGGCTGTCCAACGCGGCCCATGGGCGTACGGGCCAGAATTCTCTCCAGGCGGTCGGGTTGTGACAACACGGGGTCCGTAAGCGGCGTTTGGATATACCATGGAGAGACCGTATTTACACGGATCGTCGGAGCCCATTCGACTGCAAGGTGGCGACTAAACTGAATGATGGCCGCTTTAGTCATGCCGTAGGGTGGCCCGCTTTGCACATCAATGGAGCCTGCAACTGATGCGATGTTGATCACGCTCCCGTTGCCTGATTTTTTCAGTAGCTCATACGCCGATTGTGTGAGGGCCATCATGGCGAAGAGATTTGTTTCAAAGAGTTTGCGATATTCTTCTTCCGCGTATTCGGTGAATTTCTTTCTGACGTTTGTGCCTACGTTATTCACAAGGATATGCACCATTCCCCAGGTGCTGTTGGCCGCATAGATCAGCTGCTGCCGGAAGACCGGATCAGTCACATCCCCCTCAAGATACTGGGCTTTGGGATTTTTTTCAACCAGGCTGAGATCCCGTGCTACGGCCAGGACTTCGGCGCCAAGTGCGACAAACTCATCGACAATGGCTTTGCCGATTCCTTTGGTTCCTCCGGTAATGATGGCTTTTTTGCCGTGTAGCGACCAGTTTGTCATGGTGAAGTTCTGGTGAGGGAGGAAAGATAATTGTTAATGATTAATTGTCAATCCAGGTGTCCTACACCTTAAGGTGTAGGACACCCTCGGCCTTCAGGCTGTGGAAAGCGCATTTCTTTCATCACAGGGCCCTATAGCCCACTATTGCGTATTGTCGTTGAGCAGCACAAGAAGAAAGTAATTCTTCTCGATGCGGACATACCCCTGATCATAACAGTAATAGTAGATGCCCCCGTCGCGGCCGCGGGAGACAGCGGTGTGATAGCGGAAGTCAAACCCTTTCTCTTTTAGTCGGGCAGCGGATACCTTGATTTTTCCACCGGGATTAAGGGAGTCGAGAATTCGTCGGTTTTTGCGCAGTACGTTGTTGACTTCGCGCACATACTTATTGGGTTCGCTGTTGCGGCGGTTGTTGTGGGTGCTGCGGCATTGGTCGGAACAGAATCGTTTGTCAATTCTGCCCAACATGATTGCTCCGCATTCTGCGCATGTCCGTTCTGCCATGATGTGAAAATAGAGACCTGGCAATCGAGTATTGACCATTCGATGTGAGGAAAACCTGACGATCGGTTGATCCAGCCGGGCAAATCCGAAAGTAGCCGTTTTTAGCCGGGTCAGGTTCTTTCCCTTGTGCACGTTTGTGTCGGCGGGCAAGTGTCCCGCATCGTCAAAACCAAAACAAAATCTGTATGAAAAGTTTACGCAACAGTGTCACCCTCATCGGCCGCTTGGGCAAAGACCCGGAAGTCAAGGTGTATGAGAAATCGAAGAAGGCCTCCTTTTCGATAGCCACCACCGACGCTTACAAAAATGCCAAAGGCGAAAAGGTGGAGGACACTCAATGGCACAATGTCATCATCTGGGGTAAGCTCGCCGATGTGGCGGCGAAATACCTCAAGAAGGGAAATGAAGTCTGCGTGGAGGGCAAACTGATCCACCGCGCCTACGACTCCGCAAAAGGCGAGAAGAAATACTTCACTGAAGTCAATGTGAATGACATGTTGATGTTGGGGAGTAAGCCGAAGGAGTAATTTGAAGATGTATCAATTTGAAAATGGGGAGGAGTAAGCAAGGGGCTCTGAACCATTTTCATTTGGTGATTTAGTTATTTGGTGAATTTGGTGATTTGGTGATTTGGTGATTTGCGG
>JANPES010000229.1:0-2539 GCA_031423035.1 Cyclobacteriaceae bacterium | reverse complement strand
CAGGCGAAGGAAGAATTGATCTTTGACACGGAACCCGAATTTATGTGGAAAAAGACGTTGACGATCATGGGGGGCCGGTTCTCCGTTTATTCAAATTATCCGAAAGACCCGCGTTTGAATTAACATAGAATGGGTATTTTTGCGATTCGAAACAAAGCAAATGCATAGTTATTGATAATTGATGGAAACTGAAGCGAAAGAGGAAGGGCTGGATGTGGCGAATGATGCTCTCGAGCGTGTGTCGGAAGTTGCCGAAACAGGCGGCGAATTGCTACCGGAAGAAGTTCACGAAAACGACTATTCCCAACTTACCAAGAAAGACATTGTTGACCTCCTGAAGGAGCTGGTGCGGGACAACGATTTCCGAAAATCTGAGGCTGCCATTCGTGAACTCAAAGGCAAGTTTGAAGATATCCAGCACCAGGAAAAAACAGAAGCGCTGAAACGTTTCCTGGAACAGGGTGGAACATTGGATGAATTTGACTACCGCCTTGACGTTTTGGATATCGCTTTTGAAGCCAACTTCAAACTCCTTCGTAGCAAACGCCTGGAACACTTTCGAGGCCTGGAGCAGGAGAAGACAGAAAACCTTCGTAAGAAAACAGAACTACTGAATGCCCTCCGGGAACTCGTAGACGGGAAAGACGACAAACACAGTTTTGACAAGTTCAAAGACATTCAAAAACTATGGAAAGAAATCCGTCAGGTTCCCGTGGCAAGCGTACGGCCGCTCTGGGCGAGCTACCATGCGCTGGTTGATCGGTTTTATGACAACCGGAATATCTATTTTGAACTAAAGGAGCTTGACAGAAAGAAAAATTTGGAGGCCAAGCTGGAGTTATGCCAACGTGCGGAGAAACTCGCTGACGTAGAAAAGATCAACGTCGCGATACGCGAACTCCACGAACTTCATGAAGAATACAAGAATGTAGGTCCGGTATCCCGCGAGGAGAAGGACATGCTTTGGGACCGGTTCAAGAAAGCCTCAGATGCAGTCTATGAACGCCGCGATGCTTTCGTATCAGTTCTCCATGAGCAACTGACCAAGAACCTGACAATAAAGGAGGAGCTCATACGGAAAATTTCTGAGCTCGGCACATTTCAATCCGATCGTATAAAAGAGTGGAACCAGAAGACCCTTGAAGTACTTGCTGCACAGAAAGATTGGAGTTTGGTTGGGACAGTGCCGAGGAGCAAGTCAAAAGTCATCAACAAGCAGTTTTGGTCAGCATTCAAGATATTTTTTAGCAATAAGAGCAAATTCTTCAGCAAGCTGGATGAAAGTCGCACCGACAACCTGGCGAAGAAACGCGAGCTGGTGAAGCAAGCCGATGAGTTGAAAGCCAATACAGATTGGCAAAAAACATCCGGTGCATTGAAAGATCTTCAGCTCAAATGGAAGGAGATAGGACCTGTACCTGATAAGTATCGCGAGAAGATCTACCAGGAGTTCAAGACTGCATGCGATTTCTTTTTCGAACAACGGCGAGTCAAGTTTGAGGCAGCCGACCGGGAGCAGAATGACAATCTCGCACAGAAGGAGGCGATTTGCGCTGAGCTTGGAGTCATGGTATCGCAAAGGAACGCTACGCTTGACCTATTGAAAGAGATGCAGCGGAAATTTCAATCCATTGGATTTGTGCCGCGCGGAGCAATGGGCGACGTCAAGGGACGGTTTACTACCCTGTTTCAACAGGCCATAGCGTCCGTGGAAAACGTGAACCAGACTGAGAAAGACAAGGTGATGTTGGATATTCAGTTGGAGAACCTGAAGACGGATCCGGATGCGGCCTATAAACTTCAGCAGCGGGAGCAAGGCCTTCGCAAGCGCATACAGAAAGAAGAGAATGACCTGGCCTTGTTAAAGAACAACCTCGAATTTTTTGGCCGTAGCAAGAATGCTGACAAAATGCGCTCGGAGTTTGGCGCAAAGATCAACACATCCGAAACCGAGATTGCAGGGTTGAAGTCGCAGTTGAAGCAGTTAAGGGCGGCACTGCGATAGTGTGTCTTGGTGCCTAAGTTTCTAGGTGCCTAAGTTTCTCGTTCTGGTCATTGCAATGCGGAAATACTGTTAGTTCTTAGAGTTCTGCTGACGAAAGTCATAGGATTCTACCATGTAAATTGAGTAAACTTTGTATAGGTTTTTGTTGAAGTCCGTACTGAATTGGGTACTAGAAACTAAACAAAGCGTATATGAAAACCTTCATCATTTTTGCCCTCTTTCTTGCTGCAGCTTTTCTGCCCATCCTTTTTGTCCCACTGCTGGCATTGACCTTGCTTGTACTCGCCATTCTCGCGCCAGATTTGCTCACAAAGCATGTTTGGGGCAAAACCTGGCAGGACATGGAAGAAGAAGCACGCCACGGTCACCGATAGGTTATTTGGTGATTTAGTAATTTGGCTATTTGGTGATTGACGGGTGAGTCTCCGATCTAAGGCAACTCTTACATCACCATATCAACAGATCCCCAAATCACCAAATAAATAGCCCCGTATCTCGTGATTTGGTAACTTGGTATTTGGTGATTGACGGGTG
>JANPES010000228.1:0-2522 GCA_031423035.1 Cyclobacteriaceae bacterium | reverse complement strand
GCAGGACGGGTCATGGTGGACGCGCCGGTGTCCGGCGGAACTATGGTTAAAAGTAGAACAATAGTCCCCCTTTAAGGTTCAAAAAAACACTTTTATTCAACCATGCCCAGGTTTCGGTTGAGGCTCTCTTCAAGGGAGATGATAGTTTCAGTCCGGTCTATCCCCTGGACTTGCTGCATCTTGTCGTGAAGTACAAGTTTCAAGTGGTTTGTATCCCGACAGTGGATTTTTGCGAACATGGAATAGTTTCCGGTCGTATAGTGAACGCTGGTGACCTCCGGAATCTCTTTAAGTTTTTGAAGAACTTTATCATATAAAGAGCTCTTCTCCAAGTAGATACCTATGAATGCCGTGATGTCATAACCCATTTTGGCATAGTTGATCTTGAGGGTCGTCTTCTCCACGATACCCGCCTCGATCATCTTATTCATCCGAACGTGAACGGTTCCCTGTGAAACAAAGACCAGTTTCGCCACTTCCGTGAAGGGCTTCTTTGCGTCCTTGACGAGAATGTCAAGGATTTTGCGATCTGTATTGTCAATAGTGTAATTGTTGGCCATTTTGTATGAGATTTTCTCAATCTATGTGGCAATTTACATAGCAATTTTAAATGGATTGCATTTATTCTATAATCCTGTTGAATATGATATGTTCTCTGCCGTTTCTTTGATCCGTAATCAAACACTGTAGGGTGTTGAAATTGGCAGACAAGCCCTCCTGTCTCGGGGGTGAGGATTCCATCCGGGCGAAGAACTGGTTGGAGCGGGAGAAACGCAGGATAATGTCCGCCCAGGCGGACCAGGATTGACCACTAAACGTGTTCTTGATGTCCTGTAGCTAACCACCTCGTGGAGGTTCGAACCCTTCCTCTACAGCACATGACCGGAGATCTCACCGGTCTTAAAAGGGGAGGTGCGCTATCGCGTTCTTCCTCTTTTGATTTACACCTAACTTCTTTTATTCAAAAGGATTGTTAGCCATCTTCGTGAGTTATGACAAACGATTTTCCTTGGTACACGAAATACCCGGCAGGTATTCCAAAAACAATTGGCCCCATTGAGTATCGTTCGTTGGTCGAGCTCTTTGCAGTTGCCAGCCGAAAATTCAAAGACAAGGTGGCCTTCGAAAATATGGGTTGTGAATTGACTTTTGAAGAAGTGGATTCCCTTTCGACAGCGTTTGCTGCGTATCTCCAGAAAGAGCTTGGCTTGGTAAAGGGCGACCGGATCGCCATTCAGCTTCCTAACGTCCTCCAGTTTCCGATTGCATTGATCGGCTCATGGAAAGCCGGGCTTATCGTTGTCAATACCAATCCGCTTTACACACCCAGAGAAATGGAGCATCAATTCAAAGATGCTGGAGTGTCTGCCATTGTCATCCTTGAAAATTTTGCGCACAACCTCGAAGTTATTCTGGAAAAAATTCCTGCCCGTCACGTGATCGTTACAGGGCTAGGGGATATGCTGGGAACTGTCAGGGGCAGGTTAGTAAATTTTGTTGTGCGGAAGATCAAGAAGCTGGTTCCGCATTTCGATATTCCAAATGCCATTCGGTTTAATCAGGTGTTGTCAGCAGGGCAGCACATGAAACTTGACAAAGCGACGATAGCGGAGGAAGACGTTGCCGTGCTGCAATACACCGGGGGTACAACCGGCGTGGCAAAAGGGGCACAGTTATCCCATCGCAATATTATTGCGCACAATATGATGGTTTCCCATTGGTTCAAACCGTATCTGCAGGCAGGTCGACAGGACATCATGATCACGGCGATTCCGATGTACCACATCTTTGGACTCACCGTCAACGGCGTACTGATGTACTCATCCGGAGTTAAGAATGTACTGATTACCAACCCGAGAGATATTTCCGGTTTTGTAAAGGAGCTGAAGAAACATCGGTTCACCATTCTCACCGGTGTGAACACCTTATTCAATTCCCTTCTTAACCATGAGAAATTTAACGAGTGCAACTTTTCATTTTTGCATGGCGCAATTGGCGGCGCTATGGCCGTTCAGGATACAGTCGCCTCTAAGTGGGAGGAGGTAACAGGTGCACCCGTCGTGGAGGGATATGGGCTGAGTGAGACCTCTCCTGTCTTATGCTGCAATCCACTGGACGGAAAGCATCGACGCGGTACCATCGGTATACCCATGCCTTCCACGGAAGTTGCCATCTTTGATGATGATGGAAAGCAACTTCCTCCGGGGGGAATAGGCGAGATTTGCGCCCGCGGTCCTCAGGTGATGCGGGGGTATTGGCAGAAAGACAACGACGGCGTGTTCTTCGGCAAGGACTGGTTCCGCACTGGCGATATTGGGATCATGGATGAGCAGGGTTACTTCAGGATCGTAGACCGCAAGAAGGACATGATCAAGGTTTCTGGTTTCAACGTCTATCCCAATGAAGTGGAAAACGTTCTGGCCTCACACCCAAAAGTCCTGGAAGTTGCCGCCATCGGGATTGCGGATGCCAAGTCTGGCGAAGTGATCAAGGTCTTTATTGTAAAGAAGGACCCTTCGGTT
>JANPES010000227.1:0-10441 GCA_031423035.1 Cyclobacteriaceae bacterium | reverse complement strand
ATAATTGCGTTGCAGTGATCGGGCGATCGATTTTCCGAGCGAGGTCTTTCCAACACCTGGGGGACCATACAAACACAGGATTGGGCCTTTCATGTCTTGCTTTAATTTAAGCACGGCCAGGTATTCAAGGATTCTTGACTTAACTTTCTCCAGTCCAAAATGGTCCTTGTCCAGAATCTTGGTGGCACGCTTCAGATCAAAATCATCCTTTGTATATTCTTCCCATGGTAAGTCGAGCATCAGCTCTACATAGTTCATTGACACCGGAAATTCCGCAGCCTGAGGATTCATGCGCTGCAACTTGTCAAGCTCCTTGTTGAAATGATCGGCAGCGGCCTTGGGCCATTTCTTGGTGGCGCCCCGCAATCGTAATTTTTCAATCTCCTTGTCCGGGCCATCGTAACCCAACTCATCTTGCAGAACCTTTATCTGCTGACGCAGAAAATAGTCACGTTGCTGCTGATCAATATCGGTATGTACTTTCTTCTGGATTTCATGCTTGATCTCCAACATTTGAATCTCTTTGAGCATGAACTGCAAAAGCAATGTGCCCCGGTCGATGATGTTGGGTGTCTCTAGAATTTTCTGCTTCTCGCTCACCTCCACGTTGAGGTTGCTGGACAAGAAGTGAATCAGGAATGGTGTGCTATGAATATTATCCAGTGCTACCTGCGCCTCCTGAGGGATTTCCGGATTCAACCGAAGAATCTTGCTCGCCGAATCTTTCAGGGATTGAATGAGTCCCTGAACTTGCTTGTTTTCAAGATCAAGGGGAGGCTCGATTAATAACTCAATGTTCGCCATGAGGTAGGGATCCTCCTGAACAAATTCCTTTATCGCAAAGCGATTCTTGCCCTGCATGATGACTGTGGTGTTCCCGTCAGGAAGCACGAGCATTTTTATGATGCGCGCAACGGTGCCATATCTGTAAATATCCTCCACCGCTGGATCTTCTGTGAGCTTGTTCTTCTGCGCGATGACACCCACCATGCGGTTTCCCTGGTAGGCCTTTTTAATCAGGCGTATGGATTTCTGGCGCGTTACCGTGATGGGAATAACTACGCCCGGAAACAATACCGTGTTCTTGATGGGAAGGATGAGCAACTCACCCGGTATGTCTTCGGGTTTTAGTTCCGACTCCTGATCCGGGTTAATCAACTGCACCAACTCTTCCGAGTCTTCCTGCACCATTGGGGTGATTGCTAACTGCTCAAATATGCTCATGGAATGCCAATATGACACAATATCTACGTGATACCCACTTTTTTATGGAGGCTTTCAATATGCTCAATCGGGGTGCCAAAGCATTGTTTATCAGTCAAAATTATTTGAACTTTCGGTATTCCGGTGGTGATTCCAATTTTTTCCCAGCCAGTGAAAGCTTCTCTTTTTATACCCATCACGCTCTTTTTGTGCCTTTTGGCCATAACTGGTCACGGCCAAAAGCCAAAAAAAAAATTCAAAGGAGGTGGAATCGTTCAATTAAATGACTCCCTCACCTCTTTCGGCCAGTCTGACATATTCACATTCCCCGGCATCAATACTGTTTCATTTTACTATGATGCCAAGCTGTACAAGCAATTACAGGATTTAAAAAAGTCTGGACCTATTGAAGCATACTATCAAACTCTTAAGTCTTACGTCGGGAGCTTTGGTATTCAGAATTTTCACGAGAGTACTGCCATGATTTGGGAACTTGCCCGGCTCTCTGCAAAGGTTGGCCCGCCCGGAGAATCGGTACTCTTGTATAAGCTCGTTCTTAAACACCATCGCCAGGGACTTAACATCGCCGATGTCTTTCGCGAATATGACTCGCTCGAACGCGACAAATTAAAATACTATGTGCCCCTGGACTACTATTACCAACTGGTTGCCTACCGCAAAGAAATCGACACCCTTCGACCACCCCGCTCCGTCCTGGTCAACATGGGCGATAACCTGAACTCCCTGAAAGAGGATTATGGCCCAACCATCGGGAACGTCGACAACCTGCTTTTCTTCACGTCAAAAAGAAATAAACTTGACCTCGACAAGCGGCAATATGATGAGGACATATTTTACAGCGAACGAATCGACAGCATCTGGATGCCGGCGAAACCAATGGATAAGATAAATACAACGTATAACGAAGGCTCTGCCTGCCTGAGCTTCGACGGAAGATATCTGATATTCTCGCGGTGCAATGCTGCAGACTCCCGCGGCAACTGTGATCTCTACATGGCCGAGCGGCCATCTGCCGACAGTACTTGGCGAAATGTTCACAACATGGGACCAACCATTAACAGCAGCGGATGGGATTCCCATCCTTCGCTTTCTCACAGCGGTGATACGCTTTTCTTTGCCTCCAACCGTGTGGGTAGTTTCGGTTTATCTGATATTTTTCTCTCCATCAAGGGTCTGGACGGAAATTGGCAGCAAGCCCTGAATGCCGGTCCCGTCATCAACACCGTCAACAGTGAAGTAAGTCCGTTCTTTCATCATACCTACAATGTGTTGTACTTCAGCTCCAATGGCCATAGTCTTAACTTTGGAGACTTTGATATCTACAAATCGAACCACCTCCCAAATTCCTGGGGAGAGCCCAGAAACATCGGACCGCTAGTCAACGGTGCAGGAAGTGAGTATTATTTCACCATCGATTCAAAATCAGTTGAACTTTACTATGCCCGGTCGGAAGAAGGTGACAAGCAAAACCTGGATCTCTTTTCATTTGCTGTGCCGATGGAAGCCAAGCCGGAAGCCACTGCACAACTGCGAGGTTCACTGAAAGACAAAACCGGTGCACCCCTGAAAGGTATCGTTTCGGTCATCGATTTGGATCAAGGTGTTGAGGTGGCCCCCAAATTCCTTCGGGAGGATGGGACTTTTGATTTCAGCCTGATCAACAAACGCAATTACTTGCTGGTTATCCAGGGGGATGAATTTTTCCGAATCGAAGAAATATTTTTTCTGAACGGCGAAATTGAGATCAACAAAATTGCAGAACCCATCGAAAGCAAGATTGCGTTTGAATCGCTTGAATTTGAAAATAGTCGTGCGAATATCCTTCCCGTTATGCACGCCGATCTTGATAAGATCGCAAATTTTCTCATCGACCACCCGGAGCTTAGCTTGACCATTTCGGGACATACCGATTCTGCCGGGCAGGAAGAATCCAATCTTCGGCTTTCGCAGGCCCGCGCAGATGCCATCCGTGACTACCTCGTCAATGCGTTTAGCATTGACGAATCCCGCATCAAGGCAATCGGGTACGGCAGCGCCAAACCGGCTACCCAGGAACTTACCGACGAGCACAAACAACTCAACCGCCGGGTGGAATTCGAGATTTCCAGGAGCCACTAACGCCATTCTGCGGTTGGCCATCCTCTTCGGATCAAGTGAATTCACTTTTTCTTAGCATATTCGAACACCCAAATCGATCCGTTATGAAAATCTACTTCCTGGTATCGTTGCTGGGCATCATTTCAAACGTTGTAGCGCAGACTGAAATCACCTCAAAGCCAAAGGCCGCCAAGGATAAATCGTTCATTCTCCAGGAAATAGATAAGAACGCAACCATCTACCGTAATGCATCTCGTAGAATTTGGGGATACGCCGAAGTGGGCTTCAACGAGAATAGAAGCACGGCTGAGCTTCAATCATTATTAAGCGCCGGTGGCTTTAGCATTGAGGTAGGTGTAGCTCAAATGCCAACTGCCTTCATTGCCAGGTATACCTACGGTACGGGTGGACCCACGCTGGGTCTTCTTGCCGAGTTCGACGCCCTGCCTGGTTTATCACAAGATACCGCTACCATCAAGAGGCCGATCATCGAAGGTGGCGCCGGTCATGCCTGTGGTCATAACCTTTTTGGACCGGCCTCCATCGCTGCAGCGGTTGCACTAAAAGACTGGATGATCAAAAACAAAATACCGGGAACACTTCGAGTTTTCGGCACACCTGCCGAGGAGGGCGGCAGCGCCAAAGTCTACATGGTTCGCGATGGGCTCTTCAACAGCGTTGATGCTGTGCTTCACTGGCATCCCGGATCGACTAACGATGCCAGTCCCAACTCAAGACTTGCCATCAAACAGACACTCTTCAGGTTTTATGGCCGATCGTCGCATGCTGCCGCCGCTCCAGATGCTGGACGCTCCGCCCTTGACGGTGTTGAGTCCATGAATTACATGGTTAACCTAATGCGAGAACATATCCCCTCCACCGCCCGGATTCATTACATCATTTCAAAAGGTGGCCTGGCTGCCAATGTTGTTCCTGATTATGCAGAAGTAGAGTACATGGTACGTCACCCTGACGCTCTTGTCGTTGAGGAAATCTGGAGTCGCATCATAAAGGCTTCCGAAGGAGCAGCCTCCGGGACCGAGACGACCACGCGGTACGAAGTTATTTCCGGTGCTTACAACATGTTGCCCAATGAAACCCTCTCCGCGGTCATCTATAATAATCTAAGTCTCGTGGGTGGCGTGACGTACACGGCCGAAGAGGAGAAATTTGCTATGGAGATTCAGAAATCCCTTGGCGAAAAGGTCCCCCCACTGAGCCAGGCAAAAGCCGTTCAGCCATTCAGAACGGGTATTGTCACACCTGCATCAACTGATGTCGGCGATATCACCTGGGTTGTTCCTACAGCGGGGATGTTCGTCGCCACGTGGGTACCGGGTGTACCAGCTCACTCCTGGCAAGCTGTGGCAACAGCAGGGATGAGCATTGGACAAAAAGCCATGCTCAATGCAGCCAAGACCATGGCGCTCAGTGGAGCTGATCTTCTGACAAATCCTGGACTAATCAAGAAAGCAAAGGATGAACTCACCCAACGTGTTGGACCTGGGTTTGTATACAAATCAATGGTTGGTGACCGTAAGCCCGCCCTGGAATTCAGAAAGGGTCATTAACCGACTTCATCAATACATTTCATCTAATCCATCTCCCATGAAAAAACTCTTACCTCTCCTTTTCTGCGTGCTGATCAATCAGCTGTTCGCCCAAACTGAAATCAATCCCAAAGTCAAGGGTGACAAAGACAAGCAGTTTATTGTAAACGAAATCGACAAGAACGCGGCTATCTATAAAAAAGTCTCGCGCGATATCTGGGGCTATGCTGAACTGGGTTTTAATGAAACAAAAAGCACAAGCGAACTTCAGGAACTGCTGAAAGGCAGCGGTTTCACAGTCGAAGCCGGCGTCTCGGGAATGCCTACCGCGTTTGTCGCAACGTACTCTTACGGAACGGGTGGGCCCACCATCGGCATCCTGGCAGAATTCGATGCGCTGCCTGGCCTCTCCCAAGACAGCACCTTTACAAAGTCCCCGCTCATCGAAGGAGCCGGTGGTCATGCATGCGGCCATAACCTGTTTGGAGCAGCCTCCTCCGCGGCTGCCATCACCTTAAAAGAATGGTTGATCAAGAATAAGAAAGCTGGCACGGTAAAACTGTATGGAACCCCCGCAGAGGAAGGCGGAAGTGCGAAAGTCTACATGGTCCGTGACGGGCTGTTCAACGGCGTCGATGCGGTGCTTCACTGGCATCCATCATCAACAAACGATGCGAGCGCTTCTTCCTGCCTCTCGATCAAACAAACCATGTTTCGGTTCTACGGTCGCTCAGCCCATGCTGCCGCTGCCCCGGATGCAGGGCGCTCCGCACTGGATGGACTGGAATCCATGAACTACATGGTCAATATGATGCGGGAGCACATACCCCAGGACGCACGAATTCACTATATCATTTCGAAAGGCGGACTTGCCGCCAACGTGGTGCCTGATTTTGCTGAGGCGGAGTACATGGTGCGTCATCCCGATGCTCGCGTGGTGGAGGAAATCTGGAAAAGGATCGTAAAGGCATCCGAGGGTGCTGCTGCCGGTACGGAAACGACGACAAAATATGAAGTGATTTCCGGATCATACAATCTTGTACCCAACGAAACCCTGGCCCGTGTGATGTACAACAACCTGGTTACTGTGGGTGGTGTGCCTTACACTGCCAAAGAGACCGCCTTTGCCAAAGAAATTCAGAAGTCAATGCCCAAGGCACCCGACTTGTCACAAGCGCAAACAGTTCAGCCGTTCAAGACAGGAGGATTTTTTCCTGCTTCAACTGACGTGGGGGATATCACCTGGGTAGTTCCAACAGCAGGATTGGGAACGGCTACCTGGGTTCCCGGCGCACCGGCACACTCCTGGCAGGCCGTGGCTACCGGTGGTATGAGCATCGGACAGAAAGCAATGATCAATGCAGCCAAGACGATTGCCATGACGGGTGCAGACTTGTTCAACAACCCGGCTATCCTGCAGAAAGCCAAAGACGAGTTGGTTCAGCGCCTCGGCCCCGGATTCACTTATACCTCGCTGATTGGCGATCGGAAACCACCTCTGGATTTTAGAAAGGGAAAGTGAGAATTACTGAATCTTGAGATCAATATTGAATTTCAGCTAGTTACCCGTAATTGCCTTGGCGATGTCGTTATAAAACACAAACACCATCAGCACCAGCAGAATTGCCATGCCAATTTTTAAGGCCGTTTCGAAGAATTTTTCATTGGGTTCTCTGCCGCTCACCATCTCGTAGAGGAGAAACATCACGTAGCCGCCATCGAGTCCCGGAATGGGCAAGAGGTTCATGAAGGCTAGCACCATAGAAAGCAGGCCGGTCATGGTCCAGAACCGTTCCCAGTTCCATGTGCCGCCATAGGCTTGCGCCATGCCTACAGGTCCAGACAACGACTTGCGGAAGGAAATGTCTCCCGTGAAAATCTTCTTAAAGGCCTTCAACTGAACAAAGATTACATCGAAAGCACGAACAGGACCGCGCACGAGAGACTGTCCCAGAGAATAGGTAGTAGTTACCAATTCTTCCGCAGGGATTCCTGCGGCATAAAAGCCTAAAGTTGTTTCCCCTTTGAAGTAGGCTCTCTGGCTGATAACCTGATTTCCCCGGCTTACCGCAAATTGAATTGTATCTCCCTGAAATGATTTTATTTCACCAACTACTTCATCATAGTATCCCATGGGCTTTTCATTCATCTCAACGAATCTGTCGCCTTTCTGCAAGCCAGCGCGTCCAGCAACAGAACCCTCTCTGACTTCAGCAATTACCGGCAGAATCCGCGGTAGGACAAAATGAGACGCAGCTTCTCTGGAATTAAATTTCTCGATGAAGTTGGCAGGGATTGGAATCCGGATCTCCTTGCCATCACGGAGGACCGTATAATTTGAATTATCAGCCAGTAATACGTTGGGTTTGGCGATGTCATCAAAGTTCACCACGTCTTCGCCATTCACTTTTACAATCTGATCGCCTGTCTGAATGCCGAGTTCTGCTGCTAGCTCCAGCGCATGTACTCCGCCGTGGTCATTGACATACTTCATCGGGATGTACTGGTCTCCCATAAAAAAAGTAAGACCGGTAAAAATTATTATGCCGACGATAACATTAACAATGATTCCACCAAGCATGACAATCAGGCGCTGCCAGGGCTTCTTTGCCCTGAATTCCCAATCTTGTGCAGGAGCCTTCATGGCTTCCTTGTCCATGCTCTCATCCACCATCCCGGCGATCTTGACATATCCACCGAGGGGGAACCAGCCTATGCCAAACTCCGTGTCACCCTTCTTGTATTTGAACAAAGAGAAGTTCATGACATTGGCCATGGGAAAAAGGAAGTCAAAGAACAGGTAGAACTTCTCCACCTTGATGTTGAAGGTCTGCGCCGTAATGTAATGACCCCATTCGTGAACAACGATCAATATCGAAAGGCTCAGCAGCAGCTGGGCCGTCATAATCATACCCTCCATGTCAATGTGTAATTAGATTTGAAATTTTCATCCGATAAGTTCCTGTGCCCTAATCCGGGCCAATTTATCCGTCTCAACGTAATCTTCGAGGCTGGGTTCCTTTACATAATCCGATTTCGCCAGACATTGTTCAACAACCTCCGAAATACCCAGGAAACTAAGTCGATCCTTCAGGAATTCCGCCACCGCCACCTCATTGGCCGCATTCAGGACGCAAGACATGTTACCTCCCCGCGCCAGGGCCTCAAAAGCGAGCGCAAGATTACGAAAAGTTTCTGTATCGGGCTTTTCAAATGTCAGGGCAGGATAGTTAGTGAAGTCAAACCGTGGAAAATCTGATTTCAGGCGGTCCGGATACGTCAAGGCATACTGGATGGGCAGACGCATATCAGGAAGCCCCAGTTGTGCCTTGATAGAACTGTCTTCAAACTGGACCATTGAGTGGATGATACTCTGCGGGTGAACAAGCACCTCAATCTGTTCAGCAGTCAGTCCGAAGAGCCACTTCGCCTCTATAACCTCCAGGCCCTTGTTCATGAGCGTAGCCGAGTCGATGGTGATCTTTGCGCCCATACTCCAATTCGGGTGCTTGAGGGCTTGTGCTTTGGTGACCTTCTCCAGGTCTGCCCGCTTCTTCCCCCGGAACGGCCCACCGGAGGCTGTGAGAATAATTTTTTCAATCGGGTTGTGAGTCTCTCCCGAAATGCACTGAAAAATCGCTGAATGCTCTGAGTCCACTGGAAGAATATTAACCCGATGCGCACGGGCAAGTTGCGTTATCAGCGCACCCGCCACGACCATGGTTTCCTTATTTGCCAACGCGATTGTCTTTCCACTTTCGATGGCCTTGATTGTGGGTTTCAACCCCGCATAGCCGACAAGCGCCGTAACGACCACGTCGATCGAATCCATCTGCACGATGGATGACAATGCGCTTTCTCCTGTGTAAACCTTGATGGGCTCGTTTGCCAAAGCAGCTTTTAATGAGTCGTATTGATCTTCATTGCCGATGACCACTGCGTTCGGTTTGAAGACCCTGGCCTGTTCGATCAGTAGCGCAACATTATTCTGTGCCGTCAACACCTCGATGTTAAAATGTTCTGGATAGGATGCTACAACATCAAGTGTCTGACGGCCGATGGAGCCGGTAGAACCGAGTAACGCGATATGTTTCTTCGAGGAGGGATTCATCTGGGCAGAAGGCATAACTTCAATATTCGCTATTTCATCGTTCAATATTCAACATGCTGCCCGCTCTTAGTGAATCGGCTATTTTTCGATCATTCGATAATCGAGGCACCTTGTTCTGTCCTCCGAGTTTTCCCAGGCCTTTCATGTATTCAATGAAGGCATTTTTCTTCAAGGCAGTCAGTTTCAGAGGCTGCAAGATGTTGCCTGAAACCAGGTCATTGTAGTATGAATTCAGGGAACGAAGTTGCTGATCCAGTTCCTCCACAAACGTATTTACATCGTTGGGAGGCTGACTAAACTCAACCAGCCATTCATGGTGCGGCAGCCCTTCGGCAGGGGTAACCTGGGGCGCAACGGTAAATTCAACCAGCTCGACTTCGGGAAACTTCTTCATGGTACGCATCATGGCGTTTTCCACTTCTTCACCGATTACGTGCTCGCCAAAGGCCGAAGTAAAGTGCTTGATGCGCCCGGTGACTAATAGTCGGTACGGATCTCGGGAAACAAATTTGACGGTATCGCCAATTGAATACCCCCAAAGTCCCGCATTGTTGTTAATAATCAGGGCGTAGTTCTTTCCGAGCTCGACTTCCTCAATAGTCAGGCGCGTGGGGCGCTCATTGAAATATTCTTCAGCTGGTATAAATTCAAAGAAAATCCCGCTATTCAGCACCATTAGCATCCCTTCGGCATGCTGCGAATCCTGATATGCGATGAATCCTTCTGACGCTGGATACAACTCAATGGAATCGATTTTCTTTCCAATGGCTTCAAAGAGATTTGCCCGATACGGCTCAAAGTTAACCCCGGCGTAGACGTAGATTGAAAAATTCGGAAAGACATCCTTGATCTTCTTGCCCGTCCGGGCGATGATCCGATCAAAATACATCTGTACCCACGGAGGAATCCCGCCCACCAGTGTCATGTCTGCTGGCAGGGTCTCATCAATAATCCGTTCAATTTTTTCTTCCCAGTCGTCGATTACGTTTGCCTCCCAACTCGGCTTCTGGTTGCCGCGCAAATATGCCGGAATGTGATGATTCACAATGCCGGACAATCGCCCGGTGTGGATGCCCCCCTTCTTATCCAACTCCGGGCTACCCTGAATAAAGATCATTTTGCCATCCAGGAATGATGCCTTTCCCGTTTCGTGCACATAGCTCAGCAACGCATTGCGGGTGCTGACAATGTGGTTGGGCATGGATTCGCGTGTGATGGGAATGTACTTTGTTCCAGAGGTTGTGCCCGAGGTTTTTGAAAGATAGAGTGGCAACCCCGGCCACAGGATATCCGGCTTGCCTTCCAGGACAAGATCAATGTACTTTTTGAATCCCTCATAATCCCGGATGGGAACCTGTTTGCTGAAGTCGTTGTGGGAGTGGATTTGATCAAACCCGTGGTCCTTGCCAAACAAGGTGCCGGCCGCTTGCTTCACCAATCCTTTCATTACCTGTTGTTG
>JANPES010000226.1:0-4245 GCA_031423035.1 Cyclobacteriaceae bacterium | reverse complement strand
CCCCTGTTGTTTGTTATCTTTGCTGACTTGAAAATTGCGACAGAAAACGAACTATATTACTCACTATGTACGGCGGAGGCAACACATTTGAAGGCATAAAAACAGAGGACGTCGTCCAGGAGGACCCGCAAAAACTGGCGGAATTTGAAGCACGGATTGCCAGGGGAGAAATGTTGAGAGGCCTTATTAATGATGCCCGCCGGGTCCGTGAACGTGCCCATGCGAAATCTCTTCCGCTGTCGCTTCCCGTACTTCTATCACCTCAACGCTGAAATTCAGCTCTACGCCCGCCAAGGAATGATTCGCATCAACCGTTACGCTTTCAAGGCCTACGTTAGTGATGGTAACAACCATACCATTGTTGGTCTGGAACTGCATCCCCTTGGTTATGTTCTGATCGCCGAATGCCGACCGGGGCACCTGTTGAATCATCTTCTCGTCACGGACGCCATAGCCTTTTTCCGGAGTGATCTTAAGTTCGAGTTTTATGCCTTTTTGCTGCCCTTCCAGTCCTTCTTCCATCCCGGGGATAAGGTTCCCTTCGCCGTGCAAATAATACAGCGGGTCGCGACCGATGCTGCTATCCAATACTTTCCCGGTATTGTCGGTGAGGGTATAGTGAATGGAGGCTACAGCGTGTTTGGTGATTTTCATGATCAAAATTTTTGCAGAAAGGTAGCGATTTCAGGGAATGGCCAATAAAAAACCGGACTCTTTGTTGCTTGATTTTGTCCGATTGACTTTTGTCAGGTTATTGTTGGTGTCGCCTGGCGAGTTTTACAACAATGGGCAATCTGTTAAAACCAGTTTTACTGATTTTTGCGTTTCTCAACCTGATCATCGGGATGCTTTCCGGATTGGGCCGATTGGGATGGAATATCCCATTACCGGAAGCCTATGCACATCATGGAGCCATCATGGTGGGAGGGTTTTTAGGGACCCTCATTGCGCTGGAGAAAATTATTCCACTGAAGCGAACAATTTATTTTGTGGGCCCCCTGATGAGTGCCTCCAGCATCGTTGTCTTTATTGTGGGGCAGCTGCATGTGGCTGTTGGACTGCAGTTGGCCGCCAGCGTCGTGTTTATCCTCGTGTATGCTTCATACTTAGGGAAACAATACAACCTCTATTTAACACTCGCCACAGTGGGGGCATTTTGTTGGCTTGTTGGCACAGGTCTCCTTTTCTGGAAACAGTTTTATCCGATGGTATTTCCCTGGTACATGGGCTTCTTGTTATTTACGATTGTCTCCGAGCGGTTAGAGCTTTCAAAGTTCTTGCCTGTTACTCCTGCCAACCGGTATGTGCTCATTGGGTTTCTCGGGTTGTTCATGGTTGGCCTGCTTGTGCCCTTTCATGGAATTGGAAAGTACCTGGCGGGTTTGTCGATGATTCTGATAAGTCTGTGGCTCATGCGATTTGATGTGATCCGGATCGCGATGCGGAAGGAGGGACTCGTAAGATTTACAGCAAGCGTACTTTTATGTGGATACCTCGCGCTCCTGTTTGAGGGATTGTTCTTGATTACGTTGGGGGATGCTCCGTTTGCGTACGACATGATTGTCCACACCTTTTTCATCGGCTTCACATTTTCGATGATTTTTGCCCACGGCCCGATTATCCTTCCAGGGGTATTGGGACTCTCCGTCAAGCCATACCACCCGTTACTCTATGTTCCTGTGTTCATTCTGCTGAGTTCACTGGTGATGCGCCTGCTGGCGGATGTCTCCCTGTTGCCGGTGGATTATCGTGCGTACAGCGGCTGGGTAACGATGGGCGCCGTCCTGCTTTACTTTGCGCTGATGTTAACGTTTACGATTCGGGCGGTTCTTCTTGCTAGGGGGAGATAGTATTTCCATTTCCCAGGGGACCTAGGCGTACGTTCGTTAGCGAAAAACTATCTGACTTAATAGAGGACTAAACTATCCGCTAATTGTTTACCTTTGCGTTTCATTAATGAATCAATCATGCAGTCAGCATCACCACACACCTTCCATATCCCGGTCATGGGATTGGCCTACACAATAGACTCGCCTATCAAAGTCGCTCGGTTTGGCATCCATTCGGTTATTTCAATTATCGAAGACAACCTGATTGAGAAGATGCGGGAGCATTATTATCAACAAATCGGGGAGACCTACAATCCGATTTCCCGTGAGGAGCCTGACTACCGGGCAAGGCGAATAACCGATTACCTCAACCTGGTTAATCGAATCGTTGCTGACCAAATCACACGACTCAAAGAGGAGCCATTCGACCCCGGATCGGATATCTGTAAGTATTTTGAAATGTTGCCCAACGAATCAGATGTGAAGCGGATCTATCAACAAATGCTGACAGTAGATGATCCGGAAGATCGGTTGCAACTGGAGCACTGGCTTCGAGATGAAATAGTTTCTGGCAGCATCGATGTGAACATCATGACCAAACTTGACAAAAACAATTCGGATAACGCCGGAGTTGCTATCGATGATGGATCGGATGCTGTTGCAGCGTTTCGTGGATACGCAAAGAGCGACTTGTCAAATTCTTCAATTATCCTCTCGGCCGGGATGAATCCTCGGTTGTTTAGTTACATGGAAAAACATTCCGAATTTAGTGTTCAGGGAGATGGCACGTTCAATAAGAAAATAGTCATCAAAGTTTCTGATTACCGCTCGGCGTTGATTCAGGGAAAGATGCTTGCCAAGAAGGGCTTATGGGTGAGCGAATTCAGAATTGAATCCGGATTGAATTGCGGAGGCCATGCTTTTGCAACGGATGGATATTTACTAGGGCCCATTTTAGAGGAGTTCAAGACAAAGAAGGCCGAACTTGTCAATACACTGTTTGCTATTTACAATGCCGCTTTGGCGGCGAAAGGGAAGGAGGCGATTCCTCTTCCTCATACGGTGAGAGTGACCGTGCAAGGAGGAATAGGAACCCACGACGAAGATCGCTTCCTCCGTGAATTCTATGAGGTGGATGGAACTGGGTGGGGCACCCCATTCTTATTGGTGCCGGAAGCAACAACGGTTGATGATTCGACCCTCCAGTTATTGAGCAAGGCGGACGAGCACGATGTCGTCTTGAGTCACAACTCTCCACTGGGAGTACGCTTTTATTACCTGAAGGGCACGACCGGAGAGAACGAAAAATTTGCTCGCATCCGGAAAGGTAAACCGGGAAGTCCATGCACTGAGAAATACCTGGTGTCCAATACCGAATTTGGAGAGACGCCTTTGTGCACCGCTTCGCATACGTATCAAAGGAAAAAGATTTCTCATTTGAAAGAACTTCATTTGCCCGAGGCGGAGTACAGCGCCCATGTGCAAAAAGTATTGGCAAAAGAATGTCTGTGTACGGGTCTGAGCAATGCTGCCCTGAACATACATTCCCTTGCGCCGTTCAAGAATAAATCGGTGGCGGTGAATATCTGCCCGGGACCCAACATCGCTTATTTCAGCAAGGTAGTCTCCCTTCAAAAAATGACCGATCACATCTATGGCCGCACAAATATTATTGAACGCAAGGACCGGCCGCATATGTTTATCAAAGAGCTTATGCTGTATGTTGACTATTGGTCTGAGTTATTGACCGACTCAACAGAAGAGCTTGATCAAAAGCGGAGGAAGTATGTTCAGGAATTTCACAAGAACCTCATGGAGGGCATCGGGTACTATCGCCAGTTGGCTGACCAGGTCCAGGGCGAGTTTGATGTCTTGATGAGGGAAGGGTTGAGTAAGGCTGAAAGCAGGATGGAGCGGCTCCTTGAGCGATTCATGAATAAGGCTGTCGTGTAAGCATTGATCCAATAAGACTCCACGTTGGTCGGGACTTGCTTAGGATGTTGGTCGGGACCTGCGGTCCCGATCGGTTCGAAGGAGTGAATTTTATCGAAGACGGACCTATGGTCCAAACAGTTCTTTGACAATTGATAAGAGTGGGATGGCCAGAGATAGATACGATTGATGTGCGGCCACGAGTGAACAAAGCATGCCGGGAAGAAGAAGCGAACGAGTTGTCAGGGACCATAGGTCCGTCTCCGAAGAAAGATTGGGCTTTGAAGGGGTCACGGACTGCAAGTCCGGACCAACAGGAGGATGGAGCGGCTCCTTGAGCGATTCATGAATAAGGCTGTCGTGTAAGCGTTGATCCAATAAGACTCCACGTTGGTCGGGACTTGGTTAGGATGTTGGTCGGGACCTGCGGTCCTGATCAGTTCGAAGGAGTGAATGTGATCGAAGACGGACCTATGGTCCAAAC